>JBLHWU010000052.1:0-31387 GCA_047629355.1 Saprospiraceae bacterium | reverse complement strand
AGCAATAAGCCCTTGATAACGTCTTATTTTTTCGGGATGAATTTTCCGCATTTTTGCCTCAAGCAACAATTGGCAAATGACTGGAAAAACAGCAGGCAAATTATTCAATCTTGTCAGAAAACCTTCGCAAGTATCGACCAAACGAGGAAACCATGAGCGAAGGGAATTATCCGCAAAATTATAGATTTCCTTGATGCTTCTTTTTTTTCAACGATTATACCAAAGAGAAAAATTGTAATCACTTCTTCATCTGTAAATTTAGGGCTATAATTATTGCTCATTCTTTGGTAGTGAAGAACTAAATCTGTATCGTAGCAGTCGCAGACGTGAAAGTAGATTTCGATAAGTTTATCGGTATTTCTCATATATTCTATTTTTTTTGGTTCGTACCTTTAAAATAGAAAAAAAAACTACTTTTCGCATCTGTTTTATAAATACTTAAAATAAGTATATTTTTTATCAAAATAAAACGCAAGCAAATTGTTTTGTTCCTAAGTCGTTGGCTTGCTGCCACATACACATAGTTATCAACTATTTAATCACTGAAACGAAAAAAGATAACTCCCTGATAATCAACACATTTCAACTCTTAGTTGGTATTATTTAGTGTGGATGAAAAACAGGTATACAAGCTATTGAACGTCACGAAGGAACTGTGCCACAAAGCAAAGGTGGTCATAAACGTCGCGAATATGAGTATGAGCGCCATGGAACGACGACTCTAATCGCAGCAGTAAACGTACGCAATGGAGAATTGACAAATGCTCATTTCCAACCAACGCGTGACGAGCAATATTTTGGAAATTTCATCAAAGAAACAGTGTCAATCCTGCCTGAAATGGATAAAATTGTTATTCTATCTGATCAATTAAATACACACCTTTCTGAAACTTTAGTGCGCTTTATCGCAGAAGAAGGCGGGTATACACAAGGCGATTTGGGTGTCAAAGGTGAAAGCGGTATTTTGAGAAATATGCAAACGCGAAAGAGGTTATTAGAATCCGAACATCATCGCATTCATCTATTTTTTACATCCAAACATTGCTCCTGGTTAAATCCCATTGAAAATTGGTTCGCTAAAGTACAGGGACACGTTATCAAAAATGGTGATTTTTTATCTGTCAAAGAACTTGAGGACAAAATAAGAAGCTATATCACTTTTCATAATGATCAATTAGCTAAACCTCTTAAATGGAAATTTAAAGGCTTTTCAAAAGCTAAGAGATTATTTAATTTTGTTGTGAAAAATTAATGAGGCGTTGCGCTAGGGTTATCCCTAAGATGTTGAATTTTAGACATAAAAAGTAGCGCCATTTTATCAACCCTATCTTTAGTTTCTTCAGCAAGATTCCCTTGAAAATTTTGGTCAATTTTTTTTAAAATAAAGTCGTCCACCTTGAAAATGAGCAGGTTCGACGGCTAAATCGGCATGTTTGGAAAAAGCATTGCCTTTGTAGCCGGGTTGATGAAACAGAATAGTATTCCAAAAAGTGTACATAAGATGATGTTTCCAAAAAAGAGTAAAATGCTCAAGCCCACAAACGGGAGGAAAAGAGAAAATAAGGGCAAAAGAAATTGTTTAGTAACGGTAAAAAAATAACTCCGCCATCTATAAAGTATTTCTTTTGCTCTTATTTTCCACTTTTGAAACAGTCATTATGTAGAGATAACTCCTATTTCAAAAGTAAAAACTAAGAACAAAATAAATGTTGCCAGATGGTGGACTTATTATTTTACCGTTACTTAAATGTTGAATTTATTTATTTCACGTTCCTAAAGTATTTTTCTTGGATACTTTCCTTTTGAGAATCATTTGTATCAATTTTACTGTTAGGTTTATTAAAAACTATTGAATTTGTCATTTTGGTACATTTTTTAGTTGGATATTAAAAGCATCATGCTTATTTTGAAATGACGCTTTCTTTCGATAATGCAAAGATACAGGCTACTATAAAGTAGTATTTATATTGAACTTTTGCGAAAATACGGAGCGGTAGAAAAGCATTTGGAGAAGGGGGAAATGTTGGTGCAGAAGGGGGAACATGCCGTTTTCTTCTATCAAATATTGGCTGGTGTCGTGAAAATGAATAATTACAACGATGAAGGTCAAGAGACAATTCAAGGGATTTTTAAAGATGGACAAAACTTTGGCGAACCCGCTGTTCTTGGGGATTTTGTATTTCCTGCAAATGTCGTTGCTGTAGAAAAGACTCAGTTGATTTGCTTGGAAAAAAATCGATTTTTTGATTTTTTGAAAGAAAATAGATTTATCAGTTTAGAATTACTGAAAATTTTGTCTAAACGATTGCGTTTTAAGGCTATTTTATCAAAAAAAGTTAAAGGATTTGATGCCGAACATCAGATTATGACTCTACTACAATATTTGAAAAAAAATGCAAACCAAAAATGGGATTACGCTATAGATATGACTCGACAAATGATAGCAAATTTGATAGGGTTGAGAGTAGAAACGGTGATTCGGACGTTGAAGACTTTGGAAAAGGCAGAAAAGGTGAAAATTAGGAATCAAAAATTATTTATTTGAAACTTCAACTTTCATTTTTGGTATAATAATCGCTTCAAATATAAAATAACGAAATACATAATCCAACCTTACAAATTATTTAAAGATTAAAAACAACATATAATAAATGTCGCGAAGCCCTTTTCTTCGCAAGCGTAGAGTTATTTTTTGCAGAAAACGACACAACAGCAGGAACACAAGGCAGGAAAGATAGATTTTTTACAAATAACGAAAAATTCTTTATGGAATTAGGATGCTGCTAAATTATTTTGCTAATTTTGCGCTACCAAAACTTTTTTCCCATGGACAGATTACAATTAATGCTTATCAGCATCCTGCTGTTGGTGTTCTTAAATGTGAACGCACAGCAATTACCTCTTTTTACGCAGTATCGAGAGTACCAGACCATTTTAAATCCTGCAGCCATTGGCAGTAGTTATTTTGCGCACGATCAAAATTTGACGTTTGGCGCATCTTATCGCAACCAATGGACAGGCTTGAAAAATGGACCTACCACTGCCATTTTACGTGGCGAATACCTTTACGAAAATACGGGATTTAGTCTTCTTAGCGGCGGCTACATCTTGCACGATGAAACCGGACCTACCAGTAATACTGGGGTCTATGGTAGAATTGGTGGTGTGATTTCGCCTGACCCATATTATGGGGGTATTTCGGTTGGTTTAACTGGTGGTATCGTACAATACCGAGTAAATGGAGAAGAAATCACCCTTCGCGAGCAAGGGGATATTTTAGATGGTGAAAGCCAATCAAAAATTTCACCAGATGTGGGATTTGGAATATATGCCTACAAATATGTTCGCAGAGGTGACTACGTGTACGGTGGAATTTCCGTGCCGCAAGTGCTCGGTTTGGACCTTTCTTACCAGACCGACAATGGCGAGTTCCAAACGCAAAGAATTCAACATATGTATGCTATGGCAGGGTATTTACTGCGTTTTAAAGACGAAAGTTTTGTCGAACCAACGGTTTGGGCAAAATACGTTAAAGGCGCAGATGTCAATATTGATTTCAATTTTCGTTATCAAATGCAATCTACATTTTGGATAGGAATTGGTGGTTCGACTTCGAAGGCAGTGCACGCAGAAGCGGGTATTTTGCTGGGGAATAACGCAGGATTGGATAACACCATCCGCATTGGCTATGGTTACGATTATAACTTTAGTTCGTTTGGACCATTTGCTGGTCCGTCGCACGAAATAAATATCTCCTATTCTTTAGATAGATAAATTTATTAGGTTTTTAGAGGTTATAAATCATGGTGATTTTTAAAATCACCATGATTTATATTGCTGATAAATTCCGCATTTTCCTTTTCAAACGATTACACATTACAAATTAGGAACGCCTGCTTAAATAGTTTTCCATCATTTAATTGACGTTCTTTAGCCCAAATTTGATTACGACAATGAAGAAATTATTAATATTACTGATACTCACCACCGGTTTGTTTGCAGCAGGTATAGTTGCGCAACCGTCTTTTTCCTTTTTTCCGGAAGGCAATATTGAAGCCAATGCTGGCGACCAAATTTGTGTTCCTGTCAATACATTGGATTTTACGCAGTTGATTGAAATTAACTTTTCCGTCAACTGGGATCCGACTATTTTACAATTTGCAAGTATCCAAAATTTGAATGGGACTATGCTTAATTTAGACTTATCTGATTTTGATTTTTCAGCTTCGTTGACCAATAATGGGATGCTGACCTTTGATTGGGATTCCGATGATAATCTGGATTGTAATGATATGCCAACTGTCCCCTCTGAAACTTTGGATGACGATGAGACACTCTTCGAAATATGCTTTGATGTGATGGGTATTTATGGCGGATATTCTGAAATAAAAATCACAGACGATCCTTTAAATACTTATGTTACCAGATTAAATGCCAATTGTAATAATATTGGATTATTGTTGCAATCTTCTTGCACTAGCGTCTCGGTTGGTTATACACCCGTGACTTTCAATGCGTCTTCTGCGAGTGGACAAATGGGCGAAACGGTTTGTGTGGACATTTCGATAGAAGATTTCTCCAATATTCAAAGTATGCAATTTACGATAAATTTTGACCAAAATGAGGTCACGTTTATCAGTGTAGAAAGTTTCAATTTAGCACCAGAGGTGAACTTTGGGGAAAGCAATTCGGGAGATGGCTATATTACGGTTTCCTGGTTTGACCTCTTCAATCCCAACGGAACGACGCTGGCTGACGGGACGACAATCATTGAATTGTGTTTTGAACTGTCAGGCGACGGTGGAAATGTATCGCCGTTTACGATTTCGGATGAGCCGGTGCCGATTGAGGTAGTTGATACAACCAGTCCGACTATTAATCCAATGGATCCGAACTTGCAACCGATTGTTAATGGTGGAACGATTTCTATCGACAATTTTAATCCAAATGGTATCACCTTAAATATGCAAGACCAAGAGGTTTGCATTGGTGAAGAATTTTGTATTGACATTACCGTGGAAGACTTTTTTGAAATTCGAGAACTTGGTTTTTCTTTAAATTGGAATTCTAACGTGCTGAATTTTGAAGGCATTGAAAATTTCAATAATAACTTTCCAAATAATATCGGTTTCCCGCAAAACTTTACGACCAATATGGTCAATTCCGGAAAATTGGGTTTCCATTGGGAAAGCTCTTCTATTCTTTCTCACGAAACTTTAAATGATGGAGAAATACTCTTTTCAATTTGCTTTACCGTAGTTGGAAGTGGCGGTTCATCAAGTGTCGTTTCTATCACGAATGACCCAGAACCAATTGTAGTCGTAAGTAAAGACAGTTCGCCTGCTGACATTGGCATGAATACCAATAGTGCCTTGGTTGATGTAAAACCGACGCAAGGTATTACTGTAATAGCTGGTAGTGGCTCTGGCTTCCCAGGTGATGAAATTTGTATTGATTTTGAAGTAGCAGATTTTGATGACATTACTCGTGTTATGTTTTCGATGAACTGGAATGGAACGGGTGAAGTCTTGGAATATTCGCATGTTATTTTTGGTGATTTGCCTGATTTAGAGCAATTTAACTTCCTTGCCCAGTTTACGGCAAGTAGTTCTTTAGGTTTTGAATGGGAACCTTTTGGAGACCCAGTTAATCGTCCAAACGGTACGGTAATTTTCTCGGTTTGCTTCGATATTGTTGGCGACCCAGGTGAATGTACTGCTATTACGATTGACGAAACGCCATTTGCTATTGATATTCAAACGGCCACTTCCAATGGCATTAATGTGGGGATGAATGGTCAGCCAGGCGAAGTTTGTGTAGAAAATCCAGCGGAATATATTGTATCTGTTTCTGATAATTTTGGTGCGCAGGGGGCGACGACTTGTGTAGACATTTCTGTTGAAAATTTCAACCAAATGACTCAGAATAATTATTCGATTACTTGGGATATTTTGGAATTGGAATATCAAAGTGTACAACCAACTGGGAATTTGCTGAGTTTTGATAATACCAGTTTTGATGATGATATTAACTTCACAGAAGATGGTGAATTGGTTATTAATTGGATGGCAGACAATCAAATTCAAGGAGAATCTGTGTCAGATGGTACGGTGATTTATGAAGTTTGTTTTACTATTTTGGGCGAACCGGGAGGTTGTAGTGGAGTAGCGATTGGCGGGGAACCAGAGCCTATTGTCGTAATGACGGCCCCGACGGGGAATAGTAATTTAGGCTTGACGGCCAATAACGGTTCCGTTTGTGTAACCGACGTTTTATCCATCTCAAATATTAACATTACAGGCGTTGATTGTCTAGGTGAAAATAGTGGAGGCATTAATTTTAATGTAATGGGCGGCTCAGGGATTTATCAATTTTTTTGGGAAGGACCCGGGATTAATGGTGGAAATGAAAACGATTTTCCATTAGAAATGGTTGTCGATGGAACATACAGCGTAACTATTACAGATGAAGGTGGTATTTCTTATGAAGATACCTTTATTGTCGGTGTCTCTGCAAATGCACCTGTTGCAGATGCAGGCGAAGATTTTACACCAGATTGTGACCAAAATGAAATATTACTGGATGGTACGGGGTCTGTTGGAAATGGTCTAACGTATCTATGGACAGGTATCAATAGTAACTGTACAGCGGGAATTATGCCGGGAACACAAACGTCACCAACTCCTCAAGTGCTTGGAAATTGTACCTATATTTTGACGATTACCGAAAGTACTTCTAACTGTATGGTGAGTGATACGGTGATTGTTTTTGCTCAAACGACGGCTGTCCCAGATGGTGGTTCAGACTTGGAAGTAACTTGTTTGGTGGATACCGTAATTATTGAAGCATTGTACCTGCAAAATCCGAATGTCATGGCAGAATGGATGGCTATTAGTGGAACAATTTACGCTTCAACGGACACGACTGCAACAGTTGGTGCCGGAGAATATGTTATTTCTCTGGTTGCTAGCGGCGGTGGATGTGTTGGTTCAGATACCATTTTAGTAGTTGACAATACGATGCCTCCGATGGCAGATGCTGGTGAAAACGGTGCACTGGGTTGTAGCGATGTTTCGGTACAATTAGATGCTTCCGCTTCTACGAGTAATTCGGGCGGTACTTTAGAGTTTCTGTGGTCAGCGACGGGTAATGGTGGTGTTTGTAGTGATGCTACGCTTCCGCAAATTGATGCTTGCGGCCCAGGCGAATATACCGTTTTGATAACAGATACTGGAAATGGCTGTACGGCAACTGGTCTAGTCATGGTCATGGGCGACACCTTGAAGCCTGTTTCAAATCCTGGTGTAGATATGGTTTTAACTTGTTTGAATAGCACTGCAATTCTTGATGGTAGCGGCTCTTCCATGGGAATGGAATTTGAGTACTCTTGGATTTTCAATGGAATGGAAATTGGGAGTGATATCCAACAGAGCGTGATGACCGCAGGGACTTATACTCTTATGGTTACCAATACAGAAAATATGTGTTCGGCAGTTTCCTTAGTGGTGGTCACCGAAGATATTGCAGAACCAATGATTACTCTTTCGGCAGTAGCTGGCTTTTTAAGTTGTAATAATGCAACTGATACCTTGACGGTTTCAACTAATATTCCGAATGCAGAATTTGCTTGGAGTGCGCCAGTTACAACTACAGATTCAGTGGCAGTTGTTGACATCCCAACCACTTATTCTGTGACCGTAACCAATATAATCAATGGCTGTACAAATGCGGCGACATTCACCATTGAGGACAATACCATGAATCCAGGTATTACCACTGGTCCTGACCAAGCATTTAGCTGTGGGACTGGTGAAGAAGTGACTTTATTAGGTGAAATTAATCCAGCGATTCCTAATGCTATTATTCAATGGAGTGGTGGAGTTGGTTGTTTTGTGACCAATCCTACGGATTTACAACCAGTCGTTAGCTGCGCAGGAGAATATATTTTAACGGTGCAAAACCCGATTAGTGGCTGCATTTCGATGGATACCGTAATGGTAACTGGCGATGCGACCGTGCCTGAAATTGCAGATGTTTTTACAGAAAATATCACTTGTTTGAATATGTGTGCAGATTTGTCATTCACTTTAGTTGACCCATTAATGGAAGCTGATTTGACCATCGAATGGTTTTTGAATGCTACATTATTGCCCGATGAAACTGGCACTTCAGTTGAAGTTTGTGAATCAGGTCTTTACGAAATTGTCATTACCCACAATGCAAGTAGTTGTACAGATTCCGCACTCGTGCAAGTGGAAGGAAATATAGACGAACCAACCGCAACAGCAGGAACGGATGCAACGGTTGATTGCGACAATCCAACGGCAACTTTGGACGCAACGACCTCTCTTATTACTGGCGAAACTACCGTTCAATGGTGTGATTCAGACGGAATGTCTATCGGTGCGATTGATGAAACAATAGTCGAAGTCGGTGGTGGTATTTATATCTTAAAAGTAACCAATATTGCAAACGGCTGTACCGCAACTGACGAGGTAGAAGTTATTTCTGATGGAGATTTCCCAACTGCGAATGCTGGTTCAGATGTAGAAAAAGGTTGCAACGATGCGACGGTAACTTTGGATGGTTCAATGTCAGATGCGGGCGATTATCAATGGACGGATGAGCTGGGTAATCCTGTGATGAATGGTACAAACAACACGGTGGAAGTTGCATTGGAAGGAATATATACCTTGACGGTAACTAATCCAGCTACTGGATGTTCGGCGTCAGATAACGCGATTGTTATCTTCGACATTGACCTTCCAGATGCGGACGCAATGGCTGATTCTGAGGAATGTTCTACGGAAGGAATATTGATGGCTAATTTGCCAACAGATGCAACAGGCTTGTGGACGTCATTGAATGCCGGAACAATCACCGATGCTATGGCAGAAGAAACAATGGTTACGGACTTAACCGCTGGTGAAAACTGTTTCATTTGGACGTTGTCAAGTGGGACTTGCACCAATTATAGCGCAGATACGGTCTGTGTCAATACGTCCTCTGCGGTAATATCGGCTATCAATGACGCTGCTACCACGCAAGATAGTTTCAGTTTGGATATCAATGTTTTAGTGAATGATGATACTGGAACGGGAAATATTACCTTCAATGTTCTGACCACACCAACTACTGGAACTGTTGATAGTTTCAATATGGATGGCACAGTTTATTACACACCAACCACTGGTTTTGAAGGTGATGTGTCGATTGATTATGAAATATGCAGCTTGGATTGCCCAGGTGTATGCGATACGGCAACTTTGACGATTGCAGTCACTTTAGCACCTGCTACTATTGTTGCGGAAATTCCAAATGGTATCACGCCAAATGGAGATGGTGTAAATGATGCTTTAGTTTTTGATATCTTGGTGCAAAATCCAGAAGAATTTCCAAGTAATGAAATTATCATTTTTAATCGTTGGGGCGATATCATTTACAAACGTCAACCTTATTTCAATGATTGGAATGGCGTGCATGGAAATGGCGATGATTTGCCAGAAGGGACGTATTATTATATCCTTCGATTGGATTTCGGTAAAAGCCAAATCATCCGTGGAGATGTGACGATTGTGCGGTAATAGACGGCGCACGGTTTCTCGGCGTACGACTCACGGTGGGCAAATAAAAAAGGCTGAACAGTAATTGTTCAGCCTTTTTTTGTTGTTAATACACTGTAAAGTAAATTTCATTGCATTTTTACAAGGGGATTTTAAGGGGTAAAAACGGTTTTTATAAACCATTTTTGCCTCTTAACAAGCACACCTGCATTGCCGCAGGCAATGCACACTGTATTTTTTGAAGCTTGAAAATCTTACGATTCTCTCGCTTCTTAAACTTTAAACAAACTTACTTTACAGCGTACTACGCGTTACTTAAGTAGTGCCTGCTTAACTTGCTTTTATTCATTGGATGCAAGATTAAACGCTCAAGCTATTAATTGAATTCGAATAAATTCCAATTTTCTTTAACACATAGCGCAGATAGCTATTTCACATAGTCACATAGCTTTTTGTAACCTAAAATTAGCTATGTGGCTATGTGAATTGGCTATGTTTGCGATGTGTTGAAAAATTCGCGACACGAGTTCAAAGAAACTTAATTTCCTTACCGAATTACAATCTCCTGAATATACTCTTCCCCAAGTTCCTTATTCAGCACGTTCAATAACTTCTCCTTCCCATAAGACAACTCTTGGCGCAGCGGCGCAGATTCAATTGTAATAAACAATTTATTTCGCCGCAACTTAATCTCTTTGGTATAAGTATTAATTGTAGTCCCCATTACATCCAGCCAAAACTTCTTAATTTTTAGCTCATGCAATTTCGGACTAATTTTCATTTCTTTGACCATGTTTTTCAAGACATCGCCGATGATTTGATCGTTGTGTTTTGCCATTATGTTTTTTTTAAGCAGTCAAAATCGGTCAAGTGCGTTATCTGACGGCTAACAATGAAGTGGTTTGACTTTTGACCTCTTTTTTAAACTATTGCGCCATTTTCTACTACAAATTTCCGATACTCTGTTCCAAAGTTACGAACAATTTTCTCAACTCTATCTTTATCAGTATCGGAAATAAAAATTTGTCCAAAATTATCACTCATCAATAACTCAATTAAGTGCTGAACCCGCTGTGCATCCAATTTGTCAAACAAATCATCTAATAAAAGAATAGGGGAGAAGCCTTTGAACTGGCGCAATAATTCATACTGTGTTAATTTAAGTGCCAAAACGTAAGATTTTAATTGTCCTTGCGACGCAAACTTTTTAACCTCTCGATTATTTATTTTAAAAATCAGGTTGTCCTTGTGAATGCCGCAAGTGGTGCGTTGCAAAATGCGGTCTTTTTCGTAGTTAGCTAATAGCAAATTTTCCAAACTATCTTTTAACAATTGCGAACTATAAACGCAGGAAACTTTCTCCTGTTGCCCTGATATTTTTTGATAAAATTCATTAAAAATGGGCGTTAAAATTTCCAATAAGGCTTTCCTCTTTTCAAAAATAAAAGCAGCAGGTTCGAATAATTGTTGATTGTAAGTTTTTAATAAATCTACATTCAAATACCCCTTCGATGCCCCTTCTTTTAAAAGTGAATTTCGTTGTTTCAAAACTCGATTGTAAAAGATAAGGTTTTTTAAATAAGTCTGGTCACCTTGAGACAAGGTATTGTCAATAAAACGCCGCCGTTCCTCACTTCCTTCCCGCGCCAGTGCGGTATCATCTGGCGCAACTACGACCAAAGGCAGCAACCCAATATGTTCTGATAATTTATGATAAGGAATATCATTTTTTTCAAAAATCTTTGAGGTGCCCGGGATAACTTTCGCAACAATCTTCTCCTTTTTTTTGTTTAGGAAGTGTCCTTCTAAACGCAAAAAGGATTCACCATGGCGAACGACATCACGGTCCGAATTAACAAAATTGCTTTTCGTCATACACATATAATGTATGGCATCCAGTAAATTGGTCTTTCCCATGCCGTTCAAACCCACGAAACAGTTCAGTTTTTCCGAAAAGGTCAAGGACTGTTTGCTGTAGTTTTTAAAATTGGTGAGTATAAGTTTTTTTAAAATCAGGAGTGTAGTTGTTGTGTATTGATGTGTCTGTATATTGAGGTATTAATGTCTACTTTGAGAGAACACAAATACATCGACATACAAATGCATAAACACAGTTTTTAAAAAAGGCAAATGTAAACAAACTATTGCGTTTTCAAATTTGAATGTTGAAAAATAAGGCGTAATTTTTTTGTCTTCAAAAAAAAGACTTACTTTTGCGGGACTTTAGAAAGTTAAACGTAAATCGCACTCATAAAAGCAATCTGAAATGGCTACTGCAACAAAAACAAAACCTCGTACCAAAGCGGCTACGAAAAAAATGAAATATAGCAAAGAACAATACCACAGTTGGTATGAAATGATGTATCGAATCCGTCGCTTTGAGGAGCGTGCGTTACTGGCTTATAGCCAGCAAAAGATTCGTGGATTTTGTCACGTTTACATTGGACAAGAAGCCATAGCGGCAGGCATGAAGTCAGCAATTACAAAGGATGATGCGATTGTGACCGCTTACCGCCAACACGGTATTGGCATTTCTCGCGGTATTGATACCAGCTCTGCAATGGCGGAACTTTTTGGTAAAGAAACGGGCGTTGTGAAAGGAAAAGGTGGCTCAATGCACTTCTTTTCAAAGGAGCACAATTACTTTGGTGGAAACGGAATCGTCGGTGCGCAAATTCCAATTGGCGCAGGTATCGCTTTTGCTGAAAAATATAGAAAAACTAAGAACTTGTGCGTTACAATGTTTGGTGATGGGGCAGCTCGTCAAGGCGCATTGCACGAGGCATTCAATATGGCAATGACTTGGAAATTACCCGTACTTTTTATTTGCGAAAACAACCATTATGCAATGGGAACTTCCGTAGAAAGAACGAGTAATATGTCGGATATTCATAAATTAGGTTTGGGATATGGCATGCCAAATGAAGCAGTGGATGGCATGAGCCCGGAAGCAGTTCATGAAGCAATTACCAAGGCAGCAGAGCACATTCGCTCTGGCAAAGGACCCTATTTCTTAGAAATCAAAACGTATCGTTATAAAGGTCACTCCGTATCTGACCCTGCAAAATATCGGACGAAAGATGAGTTGAATGAATACCGAAACCTGGACCCCGTCAAACTTACAGAGAAGAAGATGATTGATAATAAAATGGCAACAGAAGAAGAAATCAAAGCAATTAAAGCAAAAATCAATACAGAAATTGAAGGAGCCTTGAAATTTGCTGAAGAATCTGCTTTCCCTGATGGCGCAGAATTGTTTTCTGATAATTATTTACAAGAAGACTATCCTTTTATCAAGGACTAATCATAACAGAACTGTTTACAGTTTTAAAACCCATTGTTTCGCTTGCTGCGGAACAATGGGTTTTGTTGTATAATACACTTGTTACCCTCTAATAAATAGTCGTCTGAAAATATTTTTCCCACTACGTTCTTCTAAAAAATCATTTAATAACCTTGCTATTAAAGGATTTTTTAAATTCCTTAAACAAAAAATATTGGCTGTCAAAAGTAAAGATTATTTAAGGTCAGGAATGAGAAATAAATTAATCTTTATTCATGACCCATAAGGGTAGGCGAGGAGATTTTTTTCTCAGTATGGGCTTTAAGAATCTTATAAATGTTAATGTTTTCAGATTTTTAAAGTGCAAAATGAGGACAAAATATCCTGTCAAGAGTGGAGATTTATGGTTCTTTGACAAATTCAGTGAAATACAAATTTGTCCTTGTTTTAATAAAGGGAGTTTGAGGGACAAAATGGTTTTGTAAAAACCGTTTTTGTCCCTCAAAACCTCACCCGCGCTGCTGCAGGCAGCGCGCACGGTGTTTTAATAAGCGAGAAAATCGTAAGATTTTCTCGCTTCTTAAAATTCAAGGAATACTTTGTTCCACGGGATTTGTCAAAGGACCAGATTTATTTAGTTCTCATTTCTCACCTACTTATTCAATAATTTTTTAAGATAACTAGCAAAAAAATCTAAATTTCATACAAGCGTTTTAAAGGGTGAAAAATCTAATATGGTTTTTCAATAAGCACTAGGAAAATCAAGTTTATTCTTATTTTATAAAGGGATTTTGAGGGACAAAGTTTGCAATTTTTTCCTCCCTTAAAATTCAAGGACTATTGTATCTTTCGGGATTTGTTAAAGAATCCTTGATATTGAATAAGCATTTTTAAAATGCACCCAATCAAAAGCTTTTGTAGAATAGTCAAAAGCAAGACGCATCGTTACTTTAATTAGATAATTTTTGGGTAAATTATTGGTAAACAAAACATAAATGTTATATTTGCCGAGTAATCCGTAGGAAAATATTTCAACAAAATAAGGAAGGTTTAATATTTTAATTTGCCTCATATCTCCATCTCTTACTCAAGTCTGTATTAAGTACCGCTCTCTTTTTTAACTAAGAATTAAATGATTTCTATAGGTAACGCTTTGCATTTTCTGAAAAATAGAATAGACTTAGCTAATTTTTTTTGAACAAATATTTTTTTTAAAAAATTGAATGACTTAAGTAACACGTGGTAATTAATTAGGTAAAATTTTTAGACAAGGTTTTTTCGATATTTTTTCTTTAAAAAATCATTAATAGCCTGTGTTATTGAAGAATTTTTAAAGTGAAAATAGCGGAAAAAGACGTTTATAAAATTACCGAATTAATTGCTACGCGTTACTTAGGAATGAGAAATAAATAAGTGTAGATTCTTGGGAGAGAGGTTTTGTTCTTCCTTCTTTCTTTGAAAGTGCGATTTATGTTAATATAATGAGCATTTTTAAAGTGAAAAATGAGGGCAAAATATCCTCTCAAGAGTCTGAGTTCATTTAATTCGCATTCCTTAAGTAAAAACGATTTAATAAGTTGGACCATAATGCGCCGTAATTTTTTCTTCTAAAGAATTCAAAAAATCGTTGCATAGCCTTCGTTACGGAACTATTTTTTGTGTTTTTTAGAAGGGAAAAGGACAAGCATAATGACCCAAGTTATTGAATCGTTTTTACTAATAGGTTTTTCATTTTTTTTAAGCAATTAAATTAATAGAGTATGCGAATTTGCTTTTTTCTTTCACTATTTTCTCTACTGGTTTCTACTCAATTGTCCGCTCAAAATGATTGCTGTAATGCAGATGTGATTGACAATGGTAATCCAATTACCATTGCTTCAAGTGAGGGCAATGGAACACTTGAAACGCTTTCTTCGTGCTCTTGTTTGAATGGAAATGAGCATGATTCTCACTGGTTTGTATTTGAAGCAGTTACCAGCGGAACATTTGAAATGATGATTACGCCAACTGGATTAACAGCTGATTTTGATTTTGCTTTATTTGGAAATGAATGTCCATGTGGTGGTGGCACAACTGTGTCTTCCTGTGATTATACAGGACCTATCACAACAGGACCCTTCGTTCCTACTGGGATTTCTTCCACTCCAATGGCAACCTTTGGCGTACCAGGTGCAACGGAATGGCGTCCGACGGTAAACATTACTGCTGGAACGACTTATTATATAGTTGCAGATAACATTACAGATAATGGTGCAGGTTTTACAATCGAATTTGCTGGTACGGCGACCATCGGACCGCCGCCAAATGTGAATGATATTCCATTAGGACCAATTTCTGGTACAACGGCGACTTGTCCAGGTGCCAATGAATCTTATTCCGTTATACCACTACCTGGTATCAATGAATATACTTGGACACTGGATGGTCAACCTGCGAATGTAACCGTTGAAGGCGATCCTTCTATTACGATTGATTGGCCATTAGAAGGTACGTATGAGTTGTGTGTAAGTGGTCAAGCAGGCTGTGTAACGACTGATGAAGTTTGTATTACTGTAGATGTTTCTCCTATTCCACAAGGTTCATTTAATGACAGTGCTTGTTCTGGGGACCCTTATTTAGCTTCTGATGGAAATACTTATTCTGCTCCAGGAACATACAATATGGTTTTTCTTTCTTATCAAGGCTGTGATAGTATTGTGGTGTTGGATTTAGCAGTTAATTTGCAAAGCTTGAATGATATCGAGGTACAAATTTGTCCAGGAGAGTGCTATACTTTAAATGGTGTAGATTATTGTCAGGAAGGCTCATGGGAAGTAGTGTATTCTGGGGCAAATTTTCAAGGTTGCGATAGTACCGACTTCTTAAATGTGACTGTACCAAACTACTTTGCGGATTATGTACCCAATCCCGCTCCAATAATTGATTGTAATTCAGATTTTGCGGTTGTTGATGGTTCTCCTTCTAATGTAGGCAATAATCCAATGTATGAATGGACAGATAGTGATGGAAATGTGGTCAGTAGTACTTCAACGCTGCAAGCCTTTGATGGAGGTGATTACACTTTGACGGTCCTTAGTGAATTGGATGGAAATATCTGCTCCGTTTCGACGACTTTGACGATTGAGGAATATTCTGACTTGCCGAATGCAAGTGCAGATGGTGGAGATATTGATTGTAATAATAGTTCAGTTACCCTGATGGGAAATTCAACTACTTCTGGCGCTTTTTATTCATGGACTGGTCCAAATGGTTTTACTTCAAACGACCAAAATCCTGATGCCACTGAAATTGGAACGTACACTTTGACCGTTTCTACAGGTAATGGCTGCTCTTCAGAAGCAATGGCAGAAATTACAGGGGATACGACTAATCCGGATATTTCGGCGGCTGGTGGCGACCTTGATTGTACCAATACGATGGTTGCTTTGAGTGGAAATTCAAGTACGTCAGGCGTTACTTATATGTGGTCAGGTCCAAATGGTTTTACCTCCATTGAGCAGAACCCTGATGTAAATGGAGAAGGTAATTATACCTTAGTTGTTACTGCAATTAATGGCTGTACAGCGGAGGCCTCTGCGGAAGTTTTTGGAGATACTACAGAACCAGATGTGACGGCAATGGGCGCAATATTGGATTGTTCTGGAAATGAGGTGACCCTTACAGGAAATTCAAATACCGCCAATGTGAACTATAGTTGGTTTGGTCCGGGTGGCTTTAACTCAAATGACCAAAATCCTGATGCGTCGGAAGTTGGTACTTATACTTTAATTGTTACCAGTCAAAATGGCTGTACAGCAGAAGAAATGGTAGAAGTAGCATCAGATATGGATTTGCCAGAAGCGTTTGCGACTGGCGGTGGTGTAGATTGTTTGAATGTAGATGTGGTGTTGGATGGAAGTTCGGGAACAGCAAATGTCACTTATGAATGGAGTGGTCCGAATGGTTTTACTTCAATGAGTCAAACGCCAACGGTTTCTGATGAAGGTGATTATGTGTTGGCCGTTTTGGGTACGAATGGCTGTACTGCAACAGCGACAGCAGTAGTTACAAGTGATTCAACGAGTCCAGATATCTCTGTATCAGGTACAGATATTGACTGTACGACGCCAACTTCAACCCTTTCGGGAAATTCCATGGTGGCAGGAGTCACTTATGCATGGACAGGGCCAAGTGGCTTTGCTTCGGCCGACCAATTTCCTGTTGTTTCTGACCAAGGAGATTATGTTTTAACAATTACAGCAAGCAATGGATGTACGGCATCTGACATGATAACGGTAATGGCAGACCAAGATGTGCCTGATGTTTCGGTGGTAGGTGGCGCTATTAATTGTAACAATACAATGGTTGCCCTTAACGGAAATTCAAACACTCCAGATGTTACTTATTCATGGACAGGTCCGAATGGCTTTACCTCAATTGACGCTTCTCCAACAGTTTCTGAAATGGGAGATTATATCTTAGTTGTTACTTCTTTAAATGGTTGTACTTCTGAAGAAATGGCGCAGGTTTCGAGTGATTTTGCTACACCAGATATTAGCACAGCAGGAGGGACAATTAATTGTACCAATATGATGATTGCCCTTACGGGAAATTCAAATACACCTGATGTTAATTATGCATGGACCGGTCCAAATGGTTTCACTTCAAATGATGCTTCTCCGATGGTTTCTGAAATGGGGAATTATGATTTAATTATAACTGGAATAAATGGCTGTACCTCTATGGAGTCTGTCATGGTGGATGCTGATACCGCAATTCCAGACGTCTCGGCAGTTGGTGGGATGATTGATTGTGACAATACGACTTTAGCGCTACAAGGAAATTCCATGACAATGGGCGTTACCTATGCGTGGATTGGACCGAATGGTTTTATTGCTAATGAAGCAAATCCAATTACTTCAACCGGAGGGGATTACACGCTGACCGTGACCGCTGCCAATGGTTGTACTGCTGCTTCGATGGCATCAGTAATGCAAAACGCAGACATTCCAGATATTTCTGCAACAGGCGGTACGATTGATTGTACCTTTCCAATGATTGGATTAACTTCTACGTCTTCTGAACCAACTGTCACCTATTCTTGGACTGGTCCAAACGGTTTCACCTCATTAGACCAAAATCCAGATGTGGTAACACCTGGTGATTACACTATTTTAGTAACAGCAGATAATGGTTGTACGGCGGAAGCTATAGCAATGGTTGCAGAGGATATAGCAATGCCCGACGTTTCTGCGACAGGCGCAATTTTAACTTGTACCATAACTTCTGTGATGATTTCTGGTTCTTCCAATACCGCAAATATCAATTATGGCTGGAGTGGACCTGGCGGATATACTTCTACTGACCAAAATCCGAACGTGACCGAATCAGGTGATTACACTTTGACGGTGACTGGGATGAATGGTTGTACTGCCGCTGCTACAATTGAAGTGGAACAAGATGCAGATTTGCCAGAAGCGATAGCCGTCGGCGCGACGATAGATTGTAATACTGCGCAAGTTCAAATTGAAGGCTCTTCCATGAGTCCAAATGTTACCTACGCATGGACCGGACCGAATGGCTTTACTTCAAATGATTTAATGCCAACCGTAACGGACCCTGGGCAATATGTCTTAACCGTCACTTCTCCAAGCGATTGTTCTTCAACAGCGACTGCCTTAGTTGAGGACGATACCAATGCGCCAATTGTAGATGTACCCGCGACAACCTTAACTTGTCAAACACCACAAATAACTCTGCAAACCATGACGATGGATTCTATTGTCACTTATTCATGGACGGGACCAAATGGCTTTGTTTCTGCAGATGCCAATCCAACTGTATCAGAAGGTGGAATGTATGATGTTGTGATTATGGGTGCAAATGGATGTGACAATACGTTGCAATTTAGCGTTGATTCAGATATGGATATGCCTGATATTTCTACCATAGGTGGCACGTTAACTTGTACTGACCCTACGATTTCTTTGGCAGGTAGTTCTACCAATATGAATGTTGATTATTCATGGACTGGTCCGAATGGGTTTACCTCTATGGATGCCAATCCTGAAGTTACAGAGCAAGGGGATTATACGTTGATTCTAACCGCAGACAATGGATGTACGATTTCTGAAATGGCAGTCGTAAATGAAGATACCGCAGCACCAGACATTCAAGCAATTGGCGGTGATATTGATTGTGCAACCACAATGATTAATTTGGAAGGCACATCGACTCAAGGACTTGAATTTAGCTGGGATGGACCAAATAGTTTCCTGTCCATGCAAGCCAACCCACAAGTATCGGAAGGCGGTGATTATACCTTGACTGTTACTGCTGCGAATGGTTGTACGAGTGCTTTGATAGCAACCGTTAATGAAGATGTAGCCCAACCAGATATTGCAGCGACGGGTGGTGAATTAACTTGTTTCGAAAACGAAATTAACATCGAAGGTAGTTCGGCTACACCGAATGTTACCTATGCGTGGACGGGACCAAATAGCTTCACCTCAGCTGACCAAATGCCGCTTATTAATGAAGCTGGTGATTATACTTTAATTGTCACTGGTGAAAATAGTTGTACCAATTCGCAACAAATAACCGTTGATTCTGATACGGGTTTACCAGATGTTTCGGCAGTTGGTGGTATCTTGGATTGTGCAGATTCGAATGTAGGTTTGGCAGGTTCTTCCAATACGCCCAATGTTACTTATTCTTGGGAAGGTCCTGGTGGTGTTGTTTATACGGAACAAAATCCGCAAGTAACTGTTGCTGGAGATTACACCTTGACGGTACTTTCTGCAAATGGTTGTACTGCTACCGCAATGGCCATAGTTGACCAAGACGCAGATATTCCCGAAGTATCTGCCATTGGTGGTACTATTGATTGTAATTTTTCTGAAATCAACATTGAAGGAAGTTCTCAAACTACGGGTGTTACTTTTGCATGGACTGGTCCAAACGGCTTTACTTCTGTTAATGAAATGCCCTTAATCAATGAGGCGGGTGATTACTCCGTTATCGCAACGGCTGTCAATGGCTGTACCGCAGAAGCTATTGCTGTCGTAGAGGCTGATTTAGCAACGCCAGATGCGATGGGAACAGGCGGAATTATCACTTGTACAGATCCATCTGCTACCTTGATGGCTTCTTCAAATACTGCTGGTGCAACTTATCTATGGATTGGTCAAGGTGGATTTACGTCGGATGAACAAGACGTTGATGTCACGGAAGCTGGTAATTACGGCTTGATTGTGACTGCGCCAAATGGTTGTACAACAGTCATTAACAATGTAATGATTACGCAAGATGCGGACGTTCCCGTAGCAAGTGTGGCTGATGAAACCATTGACTGTATTACGACAGAGGTTGAATTAATGGTGACTGCTAACCAAACTGATATTACTTACGAATGGACTGGACCAAATGGTTTTAATTCAAACATTGAAAATCCAATCGTTTCTGCACCTGGAATTTATACCTTGGTCATCACTTCCATGAATGATTGTTCTGCTACAGCGTCTGCTTTGGTCATTGAAAATCTTGATTCGCCAAATATTGAAATTGCAGTAGCAGATGAATTTAACTGTACGACAGATGAAGTTTCTTTAGATGCCAATAACTCTGCTTCGGGAAGTGACTTCACCATTACTTGGACAACGGCTGATGGAAGTATTATCACTGGGGGCAACACGCTTTCGCCAACAGTGGATGAGTCAGGCGTTTATGTTTTAGAAATTCTAAATACCACAAATGGTTGTTCTTCAACCGAAACAGTTACTGTAATTGAAAGTATCGACATACCCTCAAACGCTGCAATTTTGGAAATTAATCCAACTTGTTTTGGTGATACCGATGGTCAAATTGTCATTGAATCCGTAGAAGGAGGAACGCCTCCCTACTCCTATTCCTTGAATGGTGGGGATTTTGGTTCTTCCGCTCAATTTAACTTTTTGGAAGGTGGAAATTACGACTTGGTCATTCAGGATGGAGTAGGTTGTGAATACGAAGATAATTTGACATTGGAGAATCCAGATGAATTGGTTGTAAACTTGACGGTTTCTGGTACAAATGCTGAGAATCAATTAGCTTTAGGAGACGGCGTAGAATTAGATGCGCAAGTAGTTGGTGCTTCCGAATTTGACTTAGCTAATGTAACTTGGAATACGCTTGAAGGCTTTGTCAATGATTGTGATAGCTGTTTAAATCAGCAAGTACTTCCAATTTTTTCTACCAATTATACGATTACCATAGTTGATGAAAACGGCTGTACTGCAACCGATGATATTCAGTTAATCGTTGACCGTCAACGGCCTGTTTTTGTGCCAAACATCTTTTCGCCAAATAATGATGGAACGAATGATGTCGCCATGATTTATGGTGGTGCAAGTGTCGCAAAAGTTAAATCTTTCCTTATTTTTAATCGTTGGGGCGAACAGATTTTTCAGGTTTATGATTTCCCACCAAATGAGATAGATTTTGGATGGAATGGTCTATACCGTGGGGAAGTCTTGGATGCTGCGGTCTTCGTTTATTATGCAGAAGTCGAGTTTATTGACGGTGAAACAGAGATATTTAAAGGAGATATTTCTTTAATTAGGTAACAGAAGGAATGCGAATTAAATAACCTTACATTCTTGACAGGATATTTAGTCCATATTTTTCACTTTAAAAGTGCTCATTATATCAACATTAATAGCACTTTCAAATCAAAAAACAGGAAAGAAATTATCAAAAAGAGAGTTGGTGACAAAACTCGGGTTTGTCTCTAACCCTTTTTTGAAAACGAATTAAATATTAATAAACCCTATGTTTTTGAACAAATTTTAAATTAAATCTGATTCATAGGGCAATATTTTTTTAGAATTAAAATTTCTTGGACAATAGGGGACATCCCTTCTAAGTAATTTTTTATTTCACAGATAGATTTTTATATTTACGCAGATTTAGAAAACTGTTTTAAAATTTCAACAAAAAGGTTGTAAATAATTTTGACACAGCTTTTTAGAAAACAAATACGCTTAAGTAACGCGTAGTAATTAATTCGGTAAAATTTTTAGACAAGATTTTTTCGGTAGTTTTTCTTTAAAAATTCTTGAATAGCCAGTGTTATTGAAGAAATTTTTAAGGGAAAAATAGCGGAAAAAGATGTTTATAAAATTACCTGATTAATTACTACGCGTTACTTATTATAGAATACAAATACAAAAAAATCAACAAGGTTGGTTAATTTGGAAAAAATATTTCATTTCATCCCATGGTTTGAACCACCTTTTGATGGGACTATTTTATTGTAATTTATAGCCTACTCTATTGTTTAAGCTAATTAGTCTTATTGCACAATTAGCTTAACCATATAGATAGTTCTAAAAAAGACTTTTAACAGATTATCATGAAGAAATTTATCTACTTATTTGCTTCCTTTTTGTTACTAGCCAATATTTCTTTGGCACAATGTCCGGCAGACCCCTGTATTGGAGGATTAGTTGATCCTGGAGATAGTCCTGCAGATGCCTGCATTACCTGTGACTTGTCTGACTTAGATGGTTACATGGGGACTTCAGCAGGATTTACACCCAATATTACACCTGGTCCTTTTTGTGGCTCAGTAGAAAATAACTCGTTTATTCCTTTTGTTGCGCCTCAAGCTGATGTGAGTTTCAGTATTGATGCTTCCAATTGTTCTGTTCCACCACCACCAATGGGGGCAGGATTGCAAGCTGAAATATATGAAAGTACGGATTGTGGTAACAATTGGACTTCAGTCTCCAACTGTGCATCAAATGGGTCGACAGCAGCATTTGCTGTCAATGCAACCAACTTGACACCAGGTGGTGTTTATTATTTGATGATTGATGGGTGGGCTGGAGATGCCTGTGATTATACGATTACCGTAACTAATCCAATGGGTGGAGGAATAGCACCGCCACTGCCTGCGCCAGATATGATTTCTCCTGCGAATGATGTTTGTTTCCCAGAAAATGGATTTAATTCAGTAACTTATACAACAAGCCTAGTAGGCGGTGCAGCAGGTTATCTTTGGACAGTGACTGGCGCTTTTGGAACTCAAAATTCGAATGACCCATCAATGTTTGATGTGACTTTTGACACAGAGGGACCTGTTGAAATTTGCGTCGAAGCAACGAATGCTTGTTCCAATAGCCCACAAATCTGTATTAACATCAATGCGACAGAAATTGTTAATCCACCAACAGAAGATATTGCATTCTGTCCTGGAGATGATGTAGTTTGTAATGGTATAGTATTAAACAACCCTGGACCAGGGTATCAAGAATTTATTGTACCGTCTTACCTGGGATGTGATAGTGTATTGAGTTGTAATTTGAGTTTTGTCTTCATTGACCCTGTTGATTTACCAAATATCACCGAATGTGCACCTTTTTGTATAGAAATTTGTGGAGAACAGTTTTGCGAGACAGAATTTATTGTCAGAACATGTATGAGTTATCAAGGATGTGATAGTATCGTATTTTTAGATTTAGCCGTATTAGATCCTATGGTTAGTATCAACTCTCCTGACGAAATTGGCTGTGACGGCGGTGGTGCAATGGTGACTTTAGATGGTAGTAATTCTTCGGCAGGGCCGAGTGATGGAACAACTACTTATGAATGGACAGGTCCAAGTTTCTGTGGACCGACCAACGAGGTAACGGCTTGTGTTGATATGGCTGGGCAATACTGCTTGACCATGATTCACGAACGCGAGGGTATACAATGTTCAGATGTAGTCTGTGTGGATGTAACCGAAGATATTCAAACTCCAGAAGCACCTACAATAACGGCACCTGCAGGTCCTGTATGTGAAGGTGATGTGGTGACTTATACGGTTGATAATTTCTCGGGGTTAACGCCGTCAGGTTATACAATCACGATTCCTAATGATGTATCTATTAACATTATAGACAATAACACCTTTGAAGTAGACTGGACAGGTTCGATGGGCGGTGATATTTGTGCAACGCCAGAAAGTGATTGTGGAGCAGGCCCGCAAGAATGTATTACTGTTATTATCAGTCCGGGACCAATTGACCCAACTTTTTCTGGTGAATTGATGCCTTGTGCCGACCAAACCTACGCTTATTTTATTGATAATGCTGATTCTAATTCGACTTACACTTGGACTGCACCAGGGGCAGTAGTTAATGGTACTGGAGATTTTGTAGATATTGATTTTGGTTCAGCAGGTGATGTTGAAATTTGTGTTACCTGTACCAATACTTGTGGAGATAGCAATCCTTTTTGTATGACGGTTACGGTAGTCAGTGCGCCAGCCACGCCAAGTTTATTGAGTGGTAGTCAAACCGTTTGTGGTAGCGCTATGGAAGAATATTGTGTAAATGTTGATCTCGATGCGATTGATTATACATGGACGACACCAATTGGCAATTTTAACAATGCAGGTAATTGTGAAATAATTGATTGGACAGCTTCGGCTGGTGGTCAAATTTGTGTAACTGCCAATAATGATTGTGGAAGTAGTCAACCGTTCTGTTTTAACGTAACGGTTGATGAAGTACCAACTGCAACAGTATCGGGAGCAGGCGCAGTTTGTGCCAATAGTACGGATGATGTGGATTTGACGGTTAATTTTACAGGAACAGGTCCGTGGACGTTTGTTTATAATGATGGAAACATGGATGTAAATGTTATGTCTAATGATGCTACGTTCTTCCTAACCGTGAGTGCCGCTGGAACTTATACACCCGTTTCCGTATCTGACCAAACAGCTTGCTTAGGAACTGTTTCAGGTTCTGCAACGGTAACAGAAAATCCGGAACCAACTGCAGTTTTAAGTGGAAATGCTTCTATCTGTCAAGGAAGTGGAACTACCGCTGATTTGACAATTACCTTAACAGGAACGGCACCTTGGACCGTTGATTATTCCGTAAATGGAACACCAGCAGCACCATTGACAGGCTTGATGAATATGACAGAAACCTTATCAATTCCCGAAGCGCAAGCAGGTGATATTGAAATTACAGGTGTGACAGATGGTAACGGCTGTAGCAATACTGGCGATGGTACCGTGATTACTGTAGAAGTAAACGATGCACCAATTGTTGCGAATATTCAAACACCTTGTAATGCCGCAAATGATGCCTTCACCGTTACTTTTGAAATAACAGGAGGCGACCCAGCAACTTATACCGTTGAAAATTCAAATATGGGTATTTCGGCTGGTCCACCATATATATATACCAGTGCGCCGATTGTTTCTGGAATGGGTTATTCTTTTACCGTAGACGATACGAATAATTGTAATCCAGCAGTTGTTTCGCAAGCATCCGTTATTTGTGCTTGTGATACAGAAGTTGGAACAATGAACCAAGCTGCAATGAATATTTGTGGAGACGGCCCAACAACAGCTGTTTATGACAATACAAATGAGGTTTCTGATGGAAATGATATTTTAGTTTATTATCTTCACGGAGGAAGTGGCGTTTCGATTATCAATGAAATAGCAACGAATCCAGCAGATCCAACCTTTAGTTTTATGGCTGGGATGACTTACGGAACGACTTATTATATTAGTGCCGTGAACGGAAATGATAACGGAATGGGCGGCGTTGATTTAGCAGAAGGATGTACGGCGGTTGCGCAAGGTACACCAGTTGTTTTCTTAGAATTGCCAACGGCAACTTTAGGCGCAGGAGTCGCTATTTGTGAAGGTGAAACAGCTAATTTGGAAATAACTTTCACGGGCACAGGCCCTTGGAATTTAGAATACGACGCTGGTAACGGCCCTGAAATGGTCAATGGTATCAATGCCAATCCTTTTAACTTGGGTATTATGGCAGCAGCTACGACGGCCGTTACCTTATCTGGTGTTGCTTCTGTTTATCCAGCAATTACTTGTGATGGAATGGCAGCTGGAACAGCAGACATCACAGTTAATACCGCAGTTCAAGTTATCAACGTTGATGAAACGTGTAATACAACTGGAACAGCCTTTACCGTTACTTTCGAAATAACAGGAGGTGACCCAACGACTTATACGGTTGACAATTCAAATGCGGGTATTTCGGCAACTGCGCCATTTATTTATACCAGTAATGAAATTCCAACGGGAATGGGTTATTTCTTTATGGTGGATGACGCGAATAGTTGTGACCCTGCAACGGCATCTGAACCGACGGTGATTTGTGATTGTAATACTGAAGTGGGAGAGATGGATATGACTGCTTTATCCGTATGTGGCGACGGTCCAGTGACGGCTATCTATGATGCGACCAATGAGAATTTTGATGGAGATGATGGTTTAAATTTTGTGTTGCATACGGGAAGTTCTACTACTTTAGGAGCAGTGATTCAAACCAATCAAGTCGATGGAACATTCGGTTTTGTTGGAATGAATTATGGAACGACCTACTATATCTCAGCGATTGTCGGAAATGACGACGGTATGGGGAATGTTGATGCGAATGACCCCTGCTTAGATGTAGCTATGGGTACGGCAGTTGTTTTTAATGAAATTCCAACAGGTAACCTTTCTGGAGATGTCAGTATTTGTAATAGCGATAATGCTACATTGAGTGTGGCTTTAACAGGTGATGCACCTTGGAATATTACGATTACGGATGACATGGGTGGTTCGGAAGATTACATGGATATCAATACCAATCCATTCACAGTGGTGGTTACTCCAACAGACCCGACCGTTTACACCTTGGCGACTATCTCTGATGATAGCGGTTGCCCAGGCGTTGCAGTAGGTACAGCGACAATTACAGTAAATGATGCGCCAACGTTAACCGTTCCAACCTTTACTTTTAATGCAACGAATACAGGATATACTGTTTCTGTTGAAATAATGGGCGGCGACCCGAATACTTATATGGTTACTCCAGCAACGGGTACAATCAGTGCGGGACCTTCATACATTTTTACCAGTAACGAAATTGCCTGTGGCAATGGCTTCAATTTCTCTTTTGATGATGCCAATGGTTGTGGACCAGCAGTTGCGAGTCAAGTATCGGTTATTTGTAGTTGTGATACCGATGCAGGAATGATGGTTGTAACCCCAGACCCACTGACCACTTGTGGTAATGGACCGATTGATGCAATGTATGACGGTGGGGAGACTTTGGATGGCAACGACGTAGCTTCCTACGTTTTATTAGATGGTGCAATGACGCTAAACTCTAGTGCAACACCTTCTTTTAATTTCAATCAAAACAATATGACTTATGGTCAAACCTATCAAATTTGCGCAGCAGCAGGTGACGATAACGGTAGTGGAGTTGCTTCTGCAAATGACCCATGTTATAGTATTGGAGTGCTGTGTGTGGACATTATTTTTTATGAAACACCAACGGCAGCACTATCCGTTAACGGTGCAATTTGCTCTGGTGATAGCTTAGAAGTAAATGTTATTTTCACAGGGACTGCGCCATTTGAAATGGTGTACCAAAATAACAATACAATGGTGCAATTTACGGAAACGGACATTGTGTCTAATTCCTTTGATTTCTTCATTTCACCAATGATTAGCACTGTTTACAACTTAGTAAGTGTTACAGATGCTAATGGTTGTAATGCTACCTTAACAGGTTTGTCGAATGTAACCGTTAATAGCGCACCAACTGTAGGAGCAATCACTGAAACGTGTAATCTGACGAATACAGAATTTACCGTGAGCTTCCCAATTTTAGGAGGTAATACTGCAACTTATGTGGTAACGCCAGCCGGTTTAGGAACGATTGATGCAATGGGCGTTTTTACCAGTAATCCATCAGCAACGGGTAGTGCCTACACTTATTTTGTAGACGATGCCAATGGTTGTGGACCTTTTGAAGTCATGGGCGCATTCGCTTGTGATTGTGAAACAGAAGTTGGTACGATTACTCAAACTGGATTGAATCTTTGTGAAGGTGACTTAGCAGAGATTACGCACCAAAATTTCATGCTTGACCCAGATGATATTTTACGATACATCATTCACGATGGTTCCGCTGTACCTTTTGGGAATATTTTACAAGAAGGAGCAACGTCTTCGTTCAATTTCAATCCAGTAAACATGACTTTCGGTACGACCTATTTTATTGCTGCTATTATTGGAAATGACGATGGAATGGGCATGGTAGATGCGAATGACCCTTGTTTTGGAATTGTACAGATTCCAGTGACTTGGGGACAAACACCGACTTTGACTTTGAGTGCTGATGAAAGCTATTGTGGCACTTCTGCCGTCAACGTTGGTTTTACGCTTACTCCAGTTACAGGTGTGTTTGATATCGTTTATTCAGACGGTAATTCTGAGTTCACTTGGAACGATGTTCAAAATGGAGATTCTAAAAATCCAGTTTTGAGCCAGACCGTTATGTACACAATTGTGTCAATTACTGATGTTGCAACAGGCTGTTCCGCAATGTCTACAGAGACCATCACGCTAACGATTAACGAAGAAGTTAATGCTGGAAATGGCGGTTCCGTAGATTTCTGCGAAGGTTTAAATGAAACTGTTAATTTATTGTCGCTGATTGGTCTTGCTGATACAGGCGGTACCTTCACCGACCCAGCAGGCAATGTAGTAGCTGATGGAATGGTCAATACCGTTGGCTTAACACAAGGCACTTACGATTACCTATACAGCATCACAGGTGAAGCACCTTGTCCAGATGATGTAGCTACGTTAACTATCGAAATAACACCTCCACCAACTGCAGACGCAGGCACTGACCAAACATTAACTTGTGCAGAGCAATCAGTCTCAATTGGAGGAAATAATACTACTGCAGGCGCAACTTATCTATGGGATGGGCCAGTTGACAATCCAACTGCCGCAATTACCACGACTGGCGTGCCGGGTTCTTATACATTGACCGTTACTACTGCTGATGGATGTTCTTCATCAGGTGTTGTAGTCGTTAATTTGGAGGCATCGATTCCTGATTTTCTGCCAATTGTTTCGAATGCATCTTGCTTTGGTGATAACAATGGATTTATTACGAT
The DNA here is from genome assembly GCA_047629355.1 of Saprospiraceae bacterium. Lineage (GTDB taxonomy): Bacteria > Bacteroidota > Bacteroidia > Chitinophagales > Saprospiraceae > CAYUNA01. Next base: position 2,590 of record JBLHWU010000052.1, on the reverse strand, counting down.
TGATAGTCTATCCAACGGTACACCACCGTATCAATTCTCTTTTAATGGGGGAGCATTTACCAGTAATCCTACTTTTACTAATCTATCTGCGGGTGCGTATTCTATCATAGTTCAGGATGCGAATGGTTGCCAGAAAGAGCTTGAAGTTGACATTGACCAGCCCGAAGAATTGAATATCGTGATATCTGGAACGGTTGAAGACGAAGACGAGGACGAGGAAAATATTACCATCAATTTAGGAGATGAATTGGTTTTGGATATAACGGTACCTGGTTATTCATTTGACCAATTGGATAGTGTTTTGTGGACGCCATCATTAGTAGTTGATTGTGATACTTGCGCAACTAATTTAGTCGCGCCACAATCAGAAACGACCTACAGCGTCTATGTGGAAGAAGGTGGTTGCTCAGATACTGACCAATTGACTGTATTTGTCGGCAAAGATTTAGAAGTATATGTTCCTAATGTTTTCTCACCGAATGGCGATGGAACGAACGATATTTTAACCGTTTTTGCGAACGAAAAAATTGTTTTAGAAATCAATAGCTTCTCTATTTTTAATAGATGGGGTGAGCAAGTTTATTTCTTTACACAATTTGCACCTAATGACTTTGGTGTTGGTTGGGATGGAACGTATCGTGGAAAAGTATCGGATGCACAGGTTTTCGTCTGGTTTGCAGAAGTTACATTTGTAGATGGTACGAAGAAATTATTCAAAGGAGATACTGTTTTGATAAAATAAGCAGTTTTCGCGTTCCTAAGAAATAAGAGGCATTTCGATATTCGTCGAAATGCCTCTTTTCTTTTTTAAAAAAATAGTAGCTTTGCCAAAATTCAAATTATGAAATCAAAAACCATTGTTGCCAAAATCCTGTGGCAAGACCTTGAAATGGGATTCTGGGGCATCGTTGACCAAAAGGGTAAAGAATATTTGCCAATGAATTTGCCGACCAATTTGGAGAAAGAGGGGAAAGAGGTTCTTCTGGAAATTGAGGAACATCCTGATGCGATGACGATGATTATGTGGGGAACGCCGGTTAAAATTCTTAAAGTGCTTTGAAGTATGAAGATAGTTTTAATCGGTGCGGGTAATGTTGGGTTTCACTTAGGTATAAAATTACAAAAAGTAGGGGCAAATGTGATGCAGGTATTTAGCCGAACGGCGGTTAAAGCGGAGCACTTAGCCAATAAAATCAAAGCAGAACCGATTACTAAGGTGAAAAAAATTATAGAAGATGCTGACCTCTATATCCTTGCGGTCAAAGACGATGCCATCATATCTATCGTTAAAAAAATAGCTAAAACAGCCATCAAATCAAAACTGGTTGTGCATACTTCTGGTGGTACGAATACCGCAGATATGGGGGCTTATTTAGATAATTTTGGCTCATTTTATCCTTTGCAAACCTTTTCTATTGCTAAAAACCCGAATTGGGAAACCATCCCAATTTGTGTTGATGCCAATTCTAAAAAAGGTAAAAAGACATTATTAAAATTAGCTAAGAAAATAACGCATAAAACGTACGAAATCAACGACGAACAACGCGCTATTTTGCACGTAGCTGCTGTTTTTGTCAATAACTTTTCGAACCATTTATTTCATATTGGCGCAACAATTTGTGAACAAGAAAGCTTGTCATTTGATATTTTAAAACCCTTAATTCAAGAAACCGTTGATAAACTTGCCGCTGGCATACCCGCTGAAATGCAAACGGGTCCTGCTTTGCGAAACGATAAAAAAACGATAGCGACGCATTTAGATTATTTAGAAAAACATCCTGATTTAAGAAAAATATATAAGGAGCTAACGGCTTCTATTCAAAATAGTAAAATAAAACATGGTGATTTTTAAAATCACGATGTTTTGAAAATAACAACAAAATTATGAGAATCATAGGCGACATTCCTCACCCAAATTTCAAAATTACCGTTTTTAAAATGGACAACCGTTTGTCTGTAAAGTTTGAATCGGGATTTAATGAACAGACTTATAAGTTCAGAGCGAGCAGTGAATTACAAAATTTTACGGATGTCGAAAGACTTGTAGATGCTAATTTTGTAGCAAATGTACAAGAAGCATTTGTACAAATGGAAGCCACTAAAAATGGTGTAATGCAACGTTTCTACCCAAAAATGCGAGAAGAATTTGAAGAGATAATATAAGGTGATAGAACGATTTTTTTTTGTAAAATGTCTTATCCGTGAAGCGGATGAATATGAATAACCCCGAATGCAATTCGGGGCACTGAACGAAGTATAACAATCCTGAAGGGATTGAATAGCGCTTATTAACATTCAACCCCTTTAGGGTTGCAGACATCGTGAGATTTAATACCACGGATTTCATTTGTGTTTATTCATATTTAGTGTCTGTACGGAAACACTTAATGTTCTAAAAATCAATGAATTAAGTTAGTATTTGACTACAATAAGAGAGATAAAAACCGTATATTGAGGACTAAAACCCTCCATTTTACAAGGTTTTTAACCAAGAGTTATCCACACTCACTTTAAAAGTCAAAAAAATGCGTGCACGATTTCAACAGCAACTGAGTTTAGAAGTAATCCCAATAAATGAGGTAGCAATAAA
>JBLHWU010000051.1:0-31825 GCA_047629355.1 Saprospiraceae bacterium | reverse complement strand
CTGTTTTGGTGCGCGTAGATTCTTTGCCAGATATGACGATTACGGCGATTCCAAATGATTCGCCCTATTGTGAAGGAGAAATTATTTCGATGGTTTCGCCAGGTTATGACAATTTGAGTTTTCAAAATATTACGCATCAGTGGACGCCAACAGTGGGTGCCCAAAGTACCGATACTTTATTAAATTTCGTGGTTGCAGCTACAGAAACAACTACTTATGTGCGGACTACACAAAATGGTGCGTGTATAGATGTGAGCGAAATTTTCATCGAAGTTGTGCCAACCCCAGTGATTACCGTGATGCCTGACCAAGCAGTGCTTTGTGCCGGTCAGTCGATTGATTTATTGGCAACAAGTCCTGATATTACAGAATTTGAGTGGAGTCCATCGGTAGGTTTGAGTTGTGCGGATTGTCCAAATCCAACGGCAACGCCTCCAGGCACGATTACTTATAATGTGACGGGAGAGTTTATGGGTTGTCCTGCGAATGCGACGGTTTTCTTGGAAATTACGGCTGGACCAGAAATTTCGCTGAATGACCAAACGATTTGTGCATTGACGCCTGCCGTCTTAAATGGTTCACAAGAACAGCCTAACACAACTTACGAATGGACATTAGAAGATGGTACTTTTGTTAGTAATGAAGCACAACCAGACATAGATAATTTGTTGGTTACAACAACTTTTGTATTAGCTGTTGATAATGGCGGTTGTGACCCAATTATGGAATCCGTAACGATTTTTGTAGAACAAGACCCAATGTTGTCCTTGAGTGATTTTGACGGACTAATCTGTCAAGGTTTATCCATTACCCTTACCGCAGGTATAGAAACCTTTGGCGGAACATATATGTGGTCTGATGGACAAACGGGAAGTTCTATTGAGGTATCCCCACAAGAAACAACAGACTACCAAGTGGTTTATACTTCGCCAATCGGTTGTTTTGAACAAACCTCTGATGTCATTACCGTCAATGTCAATCCATCTTTTGAAATAGATACCACATTTGCTAGTCCAAACCTTGCTTTTGAAGGGGAAGAAATTGGATTAACTACAGTAATCAATCCAGATAGCACGCAATTAGTTAATGGTCAGTTTACTTGGAATATTGATGGTGATGAACTCTTTACTGCGATACAAGCAGATACAACTGAATTTCTTCCGCAAATTGAGGACGACAACCAAACTCAAATTTCTGTTATTTATGAAGTATCTATCACTGACGATGCGGGCTGTGTACAAACCGACACGATTCTCGTTACTGTCTTAAATAGCATCGCTGAGATGCCAAATGCGTTTACTCCAAATGGTGATGGCAATAATGATGTTTTCAACCTCGTTCAGTCGCCAAATGTGATGGTTTCAGATTTTCGCATTTATAACCGTTGGGGTAAAGAAGTTTATACTTTATCTGATAATCTTGAGGGTTGGGATGGTACGATTGACGGAAATCCAGCTTCGCCAGATGTTTATATTTTTATATTGGAATATGAATTTTCGGGCGTGATGGAGACGTTGAAGGGCGATGTGACGTTGATTAGATAAAATTGGATATTTGAACATCGAGCTGTTCAGGCTTTTAAAAGCGCATAGCAACTTTTCTATTGAAATTTAAGATAGAAGTCGTTATGCGCTTTTATTTTTTTAATTCTACATTCACCTTTTGATTTTGATAACAATTTGGTTCTTGATTAATTTCGTAAAAAATATTGTCTGATGGAGTTGTCCAAATATGCAGGAAATTTCCATTCTGAAAGCTTATTCTACACCCACTTTGAATACGCTGATGTTCCCGAGTCAATATTTCAATTTCAGCTTTTTCGATTTGTCCAAGTGGTTGTAATTCCTCTTTGCTTAAATACTGCTTTTCTCTCCATTTATATCTTTCATCTTCAAAATCCGTTTCCAAAGTTCCTTTATTAGAAAAGCCTTCTTTTTGTATTTTTAGTGATTCAGCATCTATATCACAATTGATGTAGATTTCTTGGCCGTTTGAAAATTCAAGTTTTAAAGTTCCTCTTGATTCTTTATCTAATTTTCCTTCAAAAAAGTATTGTTCTTCAGTTGCTGATTTAATTTCTAACCCAACCAATGAATCCATGATTTGGCGATTTTCTTTGTATAATTTTTCGAGCCTTAGATTCATCGCTTTTTTTTTAGTACAATGGTCTTTATTCACGCCTACTCTATAAGTTAAGAGCAGCACTTTTTATATTATATGCAAACCATTAACACCTACAGACAACCCTAAAAATACTGCTTCGGAAAATAAAACTCCGTCAACACACTATTCCCTGTCGAAACATCGGCCCATTTCCCCACTTTTGATTCAATTTTCACAATACCACAAGTCGGCAAGTTAGAAATATAGCCATCCGCTTTAAAATCATTCGCTAAAGACGTAAACGTTGGGTTGTGCCCAAAAATTAAAACGGTATTCAGCCCATCATCCAACAATTCGATGATTTCTAAAACGGTCTCAGGATAAGCTTCGTAGATATTTTTTTCCTGAACAATGTCCTCCTTTTTAATCCCCATCGCTTCCGCAAAATACGTCGCCGTCGTAAATGCACGATTCGCAGGACTGGCAATAACCGCATCTGCTTTCACGCCTTTTCCAGCTAGCATTTTTGCCATAAAAGGCGCATCTCGCAAGCCACGTTTGTTAAGCGGTCGGTCAAAATCGCTTAAACTCATGTCTTCCCAACTTGATTTGGCGTGGCGGATAAAGTAAAAGGTTTTCATATTTTTATTTTTTGACAGGTAGTGATTAAGGAACGCGTGGTAATTACTTATTCGTTTCGCGTGATACTGAATATTGAAACACAAAGCTAAAAAAAAGTGCCATCAAATATCAATCTGATGGCAATACTAATCAAAAAACTTTAGGTAAAAAACTAAAAATATACTTTTGGAATGCCAATGGACGTGCCAAAAATTATAGTTGATTGACTCTTAGTTACTTAGTTTAAAATTTCTAAATTTTCATTCTACCAAACTTGTCCATGAATGAACGTCGATTGTCCGTTTTTGAACGTTTTTGAACGTTTTTTAAGGTAGCAATGACTTCAGTCACCAAGCTGTCTAATTATACGGAGGATCTTCGGTAGCTAATTGAAATTCAATAAATAATTCCAGTTTTTTTCAACCACACAATGCCGCACCTCTCGGTAATTATGACAATTCTTCCCCTAAAGTCGCAGTGCGACGGCACTCGTATTTACACCTATTTTAAAAGTGCCGTCATGCTGTGGCTTTAAAACATAACCACGCTTCTGCGACCAAGAGCGTCTCCACTTCTGTGACTAAATACCCAAATTTATTCCTAAAAGCCAAGGAATCGCCGCTACATTAAAAGTTGACCTAAATTTTGATATTTTATAAATAGACACTCAATCCTTTAGATATTTTAAAAACACTATTACAATTTAAACGTTACTTAATTGTGAGCGTCTGCTGTTGAATGTTAGCAACTTCTTTTCATTAAACTACAATTTTTGTTCTTAAAAATTAGGTTGTTCCGCAGAATTTTTTATATTTTTGCCCGAACAAAAATGGCTCGTTTGAAATTATATTCTAAAAACAAGGCATTTTTGTGCTTAATATTTTTTTACTTAGTTTTTTGACAATAGAAACTTCAATCCTTATTTCACTCTAATTTGGACTTTTTTTACCTTTTGAAACCTTAAGAAAATATAGATTTATTCCCAAAAATAGCTTTAAAAAGCTTTTTAAAACCAGCAATGTTTCTTTTAAAATTTCACCACCGTTTTAAACTTTAGTTAAGGGTAAACGTAATTTTAAAGGATTTTTTTTGACAATTTGAGAAAACGACAAGACATTCTTGAGTATTTTTTCATATTTCTACACTAAATATAACTATCAATTAATGCTTATGTCAAATACGCCTGTTATGGAAACTGAAACGACTGAAAAAGATTTCAACGATGCTTATAAAAAAGAGGTTTTAAAAGATTTTTGGGATTGTTGTGTAAGTCGGGAAGTCAGTCTTTTAGGAAGAAAAGAAGTTTTAACAGGAAAAGCCAAATTTGGCATCTTTGGCGATGGAAAAGAAGTCCCACAAGTTGCTATGTCTCGCGTTTTTAAAGAAGGCGATTGGCGGTCAGGTTACTATCGCGACCAAACTTTTGTGATGAGTTCGGGTATCGGTACTCCGGAAAATTGCTTCGCTCAACTCTACGCCGATACGGAAAATGAACCCTGGTGTGGCGGTCGCCAAATGACTGGACACTTCTCCACACCGACCATTGATAAAAATGGCAACTGGACCAACCACAACGAAACTAAAAATATTTCTTGCGATATTTCTTGTACGGCTGGGCAAATGGCGCGCGGCGTCGGTTTGGCATTGGCATCAAAGAAATACCGCGAAATTCCAGAATTAAACGAAACCCAATTTTCTCGCAATGGCGACGAGGTTGTTTTTGTGACGATTGGAGACGCGAGTACCTCTGAAGGTGTGTTTTGGGAGTCGATAAACGCAGCGGGTGTGATGAAAATCCCAATGGTTGTCTCGGTTTGGGATGATGGTTATGGTATTTCTGTTCCAAAAGAATATCAGACAACGAAAGCGAGCATTTCCGAGGTTTTAGAAGGATTTAGGTTGGATGAAACAGGCAACGGAATCGCGATTTTTACAGCCAAAGCATGGGATTATATTGGCTTGTGTCAGATTTATGAAGAAGCCGTAGACTTGGCACGGACGGAACATACCCCCGTTTTAATTCACGTCGAAGAGTGTACCCAACAAATTGGACACTCCACTTCTGGCTCTCACGAACGTTACAAATCTGCGGAACGTTTGGAATGGGAAAAAGAAATGGATTGCAACCGTGTGATGCGCGAATGGATGATTGAATCTGGCTTGGCAACACAAGAGGAAGTGGATGGAATTATTTTAGAAGCAAAGAGTTATGTCAAAGAAGCTAGGGATACTGCTTGGTCAAAGGCGAGTAGTCCGGTTAAAGAGGATAAAGCAATTTTAGAAGATTTACTGCAAAAAATCGATGCAGTATTCCCATCAGAAGAAGTGGAAGAAGTGAAGAAGGAATTCAAAATGACGAGGAAGCCAGAGTTTAACGAGGTTATAAAAATGGCGCGAAGACTTCGTTTTGCCGTGATAGGTAAGCAGCATGAATCAATTGATGAATTAGATGCGTACTTGACGAAAACTAAAAATATTGGTTTTCAACGCTTCCATACTAATTTATATAGCAGTAGTCCCTACTCTGCCCTCAACGTTCCTGTTGTGCCACCAGAATTTACGGACGATTCACCAATGAAAAATGGCTACCAAATCTTGAATGAACTATTTGACCATGCCTTAGCCAACAATCCTGCCGTCTGCGCATTTGGTGAAGATGTTGGTTATATTGGTGATGTCAATCAAGGTTTTGCAGGTTTACAAGAAAAATATGGAGAAGCACGAGTTTTTGATTGCGGTATTCGGGAATGGACGATTATGGGACAAGCAATTGGAATGGCGATGCGTGGCTTGCGACCGATTGCAGAGATTCAATATTTGGACTACTTATTATATGGTTTAGAACCTTTGTCAGATGACTTAGCAACCTTACGCTGGCGGTCCGCTGGACAACAGCAAGCACCAGCAATTATTCGGACGCGAGGACACCGTCTGGAAGGGGTTTGGCATTCGGGTTCGCCGATGAGTATGATGATTAATTCTTTGCGAGGTATGTATCTTTTGACGCCGCGCAACATGCTGCAAGCGGCTGGAATGTACAATACAATGTTGCAATCTGACGACCCAGCAGTTATTGTAGAATGCTTGAATGGTTACCGCTTGAAAGAACGAATGCCTAATAATATTGGGACGTTTACCGTGCCTTTGGGTGTACCCGAAATATTGCAAGAAGGGACGGATGTGACTTTAGTAACTTACGGTAGTTGTGTTAAAATTGCAGAATCTGGAATTGAATTACTGAAAAAACATGGAATTTCCGTAGAACTAATCGACGTTCAAACCTTATTACCATTTGACTTGGAAAGTATGATTGTAGAGTCTTTGAAAAAAACCAACCGTATCGTTTTCTTGGATGAAGATGTACCGGGTGGCGCGACTTCTTATATGATGCAAGAAGTCTTGGAAAAACAAAATGGTTATCGCTATTTGGATTCAAAACCTTTGACAATTACAGCTTCCGAACACCGAACACCGTATGGCTCGGATGGTGACTATTTTAGCAAACCAAATGCAGAAGATGTGTTTGAAGTCATTCACAATATAATACAAGAGTCTGACCCTCAGCGATTTGTATAGACATTAACCGCAACTTTAGTCGGCAAGTCTTTCTTTTAAAATTGACTTGCCGATTAAAACATCCAATACAATTCAGAAAAAAATTAAAAAAAAATCCCTAGAGTTTTGAATTTGTAAAAAAGATAGTATCTTTGCGACTCTTTAAAAGAAAAGCATATTTTTAGTCTGCTAAAGATGCCAAAATGGCCCGTTCGTCTATCGGTTAGGACGCCAGGTTTTCATCCTGGTAAGAGGGGTTCGATTCCCCTACGGGCTACGAAAAAAATCAAACCGTTACTTTTTTGTAATGGCTTTTTTTTCGCTACTTGTAGCATTTCTATTTTTAGCAAGATTAAAACTTGGCCCGTTCGTCTATCGGTTAGGACGCCAGGTTTTCATCCTGGTAAGAGGGGTTCGATTCCCCTACGGGCTACAAGAAAGCTAAGCCGTTGCAATTTTGCAGCGGCTTTTTTTTTGCCCCCACGCGATGAATGCCCCCACCTCATGGGTTGCGACGGATGATTAAGTAATCGTGAAATAAATGGTTATTTGTCAAAGAATCAACTAAATAAATTCTCCAATGCTCCTGTGCTTTTTTCTAAAAATTTTAATGGCTATGCCAGACAGGATTGTAACACGGATTCAAAATGGGTTAGGTGCGTTCTTAAAAAAAAATGGCTTCATTGGTTTAATACCAATGAAGCCATTTTACTCTAAAGCAAGAAGATTAATCCTTCACACGTCCAAAACCCAATGCTTTCACCATCCAGTCCGGTAATGCTTTTTCAGGCGGGCGATTGCCTAAGTTTAAATTCAATCCTAAGGCTTTTATCACAGGTACTTTATGTGTTTCCACAAATTCAATCAGCGTGCCGTCAGGGTCTTCAATGTACGAAAAATGACCTGCTGCCTCTCCCATATCAAATACTTCATCCCCCTTGCGGCTGTCGACCGTAAACGGATGTCCATTAGCTGCACAATGCTGCTTCATCGCTTCCATTCCACGAATGTCAAAGGTCAAGTGAATAAAGCCTAAATCACCCCAGAAACGGTTCTCGTAAACCTTTTTCGGTCTGCGATTTTTAACAGAAACCAACTCAATTTCACTTGCACCTAACAACCGACTAAAAGCTCCTTTTCGCTCTTCACTGTGCCGAAGCAATACGCGTTCAAAAGTATCTCCTCCACCAATAACACCTTGAAAATCAGCAAATTCTCCTTCTTCCTGATAAACAACAACGTCATAGCCTAATACATTTTTGTAAAATGTTTTTGCCGCTTCCATATCCGTCACACCGACTACACAACCATACATGCCACCTGTCAATCGACCGTTCTTTTTAAACCAAGATTCGCCCTCAACGATTTCAAAAATGTTCCCATAAGGGTCTCGCACATAAAAATGAGAATCGCCCTTCGGGTCTTTGACCACTTCTGTGACTAAATCCAGTTTTTTACGCTTCATTTCATCATAGGTCGCCCCTACATTTCGGCTTTTGACCTTAGCGATAAATATGCCTAAATCTCCCAATTGTACCTCAAATTTGGCAGGCTGAGGCTTTCGACTCAGGTATTGCCAAATTTCCATACCACCACCACCTTGGATATTGATTGCCAAAATTGCGTGGCGTTCGTGCGGTTGTCCCCCAGTATATGGCAACATCAGCTCTGCCGTTCCTGGCGCATCCAAAATTGGAATATCTACCCCAAAATTTTGACGATACCATTTGAATGCCGCGTGTACGTCAGGAATCCCGACGCCAATTTGTTGAATACCACTAATGATGGGTTTTTGCATTATATTTATTATTAAAGGCTAACCTGACCCAATTTTCTAAATTCCTTTGAATTACGTCACGTTACACCCATATTTTTTTGAAAATAGTGCGCGAAGATAACCAAAAGAGTCGAATTAAATAACGATAAAATAATAAGTCCAACAAGTTAGACAGTAGATAATTTTTCTCAGTTTTTACTTGAAAGAAGGATAATTGTTGATACTTTGACTGATTTCAAGTGAAAAATGAAGGAAATTTGCCCTGTCTAAATGGCGGAGTTATTTTTTTATCGTTACTAAATAACAGATAGTATTTCTGAAATATTAAAAATTTTGAAAAAAGCTACTGGAAAAGTCCGCTTTCAGATAGATTTTTTCTTTTGAAATGGAATCGGTAAAAATTAATTGGGCAGCATGAAGTGCTATCGTTTTTTTATCGGCAATGAGTTTTGCCCCATATTTTTCATCATTTAAAATAGGACAGTCAATCGCCGCTAATTGAGCGCGTATTTGATGAAACTTACCCGTTTTAGGATGTATTTCTAATAAAAATTGCTCGTCAACTTCCTTTAAAATCCGATAATGTAACCGTACTTCCTGCGCTCCTTTTTGCGATTTTTCAAAAATAATAGCGCGCTTATTCAGTTGGTCTTTTTCTAAAAAATGCACTAAATTAGCAGATGTTGGAGAGGGTTTATTTTCAACAATAGCCTGATATCTTTTTTGAACTTTTCGCAATCGAAACTGCTCGTTTAGCTCTTTTAAAAATGATTTTTTCTTAGCTAAAAGTAGAACACCAGAAGTCACACGGTCGAGGCGATGAATGATGCCGAGATATGGTTTTTTCTGCGTTTTTTGTAGATACTCCCATGCCCAATCTTCGACGGAAGGCTCGTAGGGATTTTTTTCAACGATGATACTGGAAGGCTTGTTGAGAGCGAGGAAGTGATTTGTTTCGAGTAGTATTTGCAATTTGTTGATTGGTTAATTTAGTTGATTTAGCTGATTGGGTTGAAACTAACTAAATCAACCCAATCAACTAATTTATTGAGCAAAGTCTGCCTCATAATTCCCCTCAATCCGCTCAATCGGTGGATTATAATATCCATACTTAATATGCGGAAACTCTTCTTTTATCAAACTCATCAATTGTTTCACCCCTAAGATATCACCCGTTTCCGCCGCGCCCACTGTACCCATATACCAGTCTGGGTCAATGTTGAAATTACGCCATTGAATCATTTTCAAACCCGTTTCTCTAATCACTATCCGAAGTGCTTCGTACTCCTCCACACTGTCCGTCAATCCTGGAAAAACAAAATAATTCAAGCTCGTCCAACCACCCGCCTCATTCATAATTTTAAGGCTTTCAATGATGGCTTCAAATTCGTAATTATTCGGTTTGTAATACGCCGTATACAACCATTTTTGTACAGAGTTCGTACTCACTCGAATGCTATTCAAGCCCGCTTTTGCTAACTCGTCCACGGCTTTCGGCATACTCCCGTTGGTGTTAATGTTAATGCTACCTTTTGGCGTGAATTTCCGGATTTGAATAATAGATTCCTTAATCGTTTCCCACATCAACAGCGGCTCACCTTCACAGCCTTGACCAAAGCTAATTATCGGAAAATCAGCACTTTCCAAATGCGGAACGGTGTATTCCACAATTTCGCCAGCGGTCGGTTTGAAGCGCAAACGGTCTTGTGCCGAGGTAATTGATTCGCTTTCTGGCTGGAAAGAAATACAGCCCAAACAATTGGAATTACACGCCGGACTCACTGGAATTGGACACTCCCAACGCCCCATAAAATAATTCCGTGCGGCAGGACAAGTATAAGTCAATGCGCAATTATTCGCGAGGTGTTCGACCAAACGATTTTGCGGATATTTTTGCAATAAATTTTCAACACTTTGTCGCACCATTTCATCATCAAAACCCTCCGCTTCTTGGCGAATATCGTCTTCGATTCTAACCGCAGGTACGTAGAATTTCTCTTCCGAAAAACCGACTGCTGTATAGCAGAAAAGCGGTAAAGTCTCCGCATCTTCCGCTGCCAAAAAACTCGACATATAGAGTCCCGTATAAGCAGGCGGAATGAACGCTGCCACTGCAAAACCAAGGTCACATTCCCGAATCTCTCCCGTGCGCACATCTTTCCCCAACGGAATGCGGTCAGGTAGATTATACAAACTGCCACCCGTCGGCAATTCTATCCAATCCTCGGTCGGCACAGAGTCGGCAAACCAACCGCTGCGACCAATCGCGTACAGCGTTTCATCTTCAAAAACATTGCCCTCTTCGTCGGCGTATAATAAGAATGGAGATTGCTTTAATACCATGTTTAATTTTCTTTTTTTATCAGAATGTTGAATTGGGTTGCAAAGGTAAGAAAAGTAATCAGTCTATTTTCCCAATCAATTCTCCCTTAAATGAATACAGAAATACTCCATCACCATTGCTCAAATGCAATAATCCATCTTCCTCCTCGCAATATTTATAAGCTGCAGGAACAATGACATTTCCAGCCTCGTCGAGAACACCCTTTTTGCCAGCTTCTTCGATGAGAAAAAGATTTGCAGTCAGATGTTTCTTCACTTGTGGATAGTTTTCTAAAATTAAATTCCCTGCCATATCAACATACTGTACAAAGTCTTTTCCATCCGCCATTCGGAAATACTGATTGCCATAACTTGTAGAAATATGGTCGAACATTGGTGGAAGGAAAGATTGTCCCTGTTCGTCGAAAAGTCCACATTTGTTAGTTTCTTTATGCGCAACTAACGTAAAAGCATCAATGTCAAAATGAGCGGTACGCCCGAAGGGAAATTCAATTTTTTGCAACACCTCACCATTTGATAACAAATAGGAATCACCATTGAGCAATCTCACCAGATGAAAATCAGGGTGCAACAGCAAAACATCTTGAAAACTGTGATTTTTTCGCCTTCAATCGTCAAGCTGAATTTTTGACCGTCACAGGTATAATATTCAACTCCATTTTTCATCTTAGCATCTTTAAAGTGCCAAACGCCTCTATTTTTAAGGTCAAAAATTCTGGAAGTAACGTTCGTATTACCAATACGTTGAAAATTTTCATCAACGTAAAAACTGGTTTGCTTTTGTCCCTTTCCCTCAACTGCATGAAAGACCTCGCTACCACAAAAATATTCTCGATGCAACCGAGCCAAATCCAAAGAATCTGCTAACATTTTTCCTTCTGACAACTGAATGACTTTGGTTTTAGTCAATTCAGGAATTGGACTACGATAGATTAAACTGTCATTAATTGGCTGAGTTTGAAATCTGCCAAAAGAAATTAAAACATTGCCTGGTTTATCCAAAACGCCCGATTCCCCATCGTAATTTATTGCAAAAAAGCAATCAAATTTCGACTCTATATATTGATATTTTAATGGAACAACCACCCGTCCAGCTCCGTTTACCAATCCTCGATACAATCTTGACCCACCATTTTCGGCGTACCCCCCTCTACTAAATAGTATCCGTTGTCAGAATGGTTTCTATTTTTTTTTAAAACCTCTATTAAAAAACATCCTCTCCTGACTAAGTAAGTGCCCCTAAATAATCGACACTTTTCGACAGGACTATTTTCCGTTTAAAAAACTTAAAAACGCCTTCAATAGGAGGACTATTAAAGGATTTTTTAAAAGGAATAACTCATGCTCGGCATTAAATGTAGAAATAGTAAATCCATCTTCGCAGATAAGCCTCACTTTGGTTGTTCGATTAATCAACTCTCTGTTTAATAAGATATAATCTTTCCCAAGATACTCTACTTCTTCTATGAATCCGTTTATCAAATATCGGTCACCTGCATTCGTCACCACTGTCGTTTTTTTTACGGATTTATCATAAAAATAAAATGCACTATATGCTCCGAAAACATTATAGCGAATTCGCCCTTTGTTTGGTTCAACGAGCGTTTTTTTGCCCATTTGCACGCCATACCCTTGCATTCCTCGCACAATAAAAGTGGTCGGATTTATTCTTTTGATATAAAACCAATCCTTTGACAGTACCTTTTTATTTTTCTGGTAATAATTGCATCTTGCCTCAATACAACCGACATATCCATTTTGAGATTTTTCAATGGAATACACACCCGTTTCATCTCCATAAATTTGGGTAAACTTAGGCTTGACCACTACTTTTCCCCGATTATTCCCCCCACAACTTTTCTTTTCTAAAAGGATAATCTCCATTGGCTAAAGTAAAAAGCCGTTTTTCAAAATTAGGCAAATCTGCAATTGAAGATTTTATTTTTTTTAATTCTATCAAATGCATTTCCTTTTTGGTACTACTTTCCGTGATTATTTTAGGAGTACGAGGGTCGGGAACAGAAAAATCATCATCCATAGCAACCGCAATTCATGGTTCAAAACGCTCTTTCATTTCGTAAATGCATTCTTGGTTTTCTACTCGAAAATCGTGGCTTTTTGAGCAAAAGAAGGAGAAACAACAAACAAAAATGCAAGACAGAGAAAAGAGTAAATTTTCATTTTTATAATTTTTTCAAAAATAAAAAAAGATGCTCAAATCCTAAACGTTGAGCATCTTTTTCATCAAAATTATCACCCAAAATAATGGGACAATTCATATATTTAACCATCAAATTTACTTCAACTTCGCCACCGCTTCCTTAATCCGTCTCACTGCTTCCCGCAAACTTTCCTCCGAAGCCGCATAGCTCAATCGAAAACAATTGTCATCACCAAAAGGCTCACCCGGAACCGTCGCCACATGCGCCGTATAGAGTAAAAATTCACAAAAGTCTATCGAATTGTTAATCGTAATATCTCCGTAAGATTTGCCGAAATAATTGCTGATATTTGGAAACAAATAAAACGCACCAGTCGGCACATTTACTTGAATACCTGGAATTCCCCGCAACAGTTCAATCATCAGATTACGACGTTTCAAATACGCTTTTCGCATTTCATAAGTCGGATTCATATCCCCCAACAATGCCGTAATCGCTGCCTTTTGTCCAAATGCATTCGCGCCCGAAGTAAACTGCCCTTGAATTTTTGAACAAGCACCTGCTAACCATTTTGGTCCAGCCATATAACCCAATCGCCAGCCTGTCATCGCGTAGCCTTTCGCAAAACCATTAACCGTTACCGTACGGTCTTTCATGCTTTCTATAGCGCCGATACTCGCATGTTTTCCTGTAAAATTAATGTATTCGTAAATCTCGTCAGACAAGACTATAATATCATCATATTTAGCAATCACCGCCGCCAACGCTTCCAACTCTGAACGGGTATAAACCGAGCCTGTTGGATTACAAGGCGAAGAAAACAAAATCAATTTCGTCTTATTCGTAATCGCTTCTTCCAATTGCGCTGCTGAGATTTTGAAATCCTGTTCAATACCCGCAGCCACTGGCACAACTGTCCCGCCAACCATCTCGATAATCGCCGAATAACTCACCCAATACGGTGCAAAAACAATCGCTTCATCGCCTTTATCCAACAATGCCAAACACAAGTTAGCAAGGCATTGCTTCGACCCGTTGGACACCACAACCTGACTTGGCTCAAATTCCAAACCATTGTCACGCTTCAGTTTCGTACAAATCGCTTGTCGCAATTCCAACAAACCTGGCACGGGCGTATATTTAGTATATCCCTCATCCAAGGCGACTTTTGCCGCTTCTTTGATGTGGTCTGGCGTATCAAAATCAGGTTCGCCTAAACTTAAACTAATCACATCATGCCCTTGCTCTTTTAGTTCCCGAGCCAATTGAGACATTTTGATGGTCGCCGATTCAGCCATATTCTGAACCAAGTGCGATAACGGATTTGCTGCTATTGTAGCCATGTATTCTGGTGTATTAGTGTATCTTTGTATTAGGTGTATTGATTGATACCCTATTTTCAATTTACATTTTTTAAAAATTGTGACAAACGTAGGTATTTTTGAGAATTAAAGCAAGTAAAGTTTAGGGAATATTGATTTTTTGAAGACCCTAAATTTCAATAAAATACGAAAGTCAAATTCAAGTCCTTTTTTAACAAGAACTCGAAGGTCACCGTCAACTGTCCACTCTCTACCGTCAACCATTTAAAAAAACTCATCCAACATCCTCGTAATGAACCGTTTATCTGCCGTAATCACCTCCGCTTTTCCACCCATCGAATATTGAAATGGGATAATTTTTTCTTTATTTGTCACCAATCCTGAAGGCAAGTCCACTTGGATTAAATACTGTTCTTCTCGCTGATTCGGCGTCATTTTTCCAATTTTTCCGACCACATAACCCCACTCTCGAAACGGAAAACGGTCAAATTTCAAACGCACTTCCTGCCCTTCTTTCAACTTCACCGTTTTTAAAATCGGTAAACGAATATTACCCACGTATTTTTCCTCTTCCTGCTTTGGAATGATAGATAAAATTTCTTGATTGGTTTGATAAACTTTGTTTTGTAAATCCTGTCCAAAAAACGTGACTTTACCGCTAATTGGCGCGCGAATAAGATTTTTTGTTTTCCAATTTTCAATTGAACTTTGTAATAATTGTAAACTTTGAATTAAACTAGATAAGGTCTGCTTTTCACTCGATTTCGTTTCGTATTGCACATTATATTCCTCCATTGTAATACCACTTTGATTCGAATAACTTTCCGAAATTTCTTGCTGAACCGAAGCAATTTCCATCTTTTTATCCTTCACCCGCTGTGCCGCATCAATCAATTCATTTTCGTAATATCGCTGCTCTGTCGAATCTGCTTTGGAATACTCTTTTTGCTTCAATCGCAACGCTTTTTCGGCAGATTCTAAATCTTCCTGTGCAACTAATTCCCGTTCTTTCAAGGAACGCTGTGTTCGCTTTAAACTATTTTTTTTACTATTCAATTCCGACATCCGACGCTCGCTGTAATTTTCCTTTTCTTCAAAAGTAAACTTCTTATGCGAATTGGTAAATGCTAAATAATCCCGCATAATTCCTCCCAATTGCAACCCCGTTTTCTCCTCATAATTTGCCAGTTTTTCTTTTTCCAATAACAGCTGTTTTACATCTCTTTCCAAAGTAAAAACATCCTCCATCTTCGCCAAATCATCCCGAATCGCAATCACTTCCTCCAACTTCACCTCTTGCCCTTCTTCCACAAAAAAGTCAGCAATCGTTATACTTTCCAAGGCAATTACGGGCATCGGCGGCAGTGGCGTCGTCAGCTCTACCCTACCCGCTACCATCTCTGGATATTTGAAAAAATACCCCACAATGCCCATCAAAAACAACACCATCACAATCGTAGCCGTCCCCCAAGTCATCACCCACGAGGGCGGCGTACTAAGGATTTCTTGTACATCTTCTGATAAGTAATCTAAATTTTGTTCCTCGTTCATTAGAATCAATTAGCAATTAACAATGAACAATGAGCAATTAACCGTGAGCAATTAACAAAGTGATGCATTGCTCATTGCACACTGTTAATTGTTCATTGTTAATTGCTAATTGTCAAACCGATATCCTTGGTCTAAAAATTTATAATACGCTCCCCGTCGTTCCGTCAAATCCGAATGCGAACCCGCTTCTTCCACTTGCCCATCTTTCAACATAATAATATGATCTGCGTTAATAATCGGGGTCACTTTATGCGCTAAAATCACCACCGTTCGGCTACCAAAATATCGCTTAATATTTCGCATAATAATGGTCTCATTCTCGTAATCCAAATCATTGGTTGCTTCATCTAAAAACAAAAATTCGGGGTTGTTGTAAACCGCTCGGGCTATCAAAATCCGCTTCTTTTGTCCAGCACTCAAACCAACGCCGCCTGACCCAATTTGCGTATTAAAACCTCGTGACAAACCGTCGATAAACACTTGAATATTAGCGATTTTAGCAGCTCGAAGCAATTTTTTACTATCAAAAATCTCTTCCCCCAAAGCGATATTTTGGGCAATGGTTTTTGAAAAAATATGACCGTTCTGCATCACAACGCCGATGTTTTCGCGCCAGAGTTTGCTTTGAAGGTTTTGTAGTGAAATCTCCCCTAATTTTATCAAGCCATTTTCGGGCGGATAAAAGTTAAGTAGCAATTTCATTAAAGTTGTTTTACCACTTCCACTTGGCCCAACAATTGCCGTTGTTTTGCCTTGCGGAATTTTAAAATTCAAGTTTTGCAACACAAAACTAGAATGCGGTCCGTCATATCTAAAAGAAACATTCTCTCCCGACAAACCAACATATTCTGGCAAGATATCCACCTTCTCTACAGGGTTTTCTTCGTCTTCCAATTCGTGGATTTCATTCATCCGTTCGAGGCTAATTTTTACATCCTGGACTGACAAAATAAAATGCACAACTCGCTTAATTGGCTCTCGCAAATGCGCAATAATAAACATAACTGCCAATAAAGTCCCCAAGGTCATCGTCCCTTCAATCACCGCCCCTGCTGCGAAAACGATGATAAAAATATTTTTAAATTCTGAAATAAAATCAGCACCCATGCGCGGAAAATCATTCGCAGAAATATAGCTTCGATTAATCCGAAATAGCTTAGCTTCCGAGCGTTCCCAGTTCCAGCGCATCTGCGTCTCAGCATTGTTAAGTTTAATTTCTTCCATTCCTCGAATGAGGTCGGTAAGCGTGCTGTGCGTATCTGCCGCTTGGTCATAGCGTTTATAATCGAGGTCGCGCCTTTTTTTCAAAAACAAAAATGTCCAGCCCAAATGAACGGCAGTCGCGCCCAGAAATATCAAAAATACCGTTAAATCAAAGTGCCATAAAACACCACCCAATACCAACATCGTCGCTACCGAAAATATCGCTGACAACGACTCATCTGCTAAAAAACGCTCGACTCGTTCAGAATCATAAAGTCGCTGAATGATGTCGTCCGTTCGTTTGGCATCAAAAAATTTAATCGGCAATTTCAAGATTTTCATCATGAATTCCGTGAGCATACTAATATTCACTTTCGAGCCAATATGCAACAATATCAATTTTTGAATGCCCTCCAATCCCGCCTGACTGATGTATAAAACTACCCAAGCCACCATGATAAAAAGCACCAAATTGAAGTCTAAACTATCAATCCCTGCATCGACAATCGCCTGCACCAAAAACGGAAAAAGTCCCAATAAAAAGCTACCTAAGAATACACCAATCATCAACTGAACTACCAATCCTTTGTAATTCTTTATTTTGCCCCAAACGTAACTTAGACTTCCTTTGTCCACCTTCTGCCCATCGCGCTCAAAAAACTCCGTTGTTGGTTCCATCAACAACACAATCCCCTCAGCATCAACTGAATGTGTTCCTGGATTAATCCAATTCTTGATAAATTCTTCGGTTGGTACTTTGTTAATTCCGTGCGCAGGGTCAGCAATTGTAATGCTCTTTTCGTTGCCTTCAATCACGACGACAAAGTGGTCATTTTTCCAATGCGCTACCAGCGGCATGGGAATGTCGTTCAGCATTCGAGTAAGAGAAATACGTGCGCCGATGGTATGAAAGCCAATCTGCTCCGCAGCATCGCTAATACCGAGCAGTGAGGAACCACGGGAGTTTTGAAAAGTCAAATTCCGAAGAAAATCCAGCGAATAATATCTACCGTGATGTCGCGCTATCATGCGGAGACAAGTCGCCCCACAATCCATCGCATCCAGTTGTTTGTAAAATTGAAATTTACTTGCCATTTTTCATTAAACGGTTGACGGTTGACGGTTCACGGTGGACGGCTCAACCAATCATGGTTTTCGAAAAGGGAAGAAAAAATCTATTAATTGAAAAACCAATAGTCATTTTCAACTCGTATGCACCGTTCACCATCCACTGTGAACCGTCCACCGTTTTTTTTTGCAAGTTTTCTTTTATACGTAGTATGTTGGTAATCATATTGTAATAATATCTATATTTCCAATAACTGTACCGAAATGATAATTGCCTTTTTAAAAAAGGACTCAAGGAATGAGCAAAGAATAACTTGTATCCCCTTATTCCTTGGTCATTCTTATGCATTTTTCCTGAAATTTTTCCCTGCTTTCAGTTTTGAAAAAAATGAATAAAAGTGCTTTACATTACTGATAGCCAATAGTTTAGCATAGCCTAAAGACTGCATACCAGAAGATTCGAGCTTTAATAAAAGTCCGAATTAATTACTGAATATCAGTAAATAAAAACTGGAGCGTCCGTAAGGCAAATGCCCTTCATCGTGCGCCGTTTAAAATATTACGTTCTCTTTGGGAAATTCTCTGGATAAGTCGGATTCACTTAGGAAAGTTGTTTCTCAATTTTAAAAATAAAAAATACTAAAAAGTTAATTGCTTAATTTCCTAAAATAGTGTTGAGGTAGCGCAAATTTAGTTTAAAATTTTAAATCTGCAAGAAGAGCGAATGAAAATTTTAATTTTTGTTCATAACATCAGCTATTTATCAAGAAAAAACATCTTGTATTTAAAAAGACTTCTATTCCTATTTCAAAACATCTCGACATTATATTTATAATTTTCAAAAATTAAATTCGTGCTCCCCCTTTTTATAAAATAAAATTCTGCAGCTTAACCAGTTGTTTCAGGAACAATAAAATCAGATTTTGAGAACTAAATACTTTCCTTAAATTTGCACCGCAACCAACCAATATTTCTTCCAAATTTATAAGCTTTTAACTGCAATACCAAGTAGTCGTAAATCATCTTCTGCGACGTTTATTTACAAAAAATAACGTCTATTCCAGATTTGAAAAATTCGACCATGATTGTTTGAAAATCGTAAAATGGTGCATTTTTTTTAAAATTAAAAATAGCATCATTAGGTTTTGAAAAATCATTTAATCTATATTTGCGCAAAATTTTAAAAGGTTTGGAAATACCAATTAAAATATCTGGGCTTTTGATGCCCAACTTAAATATCATTAAGTACCAGTAAAGCGGTCTGGCGACTAACACTCGCCCGACCGCTTTGCTATTTTAGGTGATTTATAGTAGTCAGAGGTCAGACCGTTTCACTGTCAGTAGTCAGAGAATTCGGTCATTAAGAACGCTCTGATTACTCCAAAAACCCTGACAATCAATACTTTAGGAACAATAAATGGCAAAAGTCGTCATTTTTCAAATATATTCAGGTCTGCTTTTTAGGTGTTGGTCGTCTCTGACTTCTGACCTCTGACTTCTGACCTCTTTTTAATAATTTCAAAATTCAGGCAACAAATGGCAAAGTCCAAATTAGAGTACATCTGGTTAGATGGTGCTCAACCTACACAACAAATGCGGTCAAAAACCCGTATTGAAAAAGATTTTTCCGGAAAATTGGAAGACTGTATCATGTGGTCTTTCGACGGTAGCTCCACGCAGCAGGCAGAAGGCGGTTCTTCTGATTGTTTGTTGAAGCCTGTTTTTATTTGTCCAGACCCAGACCGGGTATCTGCTTACCTCGTGATGTGCGAAGTATTGAACGCAGATGGTACGCCAAACAGTACTAACGCTCGGGCAACTATCAACGATGATGATGAAGATTTCTGGTTCGGATTTGAGCAAGAATATTTCTTATACGATCCAGAAACGAATATGCCATTAGGCTTTCCTGTGAATGGTTACCCATTGCCACAAGGACCTTATTACTGTGGTGTAGGTGCAAAACGTGCATTCGGTCGCGAAATCGTGGAAGAACACATGGATATTTGCATCGAAGCAGGCTTGAACATTGAAGGTATCAATGCGGAAGTAGCTGCTGGTCAGTGGGAATTCCAAATTTTTGCGAAAGGTGCAAAAGCAGCGGGTGACCAGATTTGGGTTGGT
Source organism: Saprospiraceae bacterium (assembly GCA_047629355.1). GTDB lineage: Bacteria > Bacteroidota > Bacteroidia > Chitinophagales > Saprospiraceae > CAYUNA01. The sequence goes on along the minus strand of JBLHWU010000051.1, from coordinate 11,996 downwards.
CGTTACTTATTGGATAGAACAGCTGAGAAATACGGCATTCACATTGAATATCACCCAAAACCATTGGGCGATACGGACTGGAATGGTTCGGGTATGCATGCAAATTTCTCTAATTCTGATTTGCGAACTTGTGGAAGCAGAAAACGCTACGAAGAGATTTGTGAAAAATTTGCCGGTACAGTTAAAGAATGTATGTCAGTTTATGGCGCCCACAACGAGGAACGTTTGACTGGTGATCACGAAACTCAGGCTTTCCATGCTTTTAGCTACGGTATTTCTGACCGTGGTGCATCGATTCGTATTCCAATTGCTACCGTTGAGTCAGATTGGAAAGGCTGGTTGGAAGACCGTCGTCCATCGTCTAACGCTGACCCGTATAAAGTGGCGTCTGTGATTATCAAGACAGTAAATGGTTAATTAGTTGATTGATTAATTGAGTTAACTCGTTGACTTAATTGATTTTTAGCTTTTCATATAAAGCGGATTAGTGTCGGGATGATGCTAATCCGCTTTTTTGATTATTGGAATTAAGTGTTGCAGGTTTTGTATTTTTGTCGCACCCTCCAGTGTGCAGGCTTCCTTACTCGCATAGGCTGAAGCCTACACACCCAAGGATTACAGCATTCTTTAATTTCACTTTCACCATCAACTTATGAAACTAAATATACTCCTATTAATCGCCCTTTTTCCTTGTCTTTTATTGGCTCAAAATAAAGGAGAAATTTTGCCTATCGGTCATTCTCCTTCCGAATTAGAACTTATTCAAAATGGCAATATTTTCAATCAAAATGCGGCTTTAAAAAATATCGAAACACCGCCTCCTTTCCCTGTCCGAACAATGGCAGAATGGGAGGAAATGCAAGCAATTGTGATCACTTGGACGGCGTTTACAGATGTATTGACGGAGATTGTCCGCTATGCAAAAGAGGAAGTAGAAGTGATAATTGTAGCCCGCGACAATCAAGTAACGACCATTGAAAATACCCTGACCGCCAACGATATTACAATGGACAATGTGACGATTGTGACGGATAATTACAACTCAATTTGGGTACGGGATTATGGTGCAAATCCAGTGTATGCCAACGATGTAGATTCCCTAATTTTAATAGATTGGATTTACAATCGTAACCGCCCACGCGATGATACGATTCCTGAAACGATTGCCAATTATTTTGATGTACCTATTTACAACACGACGGCTGCACCGATGGATTTGGTGAATACGGGCGGTAATTTTATGTCAGATGGTTTGGGAACGGCCTTTGCGTCCAAATTGGTTTTAGAAGAAAATGGACCCAGTAATATTTGGGGAGAATCAAATCATACCGAGGAGGATGTTGACCAAATTATGTACGACTTTATGGGCATCGACGAATATATCAAAATGGATGTGCTCCCCTATGATGGCATCAATCATATTGATATGCACATGAAATTATTGGATGAACAGACGTTGTTGATTGGTGATTTTCTAGAAGGAATTTCGGATGGCCCGCAGTTGGAAGCCAATTTATTGTATGTTTTAGATAATTTTAAAACGGCGTTTGACACCGATTTTAGAGTCGAACGCATCATTCAGCCGCCCTGTGGTAATGGAAGTTATCCACCAAATTGCTCGAATGCTTACGAATATCGGACTTATACGAATGCGCTGTTTGTCAACAAAACGATTCTAGTCCCTATTTATAATACACAATATGACGATGAAGCCTTAGCGAAATGGGCAGAAATGATGCCTGGCTACAAAATTCGAGGCATCGACTGTACACAAATTATCAACTCTGGCGGCGCGATTCACTGCATCACTAAGGAAGTCGGCGTGCAGGATCCGCTATGGATTGCGCACGGTGAGTTGCCTAATTTGACATTTACCGAAAATACAGCTGATTATGTCGTAGATGCTAAAATAAAACACCGTTCTGGTATTGGTTATGCGACGCTTTCGTGGACGATTGATACTTTGTATGGTTATGCTGAAATGCCAATGACTTTGACAAATTTAGATGATGATATTTGGTCAGCAACTATTCCAAATCAAGCCGATGGCTCGGAAATATTTTATTACATCACTGCCGAAGCTAATTCTGGAAAAATGGGCATCCGACCGATTGTTGCACCTGCAGGTTATTTTAAATTTGAAATAAATGAGGTCATTGCTACGGAAGATAAATTGGCGGCCAATAGCCGATTTTTAAAAGAAATCTTTCCAAATCCAGCGACTTCGACAACGGTCATTCCTGTAAATATGCCGCAAGCCATGACTGCTACAATCGTTTTAAAAAATATGCTAGGACAAACGGTGAAAACTGTTTTTAATGGCAATATTCCAGCTGGTGAATCCAATTATTTTATCAATGTCAAAACGGTAGCGAGTGGTAATTATGTGGTTGTTTTGGAAGGAGAGAATGGACGGAGTGTGCAGAAATTAGTGATTAGATAGTTGCGACGAGTTGCGAACAAAACAAAAAAAGCCGTTCTTTCTAAAGAAAAGAACGGCTTTTTTTATTACCAAAAATCTCAGTTACTTCCCTGCGATAACCCACAACTCGTAACCCGCCCAGTCCGCTATGCCTCTGCTTTTGGCGTAAAGTTCATTGGTGGAAACGGAGGCATATCTGGCTCGCCAATTTTACCATGCTGCGCTTCGTATTTTTTCACATTGTCAATCAAGGCTTTCATCAAACGTTTCGCATGCGTTGGCGTTAAAATGATGCGCGATTTCACTTTTGCTTTGGGCACATTCGGCAATAAACGAACGAAATCTACCACAAACTCAGAATGAGAATGCGAAATCACCGCTAAATTAGAGTAGATACCTTCCGCAATTTCTTCCGGTAATTCAATATTTAATTGGTTCTTCTTTTTATCACCATTTTGAGGTGGCGTATTATTATTATTATCGTTATTATTCGATTCAGCCATTGGATATTTATTTTTTAAAAATTATTTTTTACGTTTAAAAATTGGAACTATTCCTTTTTATAAAAAGTTGAACAACGGAAGGTTCAATTAAAGCAGTCAATTTTAAAATGTCGCGTTTTTTTTTTACACCTGACACTCTATCCCTACCTTCTCATTCGGCAAAGTTGAATAAAATTTATCACTTTTGCCAATCAATGGCTCTAAATGATTTCATTTGGTTGGATGATTAGGGGAATTTGAAGGACAAAAGGTTTTAGAACCTTTTTCTCCCTCAAAACCTCTTCCGCGCTGCCTACTGCAGCGCGCGGTGTATTTTTGAGGGGCAGCTTCTTGTTTGCAACCAGAAGCTGCCCCTCAAACTCCCTTTGTCAAGACACATGAACCAAATGAAATTATTTAGTATCCAATCAGTTAACCTTTTAGATTCAAAATGGTTGCCAAAAAAATAAATAAGGAATCAGACCTCAGGCGTCAGCTATCAAACTTGCACGGTATTCCTGACACCTGAATCCTTCTAAAAAAAACATTATGCCTGACTATTTTAAAAACAATCAAGAATTGTGGGATGAAAAAGTCCCAGTTCATCTCCAATCAGAAATGTATGATTTGAAAAATTTCAAAAAAGGAAAAACGTCGCTCAATTCCTTTGAACTCGAAGGTTTGGGTGAGGTAGCTGGTCAAAAAATGCTGCATTTACAATGTCATTTTGGGCTGGATAGTTTGTCATGGGCACGGATGGGTGCGAAGGTGACGGGCGTAGATTTATCGCCTGTAGCGATTCAGACTGCCAAGGATTTAAATAAAGAATTGGGCTTGGATGCTGAATTTCTTGTGTCTAACATTTTAGAATTAGATAAAAATTTAAAAGGGCAATTTGATACTATTTTCACGTCTTATGGCACAATTGTCTGGCTACCCGATTTGGACGAATGGGCACGGATTATCAATCATTTTTTAAAACCAGGCGGGACATTCTATATTGTTGATTTCCATCCAGTTATACAAATGTTTGACTGGGAAAATTCGCGAATTACTTATCCATATTTCAATAGAAAAGTCTTTTACGAAGAGGAGGAAGGCACTTATGCTAACCCTGATGCAGATTTGAAACACGGTGAATATTTCTGGTTTCATTCCTTGTCAGAAACGATGGGCGCATTGATGAAACAAGGTTTGCAACTCGTTGATTTTCAAGAATTTGATTGGTCTCCGTATAACTGTTTCCCGAATATGACGGAGGTTGAAAAAGAGAAGTATGTTTACTATCCGAAAGCGGAAGTTAGTGAGAAAGTGAGGTTGCCGCAGGTGTATAGTATGAAGGTTCAGAAAAAGGAATCGTAAAGGGCATATAGTTCCATCCGCCTCGCCTCCGGCGAGGCGGATGGAACTCTTGAGGGTAAAAACGGTTTTCACAAAACCGTTTTTACCCTCAAACTCCCTTTCTTTGAAATCAATTTACAAATTAAATATATTTATAATGTTTTGGCACAGATATTGCAAAAGTATATAATGTGTAAGTTTTGGTTAAAGAATTGTAAGATTCGTTTTTTTGAGCCCGAGATATTCTCTCGGGTTTCTTTTTGTCTTTTTTGAAAAACCAAATGCCTCTCCTTACTAAACAACCGTTTTTCCTACCGCTACCGCCATATTTTCCAATTCTTGCGAATCATAAATTTGTACGCCCGATACTTCACTTTGCGCTGCATAAATCATTGCTTGTGCCACCGTTTCTCCCTCAATTGGGGAATATTTACCAAAAACATTCCCAGCTACTTTATCAATTACTCTCCAAACCTTTTGTGCAATTGACTCTCCCAATCGACTTTCTTTTCGTTCGCCCAATAATAAAGAGGGTTGTAAAATGTGCGTCGCTGGATAGTTTAAAGCCTTTACAGCGTTTTCAATCTTTCCTTTGACTTTACTATAATAAAATGTTGACCCCGCATCTGCGCCAACCGAAGAAATCAGTAAGAATTGTGAAATACCATTCTCTTTTCCCATTTTTGCCGCATTGAAACAATAAGTATAATCGACTTTATAAAATCCTTCCTTCCCCGCCTTTGAACGCGTCGTGCCGAGACAGCAGAAAATCTCATCGCCTTTTATACGGCCGGTAAACAATTCAGGTTGGTCAAGATCTACGATTTCTTCCGTCAATTTCGGGTGTGCTATTTCTGATTTACTGCGTCCAAATGTAATGACTTTCGCGTAAGCAGGATGGTCAAGTAAGTGATTTAAAAGATACCCGCCGATAAGTCCGGTCGCGCCAAAAACAAGGGCAATTTTATCTTTATTTTGAGTATTCATTGATTTGATATTTTAATTATGAGTGTCCCGTAGAAAAACTACGAAGTAGTTAAATATGAATAAACTCGGATGAAATCCGAGAGAATAAGAGAATGTTTCCCAACTCTGAAGGAGTTGAATAATTTTAGCACTATAGATAATCAGAAAAATAATTAATAATCAAACCATATTTCGATTACGTAGGGGCCTACCCTTGTGGTCGCCCAATGCTTTGGTTTTCAACACATTGTATAACCACAAGAGTAGACCCCTACGTAATCGACAATAATTAATAATCAACCTGGTTATCTAATATTAAGAAACGTTTTTTCAAAACTTGAATTCAAGTCAAAAAATTTACAAATTTTCTGACCTTCGAAGGAGTACCGCGCCACCTTCGGCGGCGCGGAGGTGGTTATTGAGGGGTAAAAAAGGTTTTGCAAACCTTTTTTACCCCTCAAACTCCCTTTGTCAAACGGCACTCGACCTACTTGAAATCCGTTTCATCCGTTCAATCCGTGTAACCATCCTATCTAATTTCCCGACGCCTAAAATAATAAAAACGGAGGACGCACCCAAGCAGACCCTCCGCATTATTAATTCTACATTTTTAATTTTTAATTTTTAATTAATTTCATTCCTCATCACTTCCACCCACTGCCCAGGTTGCCGTGCAAAAATCCCATCATCATACATCGCGGAACAAGCCACCGTCGGCAAATAATACTGCCCCGGATACGCCGCATTCAACTGCACGCGATACGTCTGCGTCACATTTTTACGAATGTCAAAATAGCTGTAAACTCGGTCATCTCGAATGTCCTGATAATCTGGAACAGAAGAATTTCCACCGCCACTTTCAAAACCATCCATCCGAGAATTCGTGATTTCCCAACCCGACGGAAAGATTTGCGTCAAAGCCATTTCTTCGTAATTAATGCCTCGTGCGCCAGTGTTAGAAACCGTCACTTCCGCAATAAAATCTGTGCCTTGTGCGATATTCGACGGGTCTATTTTTTTACCTTTTGTCGTCAGATAATTAACCGCGATGGTCAAGTTTTCTGCCGCCGCCGTTTGGTCGCCAATCAAGGGTTGCCCGGATAAAATCAAGCGAGCATACAACAAACCACCCGATGTATTTTTAATCGAAATTCGTTTATTATTCATTGCGTCAACAGGCACAACGACTTGCATCATCGGCGTTTTTGCACCCGCATTGACAGTCGCGCCGTTGCCGATTTTGATATCAAAAGTCAAGGCTTTATCGAAGTTTTCTTTCTTCGCAAATTTGCTGATACCGAGCAAGGCATAGGCCGTTGTTTGCGTGGACATCCACTCGTCGGTACTCAAAGAAGTTGATAAATCTTTCACCACTAAGGCTGCTTTTGACGTCTCGTCCAACAGCACCAAAGTTTCCAAAATCATCGCTTCATCACGAATATCCGAGCCGTACGTGCCACTCAATTGTCGATACTTATTGACTGCTGTCGGCAGTTGATTGATGATTTCTTTAGCTACTTTTGTGTTACCAACAAGTGCATACGCCGCCGCCAATCGCCACTTCGCTTGCGCCGACAATTCGGTAATTTCCCGCATTCGATTCATCGCACCCAACTCTGCTTCGTCCGCTTTTGCCAAGGTATACAGCCGATAAGATTGCATCAAATCATTATTATAATAGCCACCATGGTCGTTAAAACCATCTTTGTCCCATTTCCAATTTCGGGCACGTTTTTTCTGAAAAGCTACCCAGCGTTCCAACAAACCTGCAGGAATCGTATAGCCTTTTTCTTTCGCTTCCAACATAAAATGTCCGCCATAGTTAGAACCCCAAGCATTCGGGTCTTCCTGTCCTGGCCAATAGGAAAAGCCACCTTCTGCCGTCTGAAATTTCTTTAAACGCGTTAAGGTCGCTTTGATATTTGCTGGAATCTCTTTGCGTTGCACAGCCGTCATTTCCAATAAATTGTCCACAAAAAGCTGTGGAAATCCAGAAGAAGTCGTCTGTTCTATACAGCCATGCGGGTAGCGAATCAAGTAATCCAATCGCTTGCCGAGGTCAATTGGCGGAATGTTAGACACTTCCAAAATCCCTTTATTTGTTCCCATAATTCCGACTGCATCAAAGGTTTCTTCCCAAGTCTGTCCTGCTTCTACGACACTTTCTTTTAAATCCGTAATAAACGGATTCGGGTTGCGCACTTGGATTTCGATGTCTTGCGTGGTCGTTTCTCCGCCGCCTTTTGCCGTTATTTTAAAATTAGCAATACCGACGCGTTCGCCAATTTTTAAATCAAAATAAACCATCTCCTCACCTGGCTGACTAAAGGTTAAACTTTGAGAATTGCCGCCAATAAAGTTCACCAAACCACTACTTTCAGAAATAGAAACCGCTACATTCTTAACTTTCTTATCCATCGCAAAAACAGATACAGGCAGTCGTAAAGTTTCTGTCGGGCCAAGCACGCGCGGCAAAGTTGCCAATACCATCAACGGTTTTTTCACCGCCGTCGTCTTTTCTGCGCGACCATAAGCTGCTTCAGAATTGGACGCAACCACCATTGTCCGCACGGAACCAACGTAATTTGGAACGGTGATTTTATGCTTTGCCGTTTTGCCCGCATTTAGATAAAATGGTCCCAAATGTCTGACTACAGGCTTGAAACGATTTGCGCTTTTTGCACCTTCCTTCGCAGCATTTTCACCATCCCCACCAATACTTAAAACACGCTCCAATTCACCGCCATAGGCACCCAAAACATGGTCGTAAACATCCCAAGTTTTCACACCCAAGGCCTCTCGTGCATAAAAAGCAGCGTGTGGATTCGGTGTTTTAAAATTGGTCAAATCCAGTAAACCATCGTCCACCATCGCAATTGTGTACGCCATCGGTTTGTCGTTTTCTTCGCTGATTTCTACGGTAAATGTTTGCTCAGGCGCCAGTTCATCAGGCATTTTTAGTTGCGGTTTCAAAATCGTTTTAGGATTTTCGACCGTCAAGGGGACTACGCCATACATCCGAATTGGAAGGTCATTGTCTATCTGTCCATGTGGTTGCACGAGTGCGACGTGCGCATAAATTGTCGGTGCCATCGCCTCAGTTGCAAGGAACGAAAAGGTGTTGTCGCCCTTCTTCGCTTCCGCCCAAAAAGAATCCAGAACTTTCGCGCCATTTTCTAAAGTCACCAACACTCGACTGGATTCAGAGGCAGGAACATTCAATTTAATTTCTTCACCTACCACGTATTTTTCTTTGTCTGCCGAAAAGGTCATCATCGCCGCCTCTTGTCGATTAACTTGTTCATCGCTACCATACCAGGGATTGCCTGCATAGAAAAAATCTCCTGTACAATGTCCGCTTTCCGAATCACAAACGCGAACGAGATAGCGACCCCAATCATCGGGCGTATATGACCATTCTGCTTCACCTTTTGAATTGGTCGTTACCGTCACTGTTTCCGTGGCATTGAAGTGGTTGCTAGTATTGAAGCTATTCAAATTATCGCGACCTCTGTCCCACCACCAACGCCATTCCAAACGGTACAAACCAATATCTAAGTTTCTGTCTTTCAAATATTTACCGTCTTCATCCAACAAAACAAAATTCATCGTGCCTTCTTTATTAACTTCAATTCTGTTTTGTTTGTACTTGTTTTTCGGCAAACGAATCCCCGCATAAGATGGGAATGGCGAGTAAGGAATTGATACGTTATTGGTGCTAAAATCGCCGCCTTTTTCAAATGCTCGGGTCTTGATTTTTGCGACCAGTTTACCTGGAATGTTATTGCTATTACTTAACGAATTTATTTGAAAATCAGCGTTTCCTTTCACATCCACTTCGCCATCAAAAATGGTATTTGGATTCGAAGAAAAATTGCGAGTCGGGTCATCGAAAATAAAATTATTGTAGTCGTCAAATTTTGTTTTCGTTGTTGAGACTTGCATTTCAACCTTCGTTTTCAGATTTTGAGCAGGTGCACCGTGCAGCCAATTGACTTGCAAATCGACGCTCAATGGCATATCAGCCACTTTCAATTCTTCTTTTCCAAAATCCAATTTCACCTTCAAACGGTTAGGTTTAATCGTCTCGATTTTTAATACTTTATCAAACGTTGCACCGCCTGCTTTGACTTTGGCAACCCAGTTTCCAGTCGGTGCATCTGTTGCGGTGGCAGCGTACATAGCATACACATTGTCTGTACGTTTAATGATGACTTCTTTCTTTTGCAATTGTCCACGCGAATCGTATAGTTCAAAGGTAATCGGATGGTTTCCAGGGAGTTTAGTCATTTTATCTTCTAAGACAAAATTTAGAAATAAAGAGTCTCCAGGTCGCCAAACACCGCGTTCGCCGTAGATAAAACCTTTCATTCCTTTTTGGGAAACTGCGCCCGAAACGTCGTAGCGACTCAGGGATAGCGAGTTGCCATCTGCCAATTTTAAATAACCATTTTGACCATTCCATTTAGCGACAATCGCAAATGGTTTGCGGGACAGCGACACCTCTACGATACCTGCGCCATTGGTTACGGTTGTCCGCAAAAGTTGCTGCTGATAATCGTAAAATTCTATAACGGCTTCGGGAATTGGCTGCGCGGTCAAAATATCGGTCACTGCGATGAAATACGACTTATCCTTGCCACCTTTGGCAATGATTCCTAGATTGGAAGCAATGACATTAGAGGACACAAAATTTTCATAATTGTAGTAAGCTGGCTTGCATGGATCTTCGCGGTGATTCCATCGAAAACCATCATAGCTACCGTTGATACCATAATAATCATCCCAAATACTTTCGATTTCACCATCATCGTCAATACGGTTTGCTGTTTGTACAACTCTTACATTATCAGCAGGTTGTGCACCATCGCCTTCACAAGCAAACGAGGAATATTCAGGTCTAAAGCCCAATCTAATTTGGTAAATGGCACTGGCATCCGCTTCAAATAATTTGCTCAAATCAAGTGCATAGCGCTCCCAACCAAAAGTACTCGCATCTGGATTTAGATTTTCCAAGGGCACTTTTTTCTGTAAAATAACGCGACCGACGCGATACAAATCGCTTTGTCCCGATAATTCATTGGTTTGCAAAAATTGGAGGATATTGTTGTCATAAATTTTAAAAACTTCGACTTCAACGGCATTTAAACTCACCGCTTCAAATGGAAAAATTAATCCATCAGAATTCGGCATAATTACCCCTTGCCGCACCAATCGAATTTGTGGTTTCATTTCTGTAAAAAAGACATCCCATACACTCGATTTCTTCATTTTCACCTTTTCAGAATTCAAGATACCAGGATTCACTTCGATTTTTTGCGTATTTGACAACCGTCCGTTTGGATAGACATTTAATAAATTGCCATTAATGACAAATTTCGGTTCTCGTTTTTGATTTTTAATCCGCACCATTCCACGTAAATCCTGATTGACTAATAACGGGTCAGAAAATTGCAGTTGCAAATATGGATTTCCAGACTCGCGCCGCACCGCCGCATTGATGACTTTAAAATCCCCTAAAGCTGGAATCTCAATCTTCTTCTCCCCTTTTTTATCAACACTCATTGGCGAACCATTCCATTCCAAACGAATTTCTGAAGCCTTTTCGCTACGAACAATATTTTTGATTAAAAAGGCATGATCGCGTTGATTACCATCGTGTGTCCATTCAATGTCTAGGTTTTTTCCTCCCTGATATGCTCGCAATACTTTTTCTAATTCATCGGCATTGGTCAAATCATTAGTGACCACATTTCCACGCAATTCTTGCTGTCTCAAGTTGGTACTACTCACCGCTTGCAGTCCGTAAATACTGACATCAAAGCCTTGTTGACGGGTTTGAAAATCAAACTGAAAGCTCTTAGCCTCTTCTGGCAAATTGTCGAACAGTAACGATAATTGTACCGTGGCAACATAGTTTGTACCCGACTTCAAGTGATTCTCAGAAGTAACCAATATGGTATGGTCATCTTCCCAAATATACTTGCCTTTAATCGATGGCGAAAAGCAAACGATGTCTTTTTGTGCCTCCGAACCAATCGATGTTTCTTCTACAATTGGACTGGAAAAACGAACACGCACCGAAGAATTCTTGGCAATTACTCCGCTGGTAAAAGCGTACACATAATTTTCAATACTTGCAGGTAACGGGTCAGCGTATTCGACTTTATTGCTGCAAGAGGTAATTAAAAATAGACTGCTGCTGAGTAAGCAAAGAAGTAAAACTGTTTTCTGAAAAGCGGTTTTTATCATGGATAATATGTATTTTGAAATGATTTGAAATATGGAAGAAATCAGCCAGTGTTTACGGTCAGCAGTCAGATTTTGTGCAAGCAAATTTCTGGCTTCTGATAATGCAATCGTCTGACTTCTGACCTCTCTTCTGAGGGATTTGAAATATGTTTTCCCAAAATTAGGCAATATTTGCTTGAATTTCAATTCCTTTTGCAAAAGTGTGGGAAAAATGAAGTTTTTCAAAGAGGGAATGAGTATTCGTGATGTGAGGGCGAGTATTTGTAATCTTAGTAGTCATTCAAGTCAGAAATGTCTAACAATTTATTTACCCAGTGGTGAATGTTGAATTATAAATGGTGCATAACTCTATTTTACTACTAATTCACTGCTCATCATTTGTAATGCATCATTTGGCGATGACATTGGTGTAAAGAATAACTTATAATACTTTTGGCGGTGTATCAAATGTAATGCTTTGAAAAATGACAACGAAGACAAATTCATAACTTTGTAGTAACCACACTCAAAGCTTATGTATATATATTGTCCAA
>JBLHWU010000050.1:0-32400 GCA_047629355.1 Saprospiraceae bacterium | reverse complement strand
TTCGGCGAACCACCCCAATAAACTTCGCCTGTAAAAGCCCATTTTTCGAGATTGTTGTGGGTAGCATCTGGGAAAACTAAGTTGATTCGATTGCGACAATAGGCGTAATCATTTTTAGCTGTTTCTGCTGTTTTTAAGATAAGAATTCCGTCCACATCTTCGTATTTCCCTGGGCGGTGGTAAGTGGAATGACTGCCTGAAGTGACAAAGAAGATAGGCGTATTTTCCTCTTGTGAGGTCGTCGCCACATTCTTTTGATAATTGACTTCGCTGTGCTGCAAATGCATATAGGCACGCGCTTTTATTGGTTGAAAAACGCCTGCTTTTTCTTCAAAATACAAGGCAAACATCGCACCGTCGCCCCGATGATAATTGCGCCATTGATTGCCTTCAAAAGGAATGGTGTAAGTGATTTTTAAATACTTATCAAAAGTGACATTAACGTATAGAAATAACGAATCAGGGAAGGAATTAACTGCTTTTTCGGTTGCCCATTTATCGGGATTTGTGGACAGACTATAATAATAAATCAAGCTATTCTTTGGTGCGGAATCGAACAACTCTGTGGGGTGATTCAGTTGATTGGAAGCATTTTTCAAATCGTCGGTGATGTCTAATTCTGCGATGACTTCTTTATCGACTTCCAAAGCTATTTTTTTTAAACCATCGAATCTTATGGGGTAAAATAGCGTATTTTCATCAAAAACGACGGTCGGTTTGTAGCGTTCTGCCAATTCTTTGATGGTTGCCAAGGAAACAGGATTTCCGTTGACCACAACGGTTTTACGGCAATTTATGTTACAGAAAATAACTCCCAACGTAATTAAGCAAAACAGAAAAATACGCCATTTATTTTTCAACATCTACAATGTAATTTGATAAACAATCATTCCTAACAAAAATAGGATAATCCCACCGCCAATCAATAATTCTTGCCACGTTATGGGTACAACGCTGAGTTTCAACAACTCTTTTTCATTCTCTCTGGAAGCGTCCAATAGCAACTTCATGGCATTCAATTCTTCTAAATCAGCGTGGCTGCCCAATAGCCGATTTTTGCTCCGAACTTCTTCTTTCACGGATTCATACAAGTCTCCTTTCTCCTTTTTTAATTTCTTGCTCAATTTTTTTAATGGATTAATCGCCCCAAACCAAACCAGCGTCATAAAAAGTAAAGTCCCTAAAAATACCCCAAAGGTCAGTTCTCCGTTTTTTAAACTCAATTGGAGAATCAACGCCAACAACATCACGATGACGAAGGATACAGTGCCCCAAAAAATTGACCGACCAATCCATAACAAGCCAAAACTTTGGTCGCCATGAAATGGATTATAAGACGAGAAACTTTTAAATTCTTTGATAGAAACATGCAATAAAAGGCAATAATGAATAATTCCCAAAACCAATGGAATCATCACAATAATAAAGTAATTCGCAGCAATAAAATCTGGTAAAAAATCAGTAGAAATTTCATTTGACCACAGCTGAATCGAGCTTTTTTTGCTTGTATATTGACTATTGTAAAAGATAGTTGCTGAAATCAATCCAAGGATGGGAACGATTAAAAAATAGAAGAATTTCCGGTATAAATCATTGACTTTATTTAAAACCAAAGAAGAGGTACTTGATAGATTGGACTTCACCACTTCTAACATCAACGCCAAAATCACCGTCCCAAAAGCAAACAAATGCCCGATAAAATCTTTCAACCACGTCACTATGCCTTCACTAACCACATAATTTTTAAACTGGATGCCAAAAATGGGATAAGACTGAACGAGGTCAGGGGATTTTACTTGAAAAAACAGCGTATCCATAGCCCCCAATACAATCCATAATATCAAGTAATAAAAAGTTAATTTCCGTACCAATTCTGGATTAGCTAATCTGTGAATGAAGGTCGTATTGGTCGCAACGCCCATTTTAATTTTCACCTTTATCGTTGCTTTTTCATCAGGTAAAGACAAGGTCTTCTCTACTTTATCAATTAAATCGAGGGTGGATTTTAGAATTTTATTTCTGCTGATTTCCCATTTTTCGTAGGAAGTAATGCCTTGGTTAAATTTGGTTTCAATCCCCTCCAATCTCGCTTGCAGCAAAAAAACCTGATTCAACAATTCTTTGCCTTTTGCATCTGCTTTTAATAGCTCAGTCAACTCATCATAAGCCTGATATTCTTTCCCCGCAGTGAGTAATTTTTTTAAATTATCGGTCTGGTTTGGCATGGCAACTCGTTTTTTAACTTTAGGGAGTAGGAAATTTCAAATTTTGTTTTAAATTTCTTTCACAAATGTACGATAAAAAACGAGTTGCGATAACCTGATAGAAAAGGTTTTTTGGGGCTCATGGATGAATTTAGTGGAAGGGCGAAAAATTTACAATAAGGAACGCAAATTAAATAAAGTTACTTTTGAGAGAGAGACTTCGTTTCTAGTTTTTGCTCTAAAAGTGCGGTTTATGTTGATATAATGAGCATTTTTAAAGTGAAAAATATGGACTAAATATCAGCTCAAAATGTAAGATTATTTATTTCGCGTTACTAAGATAGGTTGGTATTTATCTGATAAATACAAAAATACACAATTCTGCTTTCAATTATTCATCATTTGGCGAAGACATTGTTTGGAAAATCTGCTTTAAAACATGGTGATTTTAAAAATCACCATGTTTGTAACTACTCATGTTTTAACTTTATGGTGTCTTACTGAACGACCATTCGTTCCACAAAATGCTGCCCGCCAATTTCCAGTTGAACAGTATAAAATCCTTTGGCAAAACCAGCAACTTCAATACGTTCTTGAAAAGTGCCCACAGTAAATTTGCCTAGATTTAAATTGGATTGTAACTGCCCAAGGTTGTTATAAATCGAAATATTGACGTTTTCATTTGATTTAGTCGTAAAATCAAGCATCGCATAATTTACCGCAGGATTTGGATAAATAGAAAGATTAGAAATGGTTTGAGTTTCAAAATCAACTACATTTGTGCCAAGTAGCGAATAAGAGAACAGACCATAGCTTCTACTTGCCCACCACAATGTGCCTGCATCATTAAATTGAATCGTTCCACTATGAGAAAGGTTAGTCGGCACTTCCTCAATAATCAGGTTGTCCCATTCGTCATCCAATAAAGTGGTTACCCCATATTGATGTGCAAAATATAGCTTTCCGTTGGCATCGCTTCCGATAGCTTGAACATCCGTATTGGTAATCTCATCTGTATTTCCAGTGAATGGATTTGTCCAAGTTGTACCGTCAAATTTAGCTGCACCAAAAGCACCTCGGGAAACCCAAACATTACCGTTGGCATCGAAGTAAAAATCACCCCTTGCCTTGTCAACCTCTGGAAAATCTTCTTTAGAATAAGTCGTCCAAGTTCCATCCGACGCTACTTTTTGAATGGCATATCCTGCATCCCAATCAAAGGAAGCTATCCATAAATTACCATCCGCATCTACGCCATGACCAATCGCTATTGAGTTGGCTAATGGAGAATTATCGACGTTGTATTCTGTTGTCACGCCATTATCAATAATTAAAATTCCACCGTTGAACAGTATGTAAATTCCACCTTCAGCGTCCGCAACAATGCTGCTACTATTAATCAGTTCATTGAATATCCACGAATCCCCATTATAATGATAAAACCCTTGGTTAGATGCCAACCAAATGTTGTTATCCGCAAGGAAAAGTATATCTCTGAAAGACTCAAAAGATGCTCCAGAAGAAGGCAAAGAAAGCACAGACCAGTTGCCATCAGTATCTAAGACGGCAACCTCGCTGTTGTTAGCTGTGATAAAATAGAGCAGCCCGTTTTCACCTTTATGAATATTCTTGATATTGTTTGTTTCGAGAGTATAGTTGGAGATAGTAATCGTTTCAAGGTCACTATCGTTATAGACAGAAAGTTGGATATTGTTATTTAACCAATGGCTGTTTTCATTGTCAATATAGAAGTAATCTGTTTCATTGTTGAAAGCTTCCGTTTGTGCATTAATTTGCGGTATCCAAATGCCATCCACCAATTTAAAAATACCATCTCTTGCTGTATTAAAATACATATTGCCATCGACATCTTCCGTCAATCGTATAACTTCAGAGCCATTAAAGTCAATTGAAAGTGACTCCCATTCTTCGCCATCATAACGACCAATTTTATCCAAATCTCCAGTAAGATACAAGTCTCCAGTACTACTAAAAAAGAGGTCTGCCCCCATATAAGCAACCACTTCTGTATCTTCGGTAAGATTAGACCATTCACCATTTGCAAATTTATAAACATGGTTAGAGGCAACAAAAACATCTCCGTTAGCACTGATTTCAATATCCCAAACTTTAAATAAGGAGGCATCCAATTCGTCTTCACCATAATGTAACCAATCCTGATTTTCTTTTTGAAAAATACCGTCCGAAGTCCCCAACCAGAAATCACCATTTGGGGCAATTTTCAAGTCATAAAGTTCAGTAGAATTAGGATTGTACTCATCGCTATCAGGCGTTGTACCATCCTCAAAATCTGTCCCATTAAATCGCTGCATAATCGCATCGTAAGTCCCAATCCACGGCATACCATCTGGCGCAATTGTAATCGTTTGAATGTGGTTACTCTGAAGATTAGAGTTTGATTTGTTCAAAGTCGTTTTTGCCAACGTTGATTTATTCAACACCACCAAACCTGCGTCAGTCGCTATTAATAGCTCGTCACCCGTGTCCACTAAATCGTTGATTTGCTGCTCACTTTGGTAAGAAACCCATTCTTGGGCAGTTATTCCATTTTGGAATAAAACACTTAAAGTCAGAAAGAACATTAATTTTAAAAAATTCATGATAATCGTTTTTAAAAAATTTCGCTACATTTAATTTAGCGTTTAAGCTATCATTTATCCTAATGATGTTGCAAATTTATACCTATCCTCTGCTTCTCGCAAGTACAAAATAGATTATTGATTAGGTTTCTAAAATAGATTCCACTTAAAAAATTACTTATTTTACTGTTTAAATCACTATTTTTGTCCATAAATAATTAGCTTTCAATTTCAAACAAGATGAAAATAGCTTCCACTTTTTTGTACGATTTAGTCCACAATTTGACAAAATCCGAGAAACGCTACCTCAAAGTACAGGCGGGCGCGGGTGAAAAGGATTATCTTCAATTAATGGATGCGTTGATGGCGCAAAAGTCTTTTGATGAGGAAAAATTGGTACAAGACAACGCAGGCGCAAATTTCATAAAACACCTCGCGGTTAATAAGCGGTATTTATATGAATTATTGCTCCAATCCTTAGCGCATTTTGGTCAAAAAACCTTGGAGAACAAGATTTTTGAGAAGATAACAGCAGCTAATGTTTTGATAGAAAAAAGTTTGATTCTAGCGGCTTTTAGTGAACTAAAAAAAGGACAAAAGATAGCGGAGAAGTATGAATTGTTCGAGCTACAAATCATGCTTCGGAGCATTGAAAAGCGATTGCTCTCTCAACGACAGTTCAAAAAACAAAATAATGAAGGGATTCATCAACTTTTCAAAATAGAAGTCAATAGTTTGGAACAACTAACAAATACCAATGAATATTGGTATCTCACCCAACAAATGGCACAGTTTCAAATCCGTTTTCAAAAAATTCAAACGGAAGAACAGCAACAGCACATCGAAACGCTAACGCAGTCGCTCAAGTTTCAAAAAGAAACTTTAGCGACAAACTTTAAGAGTAAAATCTATTTTTATCAAGCCAATGCCACCTATCAATTTATGCTCGGCAATGTCGAAGACGCTTACGAAATCAACAAACGATTTCTGGGCTTATTGGAAGCTCATCCTCACTTTCTGAAATTATATGCAGAACGCTACATTGCCACTTTGAATAATATGCTGATTGATAGTCTGATAATTGGTAAATACGATATTTTGCAAGAAGGACTCAATCGCTTAGTGATGGTGTTGAAGCGTCCCGAATTTAAATCCATTAAAAATATTGAATCTAGGGTCTTCCGACAACGTTATTTGCTGCTAATTAATTGGAGTCTACAGCAACAGGATTTTGCCAAAGCGATGGAATGGATTCCTGAAATTGAGGTAGGATTGGAACAATTTGGCAAGAAAATCGAACGGCATCACCGCATCACTTTTCATTATTTGGTCGCCTATTTACTTTTCCAAAATCGGCAATTTGACCAAGCCCTCCAATGGAATAATCTTATCCTCAACGACCCCAAAGAAGATGTGGTGAAAGAGATTTTTCACTTTGCGCGCATTCTTAATTTATTGATTCATTATGAATTGGGTAATCATGCTTTATTAGAATCGCTGCTGTTGTCAACGCCTAAATATTTGAAAGCAAGAAGGACGATTTATGCAACAGAAAAGGCGTTATTTCGGTTTTTGAAAAGGTTGTTGAATGCGATTGATAAAAAGGAGAAACAGAAATTAGTTGTTGATTTCAGGAAAGAGATTCAAGGGCTTTTTGAGCAGGTTGGGGAGAAGCGGGTTTTTAATTATTTGGATTTGCGGTTGTGGATTGAGAAATAAATATCTTAACTCATTGAAAAAAAGGAACCTGAGAACAAAGAATAATTTCATAAAACTATTTTTCGTCCTCAAGAACCTCACCTGCATTGTTTACAGAAACTCATCTGGTATTTTAACGCTTATCAACTAAATTTTTCAGCAAAACTGTTAGAATCACTACTACAAAACCCTACCAATCAACAATTTATAAATTCAATAATATAACCAACATTTACTCTCCTTGTCCCAAAGAAAATCCTCTTTTCCCATCAAATTCATACAAATTCTCTGTTTTAATCACTTCCATTCCTTGATTGTTTAAGTTGGACAAAAGGGCAATCACTTGCTCGTAACTAACGGGCGGATACACCAAATTACCATCTTTAATCATTGCTTCTGAAGAAACAAATCGGCATCTCCAATGGTCAGTACAATAAGTTTCTGGCGAACCATTTGGATATACTTTTACGCCCCGATTGGTAATCATTTTGAGCTTCATTTTGTAGATATTCAAACTGGTTAACTTATCACCAATCTCTTCGGGATTAGACCCTTGCCAATTGATAAATACATCCGCACCAACTAGCACCTGATTTTCTTGTTTGCGCTCATAAACAGGGATGGTTATTTTGCCCGAACCTGCCGCTAATTTA
This sequence comes from Saprospiraceae bacterium, assembly GCA_047629355.1. GTDB lineage: Bacteria > Bacteroidota > Bacteroidia > Chitinophagales > Saprospiraceae > CAYUNA01. Next base: position 25,245 of record JBLHWU010000050.1, on the reverse strand, counting down.
CTCACCGCTAACTCTTGTGGCAACTTACCCAAATTCGCGATTACTTTCTCCGCAAACTCGTCGGTTGTCACTTTCTGTCGGCTGATGCTTTCCTGATAAATATCCGCAGTATGATAACCTTCTTCAATCGTAGTTAGCCAAGCATTTTTGATTTTATCAGCAATTTCAAGTTTGCCAACGTGCGCCAACATTAGGATAGAAGCATTGATGAGTCCTGATGGATTGGCGATTTTTTGTCCTGCAATATCAGGTGCTGACCCATGAATAGCTTCAAACATGGCGATGTTAGTCCCAATATTTGCCGACCCTGCCATACCTACTGAACCCGCGATTTCTGCGGCTACATCCGAAATTATATCTCCATAAAGATTGGAGGTAACGATGACATCATATTGTTGAGGATGGGCTGCCAAACGAGCGGTTGCGATGTCAATAATTTGAGTGTCGCATTCAATATCTGGATATTCGACTGCGATTTCATCGAAAACCCGGTGAAAAAGTCCGTCCGTTAGCTTCATGATGTTGTCTTTCAACATGCAAGTCACTTTTTTTCGATTGTAAGCACGGGCATATTCAAAAGCATAGCGAACGATTTTTTCGCACCCTGGTCGGGTTATTAATTTCAAACATTGAACGACATCCTGTGTCTGTTGGTGCTCAATTCCTGCATACAAATCTTCTTCATTTTCCCGTACAATCACCACATCCATAGTAGGAAAATTGGTCTGTACATAAGGGTATAGCGCATTGACGGGGCGGACATTGGCAAACAATCCAAGCGTCTTGCGCAATGTGACATTAAGACTTTTATAGCCTTTACCCTGTGGTGTGGTGATGGGCCCTTTTAGAATAATTTTGTTACGGCTAATGGCTTTCCAGGCTTTTGGCGAAATACCAGCAGAATTGCCCGATAGGTAAACTTTTTTACCAATTTCCATCGTTTCTGTTTCTATATTAGCACCACTGGCTTTCAGAATTTTCAAAGTTGCTGACATAATTTCAGGACCAATACCATCTCCGTGCGCAATGGCGATTTTAATGGCTTTATTGGTATCCGTTTGTTTGAGACTTTTTTCGATAATGTTGGTATTCATGTTTTTTATAGTTTAGTTTTTAAAAATGGTCGTTAATAGGTGTATTAAAACGCATATTAATTTTCAGAAAAAGTAGATATCGCAACTTCAGAAAAAGTAGGAACATAACGTTCAGAAACCCGCTGTTTGACCTGTTCCCTTTTTTGATTATTTCCCAAATGTTTTCCTTGATTGATAGCAACTAAAGCAGCAAGCAGACAATCCTCCGCATTTCTAAAACAATGTTCTTTGCTAATTAATTTCGGAATAATATTCGTTTGCTTCATACTTTTCAAAATCACCTCGTTCGCCCCAGTCAAATAAACAGCCATCCCTTTGTCCTGCCAATCTTCAATAACCGCTTCCAACGTCACCAAACCACTCTGGTCTAAAAAAGGCATGTCCTCCATCCTCAATATTGCCGCAAATACATTGTTAATAGCTTCACATTGGTGGCGAAAACTACTGGCACAACCAAAGAAAAGTGGACCACTAATGTGCTGTACATGAACTTTCTTAACTAAGGCATCAGAAATTGCAGGAGATAAATTCAAATCTTTCAAACCGTCAACTTGTTGGGAATCCATCATTGATTTCGACAATCTACCGATAAACAATATGGCAGATAATAAAAACCCAACCGCAACGGCATTTAATAAATTATCAAATAAGGTCACTAAAAGCACGATTGCCCAGACGATTGCATCTTGTTTTGGAATTTTAAACAACATTTTAATGCCTTTATAATCAATAATGCCAATACCAATTGTAATCAATAATCCGGCAAGTACAGGCATGGGCACATAAGCCACATATTGAGCAACACTCATAATAATGAGCAATAAAAATACGCCTTTCATCAGTCCGGATAGCTTAGTTCTTGCCCCTGCTTTTATATTCGTGACCGTTCCCATCGTTGCGCCAGCTCCTGGAATTCCACCGAATAAACCCACTATAATATTTCCAATTCCCTGACCAATAACCGTTCTGCGACTGTCATGCTTTGTTTTGGTCAGATTGTCAGCCACTACCGAAGTCAGTAATGTATCAATCACACCCAAGCCGCCAATCATAATCGCAGGCGGAATAATAATTGATAAATCCGACCAATTGAGTTGTCCTAAAAGACCCAACTGCATGGAAGGTAAAGTAGTCGGAATGAAACCAATTACGGGGACATTCATCCCGAAACCAACGGAAACCAGCGTACCGATAATCAAGGCTGCAAGAATGGATGGAATTTTTTTAGTCAGTAATGGAAGAAGATAAACGATGGCAATGGTTAATGCGCCTAAAAACAAGGCTTGCTGGTTCAAATGTCCAATGCCTTCTCCCAAACCCGTAATAATATTAGTAAATCCTCTGGGTGAAACTTGCCCCATCAGAGGAAAAATTTGTACAGAAATTATAATCACGCCGATACCTGCCATAAAGCCAGAAAGGACGGGATAGGGCAAAAATTTGACGTATTTTCCTAGGTTAAGCACGCCAAATAGTAATTCAAAAACCCCCGCTAACACAAAGGTCGCTACGATTAATGGCATCGCGGTCGCCAAATCACCCGCGGCAGCTAAACTCGAAGAAACAACTGTCGCTGCCACAACTGTCATTGGTCCGGTAGGGTCAGTAATGAGCGTTTTAGTTCCTCCAAAAATGAAGGCGATAATTGCTAAAATAATGGCAGTATAAATCCCCGCTGCTGCTCCTAATCCGGATTGTATACCAAAAGCCAATCCCATCGGCAATCCAATAATGGCAGCCAACAATCCACCTGTAATGTCCGCTTTGAATGAATCTTTGTAAGGTGCTATGATTTTTTGCATGTTTATCGAGTTTGTTGTTTTCAAACAACTTTTGACGATGAATGCATCATTAAACTTGATGCTTGAAGATAAAGTTGGGAGAAAATGATAAGTTTCCTCCCAATGAAAAATAAAGTCGACCTTCGACTTTGCTCATATTAAGGAATTGATAATAAAATAGAAGATTTTTTATTCCACTATTGACACTTTCAAAAATGCTTTGACCGCAACTTTTTGCCCTGATTTTCGGGCTTCTGCAATAATGTTGTTAGCCGTTTCTTCACAGCCACACAAACTATCAATATTGCCACATAAGCTACTGGTATCTTGTCCTTCGTCTTCAATTAATAGCTTTAGTCGGTTGGTTTTATTGAAATTGATAGCTCCCTGAATTAAATTTCTCATCGCATCAGACGCTTCTGAAGGTGAAAAATTTCCGTTGACTAATTTTACTTTTTGAATTGTTTCTGTAGCTGTCATTTTGGTAAATTTATGATGATTTTTGAGCTAGTTTTTTCAGGGTGTCTGATTCTTAGTTTTACTTCTCTTTATTTTCTAAAAAACTAATTACACTCACCAACAGAATGATTCCTGATGAATTTAGCAAGACGTCAAAAAACAAATAGTTATTTGTTGCCGATAAGACCAATATTAGCACCAATAGAGTGATAATTCCTACCATTTTCGACCATAAGGCAGTGTTTTTTAACGCAAAATATTGCCCTTTAAGGAATGCTCTTTTTTTGACAATTTGTTTTAGTTGTTCCATTTTTTTCGATTATTTTTTGACAAATTATTTTGTTCTACAGTGCAAAAGTAGTTCAGGTTTTTCATAAATTTGCATTTATACTTTTAATGGAATACATAAACAAACCTTTATGAATTTTACTTTACACCAACTTAAAATATTTGTTAAACTAACTGACTGTCAGAGTGTTACAAAAGCATCGGAAGCCCTCTATTTGACCCAGCCAGCCGTGTCCATTCAGCTTAAAAACTTTCAAAAACAATTTGATATTCCATTGACGGAAGTGGTCGGAAGGCAACTTTACATCACAGATTTTGGTAAAGAAGTAGCACGGTCAGCTCAGAGAATTTTGGATGAAATAGAAGTGATTAATTACAATACCAAGTCTTTTAAAGGTAAACTTGCCGGACGTATAAAATTATCCATTGCTTCGACAGCAAAATATGTCATGCCTTATTTTTTAGCCGATTTTATGCACGAGCACAGTGGTGTAGATTTGGAAATGGATGTGACCAACAAGACGCGTGTGGTAGAAAGTTTGGAGCAAAATGAAGTTGATTTTTCACTGGTGTCGGTATTACCAAAACAGTTGAATTTGAACCATGTAGAATTGATGCAAAATAAGCTGTTCTTAGTCGGTGGAACTTGCTTAAATCGCAATCCAAAAGAACCCATTATTCGCCTTTTCAAAAAGCATCCATTGTTGTTTAGAGAAAAAGGGTCAGCAACTGGTGCTGCGATGGAAGCGTTTATTACCAAAAAAAAAATACCCATTTTTAAGAAAATGCAATTGACTTCCAACGAAGCTTTAAAACAAGCTGTAGTCGCAGGATTGGGGTACTCCATCATGCCGCTTATCGGGATTAAAAATGAGTTAAAGAATCAGGACTTAGAAATCATTCCTTATCGAGGTTTACCCATTACGTCCCATTGGAATCTAGTTTGGCTCAAATCAAAAAAATTGTCGCCTGCCGCTAAGAAATTTTTGGAATATATAAAATCAGACAAAGACCGAATTATTAAGGAACATTTTGACTGGTTTGAGAAATATTAGACGGAAAAGATTAGAAACAAGTAAAAAAACAGGGAGTTTGAAGGGCAAAATTGGACTTAAATCCAATTTTGCCCCCCAAACTCCCTGTTGACAGAAAACGATACAAGAGTCTTAATAACCGAAAAAAATAACACCGTTACTTAGTAACGGTGAAAGAATAAGTTCCCCAACTATACTCGTTTATTTTGGTCTTATTTTTTGCTTTTGAAATAGGAGTTATCTATACATAATGACTGTTTCAAAAGTGAAAAATAAGAGCAAAAGAAATACAGGAGAGTTGGGGAACTTATTTTTTGACCGTTACTTAGTAAAAAACGATTCAATAACTTGGGCCATTATGCTTGTCCTTTTCCCTTTAAAAAAACACAAAAAATAGTTCCGTAACGAAGGCTATGCAACGATTTTTTGAATTCTTTAGAAGAAAAAATTACGGCGCATTATGGTCCAACTTATTAAATCGTTTTTACTTAATGTAGAACCAAGGAAATTTTCGTTAAATATTTTTCAAGATTAAAGCCCAATCGTCACCCAATACTCCCCCACCCTCAACACCACAAACAACAAAAACGCAATCAATAATTTCACCAATAAAAACCGCCAATCCCCATTCCATTTCGTAGAAATCAACAACGATTGAATACTCATAATCACCTTATCCTTATGTAGCCACAAAATAATTAAGATACAAATTTGATACAAAATCGCCGCTTTCAATGCACCGACATGCACCCCATAAAAAATATCTTGTAAAATGACATTAACCAAAATAGCAGAGATGAAAAGGCAACCCAACAGACGCGTCTTTTTAAATAAGATCAGCGTTCCACCAATAATTTCCATTGCGCCCAAAGTCAGTACGAACCCATAGGAATAACCATAAAATACCCACATCAACTCCATCCCCGTCATTTCAGCCACCGTTTTATCAATAGCTGCTACGCCGCTAAATTGCATCGCTTTCGCTCCTCCATAAATGTACATGGCAAAGACAACAATCCAGCTTATCGCGTTTTCAAAAATATCGAGTTTATCTGCTTTGGAGAATTTCATTTAAGAAATTTTAAAAAGTCATAAGTCTTTAATTTCCTTTTCTCAGCGCAACAATCTTTGCCTCTAAATCTTCAATTTCCTGGTCCCGACGCTCTAATCTTCGTTCCATGCGCGCCAAAGCATCAATGCAATCTTCCAATTCAGCCGTACTTGTAGAATTGGTAGAACTGCCCGTATCGGTTGACGTATTGCTACCAACAGTCTCTGTTTTTTCACCACCAATCCCGACTAAATCCTTTGCTTTTTGCAAACCATCCTCTCCATTATAATAAGATGACCCAATGAATGCAGCGGGTACTACAATCATCATAAATAATAAAAAACGGGTAAATCCGGTAACTCTTAATTTACTTCCTGCCATTTTTGAAACGGTTGACGGTGAACAGCGGACGGTTGACGACGCGGCACACCTTTTATTTTTATAAATTCAGCAATGCAATCCTTTCACAGCAAATATAGTATTCTATTTCAAAAAAGTGCACTAAACTTCTACCGATTCCCTTTTTTTTCAGACAAGTTTGGAAAGTCTTACCTATTTCAATTTTCAAATCCTATTTTTGCCACATTAACCATTCACCACTAAACATTAACCGTTAAAAGAAATGATTCACTACCGAAAAGATACCGATAATATAGTCACGCTAACCTTTGACATGGAAGCGAGAAGTCACAATTTTCTAAATCATGAAATTGCAGATGCGCTCTTTCCTGTGCTAGAACATTTGCTAAAAGAAAAGCAAAAACGCAAGTTGCGAGGGGTAATCCTAACTTCTGCTAAGAAAACCTTTATGGCGGGTGGCGATTTGGAATACCTCTTTCAAGACCGTTCAGCAGAGGAATATTTTGCGTATTCCAACCGGTTACGGAAGTTATTTCGGGCATTTGAAAGTCCAGGTGTGCCTGTAGTAGCGGCGATTAATGGGCGTTCGGTTGGAACAGGTTTTGAATTGGCAATGGCCTGTCATCATCGCATTTTATTGGATGAACGAAAAATTCGGGTTGGTTTTCCAGAAGTGAAATATGGACTAATGCCCGGCAACGGTGGCGCGATTCGTTTGATGTGGTTGTTGGGAATTGAGAGAGCCTTACCAATTTTGACAAATGGACGGACCTATCGACCTAAAGAAGCTTTGAAAGCGGGTATTGTTGATGATTTGGCAAAAGATAAAAAGGACTTATTACAAAAAGCGAAAGACTATATTTTAAAACTGGAAGAAGGACGCCGCCGGTGGGATGTGGAAGGAGAGAAAATTCCTGGCGGTACCGCAAATGCACCTAAAAATTTAGGCATCATCGCGACCATGATTGCGGAAATGAGTCAAAAATACAAAGGACACTACCCTGCCCCGATGGCAATTTTGAATACCTTGATTGAAGGGTCAAAAGTAGATTTTGATACAGCAAGTCGCATTGAAAGTCGGTACTATACTAAGTTATTGCAAAGCAAGGTGGCGAAAAATATGATGACCGCTTTTTGGAAAAACTATACCGAAATGCAGGAAGGTGCGAGTCGCCCGAAGGGATTTGGTCGGTTTCGTCCGCGCAAAGTCGGCATTGTGGGCGCAGGTCGAATGGGATCTGGAATTGCCTTAGCCTGTTTGCGCAATGGCCAAGAAGTAGTGCTGAAAGATATTTCTAAATTGGTGGCTGACCGTGGACGCGATTATGTCAAAAAACGACTCGATGAATTGATTAAACTTCACCGTGTCACACCAGAATATCAGAAAGAATTGCTCGGAAAAATCACGACAACGGAGACTTCCAAAGATTTTGAAGATTGCGATTTGGTGATTGAAGCTGTTTTTGAAAACATCAATGTGAAACGCAAAGTAAATAAGGAAGCGGAGGCACACATGGATGAATATACCTTGTTTGCCACCAATACAATTTCGATTCCAATTACCAAACTAGCAGAGTCGTCGAGTCGTCCAGAAAATTACGTTGGGCTACACTTTTTTCCACCTGCGGAAAGCGTTCCTTTGGTTGAAATCATTCGTGGGAAAAAGACTTCGGACGAGACGCTTGCCCGTGCTTATGACTTTATCCATGCCATTAAAAAAACGCCGATTATCGTCAAAGATGGCTGGGGATTTTATGCGATGCGGGTGCAAAACACCTATATTTTGGAAGGCATTACGATGCTATTGGAAGGTATTTCGCCAGCAATTATCGACAATCTCGGCGTGCAAGCAGGAATGCGACATGGTCCTTTAGCTTTAGCAGATGATATTTCCATAAAAATCGTACAAGAGTATGAAAATCAGGCAGCGGAACATTATGGTAAAAAATATGTACAACATCCAGCTGTGGCTGCTTTGGAAAAAATGACTAGCCTAGAGCGATTTGGAAAGTATAAAAAAGCGGGTTTTTATGAATATCCAGAAAAAGAAACGAAGCATATTTGGACGGAATTAACGGAGCATTTTCCGAATACAAAAACAGAAATTAGTAGGCAAAAAAAAATTGATAGATTAATGTTTTCCCAAGTACTAGAAGCGGTTTGGTGTTTGCAGGAAAAAGTGATTAAGACAGTGGCAGAGGCTAATTTGGGAAGTATTTATGGATGGCGATTTCCGAAGTTTAAAGGCGGCGTGATTCAGTTTATTAATGATTATGGAAAGGCGGAATTTATTGAGCGATGTGGAGAATTGGAGGCGGAATTTGGGCAGCGGTTTCAGGTGCCGAAGTTATTGATAGGGGATGAGATTGTTTAGACGGTGGATGGCAGACGATAGGACGAGTGCACCAAAAACGGAAAAATATACATCTGTCTGGGCAAAAACGATATAAAATTTCAACAGTTTTTTATTTGTAACTACTCAGGTGCTTTAACGTACTGATTATCAGTTATTTATAGTTTTTTTTTAAAAAAAATTATATTTGTCTGGTTTTTTCAAATTTTCGACAAAAAAGCATATTTTTAACATTTACATAACTAAAAATACCTATTTTTAACTCTTTTTAACTAAAAATAAGGTTTAAACCACCTGAGTAGTTACTTTTATTTGGATAATTGCTTTGACTTTGGCATTTTTTACGGGAAGGACAATGATTCGGAATTTGTGCCGATTGTATTGTACGCCGTTTGAAAAAGCGTTAATTACCAAAAATAATTGGCAAGTTCAAGACGACAGTGCTTATTTATATAATACTCAACTTTCTTTTTTTCAAAGTAAAAAAAGATGTATTGGAAATTATCATTGGTGGAGCAATCGCATTAAATTAATAGGTTTGGATGCTAAAAATAAAACCTTTGATGAAGTGTATTCCGTTAACGTATTTAATGATGACCAAATTATCGTTTTGGAAGGAAATGGTAGATACATTATAGGGAAAAATTGGTCCTCTCGGTATAATCATTTTGATTGTGGAGGAGGATTTGTGAATTGGAAGATAAATCAGAAAATTCTTTGGTTTTAACACACTACACCTCCTTATTCAACGTAAAATAAAAAGTCGTCCCTTCCCCAAATTCAGATTCCACCCAAATATTCCCGCCGTGCTGTTCTACAATTTTTTTACACAAGGCCAGACCCATTCCAGTTCCTGGATAAACATTTTTTGGATGTAGTTTTTTGAAAATCATAAAAATCTTCTCAAAGTAATCTTTCTCGATACCAATACCATTGTCTGAAAACGAAAATTCCCAGCAAAAGCCTTTGTCTTTTGCTTCAATTTTAATTTCCGTCTCCTCTGCTACATCACTGAATTTCAATGCATTAGAAATTAAACTCCTAAAAAGTGCTTTGATTTTTTCTTTACTTCCATTTATGATGTTGGGCAAAGATGCCGCATTGATAATTGCATTCTTTTTAGATAATTCTCCGGCAAATTCTCGTTCTAATAAAAATAAGGTACTTTCTAATTTTATCTCTTGCGACACCATTTCAGCACGTTCGGTCCGAGAATAGACCAATAAATCGTCGATAAAACCATTCATACTTTTCACGCCGGTGAGAATAAAATCTAAGTATTCCTGACTGGATTTATCCAATTTTTCACGAGATTTACGCGCTAATAATTGTGAAAAATTACCAATCATGCGCAACGGTTCTTTCATATCATGCGTAGCGATGTAAGCAAAATTTTCCAACTGCATCTTATCAGAAATATAACGATGTAGCCGCTTATTTTGTGCTTTCACGACTGTCAATTCGTTTTTTAAAGCCTGATTCTGTTCCCGCACCTGCGTCAAATCCTTCAACACCAAAACACCTCCTTCAAACATCCCTTGTTCTCCAGTTCTGACCATTTTTAACTGTAATGTTTTTTCGATAGCATCCGAAGATTGATAGTTTGTTTCTATTTCAAAACGTGACAATTCGTTATTTACCAATGCCTCAACCATATCGTTGAACCGTGGATTTTTTGAAAAAGGCAATACTGAAATATGAAATTGATTCAATCGATGATTGCTAGATAAGCCGAGTACTCGACAAAATGCAGCATTAGCAAAAACAAAGCGTAAATCCTCATCCACAAAAGCAAGAGCTTCTATGTTTTCTTTGATAAAAGAAGAAAAAAGTTTATCTTTAACTTCAGTTTCCATATCAGATACTGATATGGACGAATTATTAATTAAATTCATTCCATTTGCGAGTTCAGACCGTTTAGAAATTTGATATTCGAACGGAGTAACAATAGATGTTACTAGGGTTTTTTATAGTTCAGGACTTCTAAGTTTGATTGTGTAATCATGCTTTTCTATCGAAGCATTAGAAGGATTTTTTGAGTAAAAACTTAAAACGTTTCTTTTTCCCTCCAATAGGACAAATATAGGAGGTTAAGTCATTTTTTTCATCAAAAAAATCAATAATTTGTGACACAGACAATCTCATTATAAATCCCTTCCCCCCAATAAAAACTGATAATTAATTCTAAAAAGTGTTACACATTAACAAGAAGTGTTTTTATCAGAATCGCATTTTTTTACTAAATTCGTCGCTAACTCTTATACCAAAAAGGAATATTTTTTGCGTTAAAATAAGTGAACTTAAATAATCGACACTTTTGACAGCCGATATTTTTTGTTTAAGGAATTTAAAAACCCTTTAATACCCCTTTATTGAATGATTTTTTAAGTTTCTTAAACAGAAAATAGCCCAGTCTAAAAGCATTGATTATTTGGGGTCACCTACTTTAAGTAGGTGAAAGAATAAGTTTCCCAACTATGCTCGTTTATTCTGGTCTTAGTTTTGCCTTTGAAATTGGAGTTATCTCTATATAATGGCTCTTTCAAAAATGAAAAATAAAGGCAAGAGAGAGACTTGATAGATGACAAAGTTATTTTTTTACCGTTACTAAGTTTTAATAACGACCTCATACTTAACAGAAAATCCTAATTCAACTCTATGAAGAAAATTCAAAATCTTTCTTTACTGCTGGCTTTTTGCTTTTTATTTACCTCCTCCTTTGCCCAGCAGACGACCGTTTTTACGGAAGCCAATTTGACTTACAAACGCGGTGACGATTTTTATCAAAAAGGTGTTTTCGGCAATGCCATGATAGAATTTAAAAAAGCTATGAACCTGCTTGAACCCACGAACGAAGCAGAGTCTAAGCTATTGAAAGCTCGTGCGGAACTAGGTTATGCCAAATCTGCAGTGCGCTTAGAATTACCAAATGGCGAAAATTTAATCTTGGATTTTATCCGAAAATATCAACCTGACCCAATCGCCAATCAAGCGTTAATTGAGTTGGCAAACTATTTTTACAATGCCAAAAAGTATGAAAAAGCAATTGAGTATTTTTCACAAATCCCTGCCGACGACTTGAATCGGGAGCAACGGTCGGAAGTGAAATTCAAAACAGGTTATTCCTTTTTCGTTCAAAAGAAATTTGCGCCAGCTCGTACTAATTTTGCGGACATTCGGACGATGGAAAATATTTATTACTATCCATCCAACTATTATTATGGCTTGACTGAATTCTTTTCAGGCAATTACAATGAAGCTGTTCGGTCGTTTCGATTGGTAGAAAAAAACAATAAATACCGTCCATATATACCTTATTATATAGGTCAAATTTATTTTGCACAAGGCGATTATGAAAAAGTGTTGACGTATGTCGAGCCGAAGTTGACAGATAGCAAATTGAAGAATCGGCGGGAATTGTATCAATTGGTTGGACAAACGTATTTGGAAATCAATGAACCTGTGAAAGCACTCCCATTTTTGGAATATTATGCAGCCAATGCGCCAAAGATGACTGAGAGCGAATTTTACCAATTGGGCTATGCACAATATCAGCAGGGCAATCACTCGAAAGCGATTAAGAACTTTGAACAATTAGACAATGTAGATTCTGAATTGGGTCAATACGCACATTTTTATCGTGGAGACGCGCTTTTAAAAATGGGTAATAATACCAGTGCCTATAGCTCATTCCGGTCAGCGAGTCGGATGGATTATGATGCGGAATTACGGGAAGATGCCTTGTTTGCTTACGCGAAATTGGGTTATGAATTGAAAAAAGACCGAGAGGCTTTATTGGCATTGCAAAGTATTTCGAAAACGTCAAAATACTACACCGAAGCGCAATCTTTGATGAGTGATATTTTCTTGAATACGCGTGATTTCAAACGGGCAATGGAAATTTTGGACGGCATTGAAAATAAGACGCCGGAATTGCAGGAAACTTATCAAAAAGTCGCGTATTTTAGAGGACAGCAATTGTATGCTGACGAGAATTTTGCGGAAGCGAAAACGGCTTTGAATAAGTCCTTGAATAAACCAGTAAATCAAGAATACAAGGCGTTGGCGATTTATTGGTTGGGAGATATTGCGCATCAAGAAAAAGATTATCAGCAGAGTAATAAGTACATCAATGAATTTTTGACCTTATCAAAAACGGTTAAAAACTTACCAGATGAATCCTCCGTCTTTACTGCCAATTATTTGCAAGGTTATAATTATTTGAAGCAAAAGAAATATTCAAGTGCGCTTGGTTATTTTCAGGATGCAGTGGCGGGTATCAAGCGAAACTCGGCTTTTATTCGCAATAAAATGGTGCGAAGTGATATTTTAGGAGATGCAACATTGCGAGTTGGCGATTGCTTATTCAAGAAAAATCAATATCCACAAGCCATCAATTATTACAATGATGCGATTGATAAAAGTTACGCAGGTTATGAGTATGCGATTTATCAAAAAGCCATTATCGAAGGTTTGCGAGGACGTACGACGGAAAAGATTTTAGCTTTAGAAAACTTAATTGAGAACCATCCAAATTCAGATTATGCCGACGATGCCCTCTATCAAATGGGACTTACTTATCAAAATATTGGTCAATTAAGCCAAGCTGTAAAGCCGCTTTTAGACTTAACAGGTCGGTATCCTAATTCAAAATTGGTCATTCCTTCTTTGCTAAGTTTGGGCTTAATCTCTTACAATCAGGGCAATCAATCGGCTTCCATTGAATATTATAAAAAGATATTTTCCAATAATCCAAGTGCGGATGAAGCGAATGCAGCATTGGCGGCATTGAAAGAAATTTACGTGGATGTGATGGGTGACCCTGATGGTTACGCGGCATTTTTGGAGACGGTGCCTGGTTATAAATTGGATGGTGCAGAAAAGGATGATTTGAATTTTCAATCGGCAGAATCTGCTTTTGAAAGTAATAATTACGACCGGGCCATCAATGGTTATACGGATTATATTCGCAAGTATCCGAATGGTCGAAATTTATTGGTTGTACATTTTCATAGAGGAGAATCGTACTCAACGAAAGAGAACTATGGACAAGCGTTGCAAGATTACGAATGGGTGATTCAGCGAGGACAAAGTCGATATTTTGTACGGTCGATGGAAAAGGCGGCGATTATCGCATACCACAATGAAAAGAATTATGAAAAAGCCTATAGTTACTATAGCCAATTGGAACAAATTGCGACCTCTGCGGAGCAGCGTTTTGATGCGCAATTAGGAGCTATGGGAAGTGCATATCGTCTGGGAAATCAGGCTGCCGTAGCGCAATTGGCGCAGAAGGTAGCCAACAATCCAAGTGCGGATAAAGGGCAGATTGCCGTGGCGAATTTTTACCTCGGTAAGCAAGCGTTTGACCGTAAAGATTACGGTGGAGCAAGGAGTTATCTTAATAATGTGATTGTCAATAGCGATAATGAACAGACGGCAGAAGCAAGATATTTGGTCGCATACATTCACTATGTAGAGCGAGATTTGACGACGGCACAACAGTTGTGTATCAATGCGAATAAAGAAAGTTCAAGTTATCCATATTGGGTGGCGAAAAGTATTCTTTTATTGGCGGATATTTTCGTAGAAAAAGAGTCGTATTTCAATGCTAAGGCATCTTTGGAAGCGCTATTGGAAAATTATGATGGCGATGCTGATATTGTGAACGAAGCTAAGGCTAAACTAGACCAAGTGAAGCGTCAGTTGGATGGGCAAAATCGATTGGAAAATGCGGATGCACCGGGAAGTTTTCTGATTGAGGAAGAAGGAGGAGACAATTAACAATGTGCAATTAGCAATTGCTGCTTTGACAAGGGAATTTTGAGGGAGAAAAACGGTTTTTGTAAAACTGTTTTTCTCCCTCAAGTCCCACCCGCGCCGCCACAGGTAGCGCGCATTTCTTTAATTTTCATTTTATCAAATTATGCAAAAATATATCTTTCTAATAATCGGATTAACCTTCTTCTTCTACAACCTCAGCGCACAACCTGGAGGTGACCTCGAAGGTGATAAAGTGGATGTAGTCAAGACCTTTGAGGCGCAATTGGAAGAAACGAGCAAAGTGGATTTAGCACCACAGTTACCTCCGATTGATACTTCGACTAAAGATCAAATTTTCAGTATTCCTGTCAAGAATTTTGCGATGGAATACCCTGCCCCGCGCATTCGACCACTGTCGATGAAGCCCGTAAAATTTATGGATGCTTACAATGCTTATTTGAAAGCTGGTGCTGGTTTGCCAGGTACATTTTATGGAGAAGGGTCGTTTAATAAATTCATTGATAAGAAATATGAAATTGGTGGACAAATCAAGCACCATTCCGCGAATTTTTCTAATGATGAAGTTGAAAATCAGCGATTTAGAGATACCGAAGTTGGATTGGGTGGTACGTATTTTTTTCCGCAGGGGTTTGCTCTAAAAGGCAAATTAGGATTTGAATCCGACAAGGTACATTACTATGGCTACAATTTCGACCCAAGCCTAACGGATACGATAGATGTTGATAAAGATGATGTCAAGCAAGTGTTCAATACTTTCGATATTGGACTGGATTTTTTCAATAGCGTCAAGTTAGCAGGAGACATCAACTATAATGTCGGTATTGATTACTATTCTTTGAATGATAATTTTTCAGCGGGAGAAGATGGCTTTGCCTTAGATATTCGAGGGACAAAATGGATTGAAGGAAAGCATTCTTTTGACCTTGGGATTCGTACTGATTATACGACGTATAAAGATACGATGACGCAGAAGTTGAACAACATTTATTTTCAGCCTTCCTTCACTTTTCACGGCGACCGTTTTTCAGCAAAAGTGGGCGCGAATTTGGTGAATTCCGACGATGAATTTCGTTTTTATCCAGATGCAGAAGTAGCGGTGAATATCATCAGAAGTGATTTATCGGTCTTTGTGGGGGCAAAAGGAGATTTACAGAAAAATACCTTTAAGTCGTTGAGTGATTATAACCCATATGTGGTATCGCGTTCCCCGGGCATGACGATTCAGAATACCAGTTACTATAAATATTACGCCGGAGTGAAAGGCAATATCAAAATTTTTGAATACCGTGCAGAAGTAGGTTTCAAGCAAGCGGATAACTTAGCTTTATTCCTTTTGGATGAAAATGACCCAAGTTTACGTCGCCGTTTCAACGTACTTTACGACACCGTTGATATTATCAATATCGGTGGTACAATTCGAGCGAATATTATTAAAAACTTGGACGTAGTTGGAACCTTTGGCTATAATGTATATGATACTAAAAACCAAGAACGTGCTTGGCATTTACCCGCTTTGGAGATTAATGGAATGGTGACTTATTTAACGATGGAAGATAAATTGCGCTTGAAAGCGAGTGTCTTTGTTGAAAATGGTGTGCCGATTCCTTCGACAACGACGGAAAAAGAAAGTTTGAATTCTTTATTTGATTTGAGTCTGGGCGCAGAATATTGGTTAGTTGATAATTTTGGTCTCTTTGCAGAAGTAAATAACATACTCGATAATGAGCGACAACGGTGGCAATATTATCCAACTTATGGGATTAATTTCCTGATTGGAGCAACTGCAAGGTTTTAGTAGCAGACAATTTTAAGATAAAAATGTCCGTAAAAGGTCGAAGAATGAATTATTCTTCGACCTTTTTTTATAAAAACCTATTTTTTTTTTGAAACCACCCAATAAAATATCTACACCTTGTTACCTATGGTTCTGCGCTCGGCTTCGCCTCGCGTTGGAAAGTTTGAGGGATAAGAACGGGCTTTAAAGCCCGTTCTTATCCCTCAAAACCCTGTCCGCAGCGCCGTTAGGCGTGGCGCAATAGGGTAACAAAGTGTATTTATACTTTTGGATGATTTCAAATCTTTTTTTAAGAAGATTATAGGAAAATTACATAAAAAAATAACTAAGTTTGGTCACACAAATAAGAGCATAACCGTAACAATTAACTGGTATTAAGCACCCTGCATCTTTGGCAACTAAAACCTTTTACGACTTTAGCTAAAACCTCATAGTGTATAACAAAATGCGGACAAAATATAGGACAAAATCATTTTAATACGCTAACAATAATAAAATAAGCTTTACCCTGTCACAAAAAAAATATTTTTCGGTTTATTTTAACCTTTAAATCCCTCATATTTGTGCCATACAACAAGACATCGGCTAAAGGTTAAATTCTCTTACAAGAATTTTCCCTTCTTTTAATATAATTTACTTAGAAGTTGTTTGGAAATATTCAACCAAAATATAAGTTAATACGAAATATAATTTCGACTGAGACAAATAAAATATACAAAACAGAATCATATTTTCAATTTTTATTTAATGTATATTTATTTTAACTCAATCAAAAATGTACCCCAAATATTGTTTGTCTCAAAAGAATCATTTAATTGAAAACAAAATTATATTCTGAAAAATAGATTTTTTGGCTATAAAATTTCCAAACAAGCTCTTAACGATATTTCGAAAACTGATGATTTTCTATATTCTATCTAATTATTCTTCCAGCATTAGATAGATTCCATTTCTGCAAATTTGGCAGTCACAGAACTGCTTCTATAATATTTTTACTTTGCGAGGAACGTTGTGCTCTTCGACCGTATTTTTTACGGTACGAAGAGCTTTTTTTTGCCCTAATTTAAGCATAAAGGAATTGGTGAAAAATAATCTACCCACTCTGACTCGTTCTTTTTCCATTTAAGAAACCTAAAAAAGACTCAAATAACCAGTTATGCTCGCTTTTTTTAGATTCCTTAAATGAAAAAATTACGGCGCATAATGGCTCAATTTATTAAATTTGTTTCCCTTAGTAAAAACGATTTAATAAGTTGGACCATAATGCGCCGTAATTTTTTCTTCTAAAGAATTCAAAAAATCGTTGCATAGCCTTCGTTACGGAACTATTTTTTGTGTTTTTTAGAAGGGAAAAGGACAAGCATAATGGCCCAAGTTATTGAATCGTTTTTACTTAGTAACGGTAAAAAAATAACTGCGCCAACTAACAAGTATTTCTTTTGTCCTTATTTTCCACTTTTGAAACAATCATGATGTAGAGATAATTCCTATTTAAAAAGTAAACATCTTTTGTCATTTCGACCGAAGTGGAGCGTTTGATGGGCAAAATCGGACTTAACGCCCAATTTTGCCCATCAAAAATACCCTCGCCACCGCAGAAGGCGGCAGGTGGGGAGGCTTGAGGGCGAAAAATGGTTTTAAAACCATTTTTCGCCCTCAAAACCTTTTTTTACACCAGATTTAAGAGTCTTGAAGTAGAATTAATAACGATAAATAACTTCCTCAACTCTCCTGTATTTTTTCGCCCTTATTTTTCACTTTTGAAACAGTCATGATGTAGAAATAACTCCTATTTCAAAAGTAAACATCTTTTGTCATTTCGACCGAAGTGGAGAAAAAGAACAAAATAAACGTTGTTAGTTGGCGGACTTATTATTTTACCGTTACTTAGAAGGTTGTTTTATTTTTGCACAGTCTATCTTATATTTTGAGCGCGATTTTTTTAGAACTTTCCATCCGCGAAGCGGATGAATATAAATAACCCCCGAATGAAATTCGGGAGATATTGAATGAATTGTTATAATCCTGAAGGGGTTGAATATAGAAGGCATCAATATTCAATCCCTTCAGGATTTTCTGAAATTGAATGACTACTTAAGTAGCGCGTAGTTATGCACTGAAAGAATTTTACGAAATTGATTCGCTCGATTTTCCCAAGAATTATGATAGGCGAACAATACACGTTCATGAATAAACTTAGGTAAATTTAAATTTAAAGAATCTTGGATGGCCGATTGAAAAGCAGAAAGGCTATTCGCGATTTTCACGACTCCAATAAAATCTGATAAATCACTGAAGTTAGTGGTGACTACCGGCTTACCTACTGCCAAATATTCATTAATTTTTAAAGGATAAATACCTGCCGTCAATTTATTTTTCACAAATGGAATTAGACAAACATCAAAGGTATTGACCCATTTTGGCAATTCAGCAGGTGGTTTTGGTCCAATTAGTTGGACATTTGGAAATTTTGATAACAGAGCTGCGCCAGCTTCATGATTGATGCGTCCAACAAAAACAAAAAGATGGTTAGGATTCTCCGTAATTGTATGCTTAAGCAATTCATAATCAAGCCGTTCGTCGACTGAACCAAGATAACCAATTACTTTTTGAAAAGGTTTTTTTATTAAAACAGGTACAGTATCTTCTTCAAAAACAGGTTGACTAAACAATTGAAAATTAACTCCATTTTTAACTAAAAACGCTTTTTTTGCTAAGTGCTTTTTATTTGCCATCAATGGTTTAGAACTAAAGATAACCCCGTCAGCTTGTTTCATCAATCGCTTTTCCAATCGACCGCCATGACGACCACACCATTTAGCTTCGCCGATTTCATCATAGCAATAATAAAACAACTTTTTCTCCTCCAATTGCCCTGCTAAATACACACCTAAAAACGGATTAAATGCATTGATAACGATAGGGTTTTTAAAGTTTAGTACTTTCATCGCTTTTTTGATGGCGTTTTTAGCTTGCTTTCCGCCTATAGCTGAGAGCCGGTCATAAAGTCCCTCATTTTTAATAAAATTCGTTGGCAAAATAGGTGGTAAAGTCAATACATTTACTTCCCGGTCATTTTCCAAAGTCAATGTTTTCAGAGGATTGTCCAACCTCAACATTCTCCTTACTGGCGCATTTTCGTTCATGAATAAATCTTTTATCGTGAACGGATAATCGACATATAACATTTCGTTATCTTTTGCCAATTCTTTCATCAACTGGACGGTTGATTTCATATATTTACCTTCCCAAGTAGGAAATCCGATGCAGATAATTTGTTCTTTTTTAAGCATAGCTGCTGTTTTAGTAGAATTTAAAATAGGTTTTATTGAATTTGAGAAGCGAGAAAATTCTAAGATTTTAGAACTTCAAGACCTAGTGCGCAATGCCTGCGGCAGAACGAGTGGGACTAGAGAGAGAAATGGTTTTACAAAACTATTTCTCTCCCTCAAACGCCCTTACGACTCCGACAATTCCCAATTTTCTTTTGTGAAAATATTATTACCTGCAAGCTTTTTAAAAAATCGTCTAAGCTTAGTTCTTTTCTTTGGCAACTCTCCCAAAGTCTCTTCCATACTATCAATTCTTGCCGCATTCAAAATCATGTGTGGCGGGTTGTTTACTCCTTTTGAGAATCGTTCTAAGGCACTAATATCCGCAGTATTCCAACTACGATTGGCGCGAGTAACCAATACTGAAAGGTCTGAATTCGCCACTAAATCAACGGGATAAGCACCTGAAAGCAGTCCTGGAATTTCTAATATAACAAAGTCATAATCGCTCATTTCTAAGTTTAAATGCGGTAATAATTCCGGCTCCGATTCTTTTTCAAAGAAAGTATGATCAATTGAATAAAAGTGGTTGTTATCTTCACCGCCATACTTTTTGAAGGCACGGTGGTCTTCATCTGGCAATAAAAACAAAACTCTTTCTCCTGCTTGTCGCAATAAATCAACCATTTCGGCAGCCATAAATGATTTGCCTTCTCCATTGCGAGTACTAAAGAAAGTCAAGCGGCGAGGATCTTCTTTTGATGGTAAATTGTGCAACCCCAATTTGATGTTTTGGTACAATTGACCAAAAGATTTCGTGTGAATGGAAGAGAAATTAATTTCCGAGTGGCTTTCCCAATTTTTAGGAAAAAAAGGAAAAGCACCCAATAATTCTATTCCAATAGTATTTGAAGCATTGAGGGGCGTTTTTAATGTCCCATCCATTAATTCGAGTGCGACCAATAAGCCAATTGATAACATTAGCCCACCTAAAAATGCCACGATGATGAGTACTCCTCGCTTGCTTGATTCTGGTTTTGGAGAAAAGAATGGTGCATCTATGACTTTCAAATTCGTGGACATCATCATGCTATGTTGGTGTAATCTTGCTTGGTTGTAACTGTGTAAGTTTTCCAAATAAGCTCTTTCTGCAACGTCAATTTCTCGTTCGATTCTTTTCAATTTTGAGCCCCATGGTGCAAATTTTCGATATGTCTCATCAAATTCCTTTTTTCGCTTTCGGAATACCTGCAAACGTGCTGTTCCTTGCTCCACATCCAATAATTGATTCAACCAATGTGTCAATAAATCTTTCATTTCCGCTCCTTCTGGTGTGCGTTGTACAGAGAAAGCGGCTACTGCATTTGCTTGAATACCTGCTTTGATATTGCTAACTTGCTGTCGAAGTGCATCCAATTCTGGATTGTATGAATTAAGACTATCTTCCACTATGCTTTCATACAGCGCCATTTTTGTAGATGCCTTGGTCAATTCTGCTTGTTGTTCCAGCATATCTTGATTCAATTGAGGCATTTCGAAACGATTCGACAATTCAACTTTAACTCGACTCAACGCACTATCTGCTGCCGCTAACTTCATTTGTTCTTTAAAAAACATTTCATCCAATCCTTCTTTTTTAGAAGCAATAAACCGCGTTTGTTCGTAGTAATTGATAATTTTATTGCGCACCATAAATTGCAATAATTCGTCTTCTTTTACTTTCAAAGCACCAGAAGATTCGCGAGTTGCGTTTTCAAAAAAGGCTAAAACATCTGTTGATTGTCCACTTTTAATAGTGATTTGTCTTTGAATAAAAAGATTGGTCAAAGTGACTAAAGTTTGCCGACATACGCCAGGGTCTGTAGTGCCGTATTTGAAGCGAATCATATCGCTATTTCCTTCGCGAGTAATTTGTAAACTTTTTATATGTTCAATACCAAAGTAACCATGTTTAGAATAAATTAGAGCATTTACGGGATTGTCTTCTTGTCGGTCACGGTAACTCAATACATTGTTCAATGTTTTATCAAAAGAATTTTTATCCGTTATTTCCTTAAAGAAATCTCCTCCTATTTCTTCCTGCAATAATTGAAAATTTTCTGACAAAATCAATAAAGAATCAGACGCGTTCAACATTAGATATTGAGCAAGTAAGTTGGTTGCCAACGCTTCCATCATTTCGTAAGAATTGGCAACGCTCAACAAATTTTCTAATTCATTATTAGTAAAAGCATAATCCACTTTTCCACCACTTGAACTTTTTATGTTGTATCCCGATACCAATCCCGTGTTGATTAAGGTATGTGAAGTATATTTTTTTTTTGTGTCCTTAGTTGCAAAAAAGACTACCGCGCTTGCCAATATACTAACGATGGTAATGATTTTGAAATGCTGCCCTATTATTCGAAGAAAATCTATTAGCGTCATTGCTTTAGTTTTTTTATTTACCTATAGTTGAATTCTGGTACAAAAGTAAGGGGCAACTAAGCCTTGAATTATAGATTTTCGTTTTTTGGTAGGATTCTTTCAGGATTTGGTAAAGTATTGTTTGGAATCGGTTTTAAAACCTTTAATTTAATGGGAGTAAATTCTAATTTCACTTTTTAGCACATAACTAACAGTGGCTTAAACATACCAAATCGCTCATTTCAGCTCGCTATGTGACCATGTAAAATTGCTACCTGCGTTATAGGAGAAAAAACTATAGCACGAAATCAAATAAACTTTTATTACACGATTGAGTACCGTGTAAAGTAAGTTTTATTGCATTTTAAATGAAGGGAATCTGGGGAAGAAAAGCAGTTTTCAAAAACCGGTTTTCTTCCCCAGATTCCCTTCATTTAAAATGCAAAAACCTACCGCATCCCACAAATCTCCTTTAACGACCGCCAACAATGCACAGTTCGAGCTTTCATAGTCTCCAATTCTTCCTCTGCTTTTATCTTTTTTGATAAAATGGTTGTATATTCCGTAGCGGCTAAATTACCTGCTCTGAAAAAAGGTTCAACAACTTCTAAAGAAAGCCGCATCGCTTCCAAATTGGTTACTTTTAAGTCAATCATCGTTAGACAATGTGCGAAATCACCATACCGTCGAATGACCTCTTCTCGAAGTTGTAATTCCATAGGTTGTCGTTCCAATAATGCTTTTTCCAATTCCAATTGTACCAATTGTCGCTTTTCTTTTCCTTTCACAATATCACCAGCCGTAAATCGAATATTGATGCCTCCGTTGTAGCTCAGGTTTCGATTAAAAGAGGTCAAGTCAGCTGGGTTTTCACCATCTGTCCAAGTATTGTAAATCGTACCTGAACCAAATAAAGCAGAACCGCCAACCGAAATCTTATCCATCCATTCTTTTTTCTTGATTTGTTGTTGTTTTGCTTTGATTTCAATCCATTTGTCTTGTACTTTTAACAACGGTGAAAATTGCAGTGCAGATGCAATCATAGTATCCAAAGATGGCAGTGCAGGCATTTCCAATTCTATATTTTTATGGTCAAAATTATTGGTAGCTGTTTGTCCGGAGAGCACATTTAAGTGACCACTAAAACAGGCTAGTGGAATCAATAAATACTTAATTTTTAATAAAGGAAAGAATGCTCCTTTATTGGTGTTAACTCCTTTGACGTTTGTCCATTGCTTCCATTTAATTTTAATTTTTCTAACGATGCCATTAATCATAAATAGCTTTTCTAACAAAATAAAAAAGCAAGCAGATAAGCCTACCGTCCCTCTTCTCACTGTAAAATCCACCTGACCCTGATCAATTGCTGTGGCAAAATAACCAGAAAAATAGCGAATTATCCGTTCGCTTAAATGCTGGATTAATACTGGAAATATGGCTAAGAAACATAGTCCGTCAATTTCTGTAAAGTATTGTTTCTCACCTGTATTTCGACGCATTTTTTGTGAGAGGGATTGGATGAAAGTTATTAGATTCTGTACCATTTTTTTGCTTGCTTTTTTTGTAATTCAAGTAATTGACTTGATGATGCAAAAATAAGTGGAAGACAAAGGCTTGGATTAGCTTTTTCGTTTTTTGGTTAGTTTTGCACTGAATTTGGTTCTGTGATTTTAAAAAGTAACGGATGCCCTAAAGACATCCGCTACAAATTCCCCTAAAATGAAAACAAAATTCCCTTTATCTTAATATATTTTTGAATTGTCTCGATATCCCGAAATGGGTTCAAACCAATTGCTATAACTCGTACCGCCCGATTCTGCCCATTCGCCAAATTTCAAATAGGCTTGATTAATCGGTTCTCTTTCAACAGGATAAAAGAACGTTGACGGCAAATGAATCGCCCATGGCAAATTATTTTCAGATTTATAAAACCGTCCTTGTCCTGCATTAGAATCATCATCTCCAGTTCCAAATAAAGACATAGCAGCCATAGCAGTCGATGCATAATCTGGCAAATGGACTTCATATCCACGTTGTTGATTAGCAATAATAAACAGATTAAAAGGCGCAGTTCCACAAGCAGCTTCATTCTTTGGTGTCACAAAAACGGCTTCTACCGTAATCTCTGTCTCATTAATCCAACCACCACTAACCTCTGTATTGATAAACCCGCCACCCGGTGAATACATCAAACTAAAACTATTATCAAAAGCTACAATCACCGCATTAAATTGACCCGATTCCAAGCCATTAGCACTCATATTCAAGTAATTTTCTGTAATGCTATTGCCTGTGACTAAGCTGACATCAGAAGCTGGAAACGGCATTTCAAAAGCGAAACCATTGCGGTATCCGCCACCAAAAGCTCGTAAGGTTAGATTGAAACGCATTTTTGAAACATGATTCGCAGCATTTTTCAAATAAACGATATTGTAATCAATGACTACATCATTCATATCATAATCCCCTCTCGTAGAATAGTAAGTCTTCAAACGCTAACGTTGCGCTCAATCCTTGACCTGGTGAATGACTCGAAAACGCAGCAGTTGGGTCATAAGGAAATTCATCATTGGCATCGACTACACCATCTCCATCAATATCATTGCCACCGATGACCGTAGCTGCCATATTTGCAGAATTTACAGCAGAATGAGGGTTCGCTGTTACATAAAAAACAGCATCATTAAAGTCTCTATCACCACCTGGACGAGTAATATCTTCCATTCCCAATAGAAAGATTTGCCGATTAGAATCATGCAATAAAGCAGTATGTACTTGATTAGGAACAGTTGTATAAGTATTCAAATATTTATCAGAATACTTGATTTCATTGGAAGGATTGACAATCTATTGTCCATTATTCCAACCATTGGTTACTAAGAAATAAGCTACGGAAGTTCCTGCTAAAAAGTTACCCAAATTCACTTTATTTCCACTCACCAAGCCTCCTCCACTACCAGAAAAAGAAACATTTGGAAAGATAATATTCAGGTTCGTAATATCATTTTCTGTAGCTGGTGGATTATCAGTTGGATAAGAATAATACCCTAAAGAATTCCAGTAACCGGCACCTTCGTGAACGAAAGTAACCCAAAGGTCAGCTGAATCATCCAATATAATAGTCGAAACAACACCATCTGAAATATATTGAGGATTGTTGTTCGGAACCGGCAAACCTTCTGGAAAACTGGAATTGACTAAATCCAACAAGTCTTGTCCAATTGGGTCATTGCTTGACTCCAAATAGTTAGGAACACCTTGGTTGTTATAGCTTCCGATATAAGAATATGGAATTGGGCTACGATTATCTACTGCTGAATTTGCTGTCCCCTGTTCCACCATTAACGACCATTCCTTGAAAGTCTTCAAATACACCTCCAGAATTATTTTCGCCGCCAATCGTATATGTTATTTTATTGTTATATAGCTGTAAAATATGGGTAGCTGGCAATCCAATATACGAAGTTGTTAATGCCAACTAAGAGTTGAATTTAGTGAATTATAAAAAACAAGATATGTAACCAGTATTAAAAAATGTCCCAAGTCATAATCATTAAAGCTGCTGCAA
>JBLHWU010000049.1:0-32405 GCA_047629355.1 Saprospiraceae bacterium | reverse complement strand
CCATGATGATGTTGACAAAAGCCTTGGCACGCTTTATGTCACTTTTTAATATATCATGGCAAAACTGTTCTGCTGTAGTTGTATTTTTCACACAATTAACTACGCAATAGTTTTGCCTATTTTTTTTTAGCGACTTTTTGTCCAAAGTCTAAATTAGAAGCGAATGGGAATCAGGAGAAAGGAATAAAGCGGTATTATGGCGAAAGATAAAAAATCAAGGTTTCAAAGGTAGCATAGGAAGTCTTTACCGATTCGTTAAAAATTATCCTGTTGATGATAAAATTGTAAAACTACCTGAACCATTAAAAATTACAATTTGGTTTGCTCAAAAAGTAAGTATTTTGGTAAGTCAGAAATTTGAGAATTTAAAAGAAGAGGAACAGAATTTTCTTCGAGTGCTTTACAAAAATTGTCCTAAAATAAATCAAGCAAGTCAATTGGTGCGTAGATTTAAGAAGATGACAGATGAACTTGGAAAAAGGAGATTAGACACCTGCGATAAAGGATGCTAAAGAAAGTGAGATATCAGCTCTGAAAACATTTGCCAATGGCTTGCTTCGAGATTACGATACAGTCAGAGCCGCTGTCTCTTTGAAATGGAGTAATGGTCAGGTTGAAGGGCAAGTTAATCGGTTAAAAAATATCAAGCGCCAAATGTATGGACGAGGTGGGTTTGAATTGCTAAAAAAAAGGTCTTGAGGAAAACGGGGTGAAACAATTCACCAAAAGTGACGAAGAACCCGTGACATCGGAATATACACCGTTGGCATCTTCCAACGTCACAGCATAAGCGCTTGCACCATCAATATATGGAACCTCCAAGAAGCTATTATCTGTGCCAATTTGTAAATCAAAAATGCCCATGTTTATAGGTGTTTCATCGACCAATGCCCATAATTGATATTGCTTACCACTCGGTGCATCTAGTAAATTAATGATGTCCAAGTAAGTCCTCTGACTCGCTTCATTATTATAAACAGCAGCAACGGCAAGTGGCGCCAATCCATTTTTGGCAGATTTCATATAAATCGTCTGATTGGAAGTATCCCGCAAAATGGTGAGTTTGTTTTCCAAATCTACCAACTTCGCCGCTTGTGTATCACAATCTGTTTTTAAAATCTTAAACTGGTTTTGGGCATTTGTTAATTATTGATTTGTTGTATTGTTCTGGCTGAATAAATAAAAGCAAAATCCCGCCAATGCAAACATCAGCAAACCCAATAATCCACTTGTCCAATTGCTTGAACTACTTCCTGTACCGCCTAATTTCGGGGTATTCCCCGTGGTAATTTCTGCATCAACTCTCGCCAATGTCACAGCTTTCAGACCCGGAGGCAAGGGCATGGCATTGAATAAAGGCTTTGAGGGCTTCTTCAATCCCAACAAGGTGGGTTTTGATGGCGGGTTGTTTCGCCGCCAGTTTTTCCCCCTCTTGGCGTTCCGTATTAGAAGCTAATCCGAGGACATAGCTTTCTAAAACCTCTGATGATATGTACTTATTTATATCCAATTTTAATGATTAAAGCTTTTCTGGTTTCCCAAATTTAGTATGTTAATTTGAAGAATTAGACAAGAGGTAAATAACCTACCAAAAGGCAGATTCTCCTACTATTTTTTGTAATTCTCTAATGGCGATTTGTGCTCTTGACTTGACTGTGTTGAGAGAAATGCCGAGTTTTTCTACGGCTTCTTGTTGGGTGTAGCCTTGTAAGTATAGCAAGTTGATAACGTCACGGTATTTCGAGTCTATTTGCGTCAGTGCCCGATGTAATCCAATATCTTTAATGGTCATTTCTTCGCTATGGGAGACACTATTGTATACGGTGGAATCAATTGGCTTGGATGTTTGTTGCGCTTTAAATTTCGCTGTTCGCGCCTCTTGTCTAAAGCAGTATTTCTACAAATATTAAGCAGCCAAGTGAATAGGCAACCTTTGGAGGAATCATACTTATCAGCGTGCGTCCAAAATTTTAGACAAGAGTCTTTTGCATTAATTTTTTATAAAAAAAAGTATCTTAATAGACTTTATGAATGAGTATCTTTTTTAGAATTGCAAATAATTGATAATCAATAGTTTGCGAATTATCCAGAGTCGCCATTCATAAAGTCTAATATTTAAAATGTCCGCTTTCTTCCAAAACTATCCTCATTAGGAGACGAAGTTGGTAGTAATTAAGGTGTTCAACAGATTGTAGTCATTTATTACTTCACAAAAAAGCCAATCGAAAAGCTAAACAATAAATCTTCCTCTTCTGAATGCACCATCGTAAAGTTCATATTGAAACTTTGAGAGTACGGAATCACATAAAAACCGGCACCGACGGTATTGTGCCAAATATCGGTATCAACCACTGTGTTTTCATCTGCCTCTGCCCATACTCGTCCGACATCATATAAACCTAAAATGCCGACATACAATGGCACAATTGAAGTTTGAATGGTGCCTAAATGCAACCGCAATTCAGAATTCAAATACGCTGCCGTCTCACCACCAAAACGATTCCGAAGAAATCCTCGATGATTTTGTTGCTGCCCTAAAAAGGCACGATAGTAAAAAGGGGTCGAACCATAAGCGTGAATTCCACCAACTTTTAACGATAAGGTTAATGGCGTTTTCATGCGGTGTGCCGTAAGGAAAATCGACGCATCTGCATTGACTCGTCCACCAAAATCATTGTTTTCCTCTGAATTTAAAAAAGAAAAGTTATTGATTTTGAACTGCGTTCCTTTGGTTGGAAAAGTGCCGCTGTCTCGGAAATCAAGGTTCAAACCTG
The DNA here is from genome assembly GCA_047629355.1 of Saprospiraceae bacterium. Classification (GTDB taxonomy): domain Bacteria; phylum Bacteroidota; class Bacteroidia; order Chitinophagales; family Saprospiraceae; genus CAYUNA01. The sequence goes on along the minus strand of JBLHWU010000049.1, from coordinate 29,631 downwards.
TTTTGATACCTGGTAAGGAAGCAACTCCTCGACCTTCGCCACTATCAAGCATTTCATAAATGTTGTTGTCTATGTCTCCTTCTGCTTTCAAGTTTCGGCGTTCATAAGCAGCGGCGATAGCAAACGACGACCGTTGGTTATCATGCGGGAAATTACGCGAAAAGCCGACACTGGCAAAAACAGATTCCATGATATTTTCATAATAATCATTGTCTCGCAGTTCATCATTCAGCACGGTTCTATTGCCAAAACCATAGAAATTTCGGAAGGAACGGTCGCGATTGGTTGCACTTAACTTGACCTGCATATCCCATTTGAAAATAACGTGTCGGTAGTTGGCATTCAATCCAATATCATAACTTTTTTCGGTTGTTCCTGAAAGGTTTAGGGAATAATTTGAACCATAGCCGGGTTTATTGAAGCCTTGTTTTGTCCAATTGGCAGTCACCCCAAAACCAAATCCATCATCTGCATTGTAAGAGAAACTCGGTAAAATTAAATGATAATCATATGCAAAAAGATGCTCTGATTTGAAAAAAACGGGTTCCGTTAATGTTACATTTTGGGTTTCTGAACCGTATTCGATTTTATCATTTTCCCCATTGGCATAGACTTTTGTTTTTTTACCAAAACCGCCAACTTTTGATTGATCAACTATTATATCCTCATCTTTTCCAGGCATGATACGAACTAAAATGCTTTTATTGACATCCCCTTTTAACTCAAACTTATCATCACCGCCCAAGCCATAAATGCGAATTTCGTCCGTTTCTTTTTTCAAAAAAGTGCGCTCAAACAATAATTCGCCAGAACTACCATTTTTTTTCATTTTCAGTTTTCGGACTTGTACATCGCCATTTTTTAAACGATTAATTTCAAAAATTTCATCTTTGCGCGAACCAAAAAGGTCAATGTCTTTGGCAAGCATGAAATAATATTTGTTAGCAGTTTTCAACAGTTGGTCGCGGCGTTTTTTTAAGATTTCTACCAATTTCGGGCCTGAAACCTGCTGATCTTCCATTGGCAATGCTTTAATTGATTTTTCAATGACTGCATCACTCATTATTTTTTGAAAATCATCGGCAATCGCCACCCAATCTTCCCTCGTTAAAGGCGTTACAAATAAACGGTCGAGGTTTTTAGCCTTATTATTCAAACTTTTTAGTCCACGCATACTCTTGCGAAACTGCGCCAACTCCTTCCCCGCAATTTCCCAATCCATAAAACTATAAATGCCATCCAGAACACCAAAAACCTTATCACGGTCTTTCGGAAACGCCTCATACACGCGTCGTTCATCATCAATATCGTAGCCCAACCATTTCCAATTATCATGGTGTCTGTCCCAATCGCCCACCCAAATATCGAATAAGCGCGCTTTGGCATACGTCTTGGCATTTACGCTGTGGTCATTGTCTTCTATCAAATCTTGAATCATGCCGAGCGTCGTTTCTACGCGGTCAGCTGATTTAAATGGTTGATTGGACTTCTTTTTGCCCTGCGGCTTTATTTCTAAAAAGCCTAAAACATTAGCAAATTCTTCCCGATAAACACCCAATTCAGGCGTATCAGGCATCAGGTATAAAATGGGTTGAGAATTTGGAATATCCGCCTGATTCATCAACTCTGTGGCAACCAACGGACCATAAGGATGTTGGGTCGAAACCATGTCCTGAATGATTTTTCCATAGACGCCATCCGTTAACGCTTTGTCTTTTCGTTTGGTCGGGTCTTTGGCGATAGAACGGAAGGAAAATTTTCGTCCATCGGCAGATTTTAGTTTCAAATTATATGTTTGACCACCGCCGCCTTTACCGACAGGTTTCAAACCTCCATATAAAGTGTCCAAGGGCAAATAAGGCACGTCGGCAATCTCTGTCGCCCAAGTATCTCGATAGTTGTTACCAAAAATAAATGCTCCTAAACCCTTTCTTTTATAAGTTGCCCCTGCTGCCACATTCGCAGATTTAGGAATTGCGTTTGCTTTTCCAAATACTGTTTTTTCAGCATTACAAGGTTGAAATTCTTCATTAACTGGAATGTTCTGCGTCGCAGGCTGACAGGCACTTTGGAACATTTTTTTATTAAAAACAGATTGGATTGTAGCATCCTTTGAAATTTTAAAAACGTCCATTTCTACTGCACCGTTAGGGCTATATTTTAATTTGATAAAACCTTGATGACGGTCATTGTAAAAAGTGCTTTTACTGGAAGAAGTAGGCGTTGTTTTGCCTATTGCGCCACTATTCAAATGATAACCTGAGCCTTTGAAATGCCCTTGCAAATCATATTCGTGACCAGATACAAAAACGACGGAAGGATAGCGCGTCATCAATTTTAAAATCCGTTGAGAATAAAGGTCGAAACCTGCGTGAGCTAAATCTTTCGTTGTGCCTACATTCTGATGATAACCGGCTACAAATGAACCGATTACGGGCGGTAGAAAATGCTGTTTGGTTAATTTGTAACCAGCAAATTGCCCAAAAGAGTAAATAGGGTGGTGCGCCGCAATAATGACATTTTTGCCTTCCGCATCTTTTAAAACATCTTCAATTTCTGACCAAAAAGCAGTTTCGTTGAGCAAATTACATTCGACATCTTCTTCATCGGGACGGTCGCTAAAAGGATGTACCAACCATGGAGAATTGATGGACATCATCACCAAATTTTCACTGATATCGACATCCTTCGGACCGGGACATCCATTGTCGGAAAGTAGAATGTCTTTGCCTACTTTTTCTTTGATTAGATTATCCAAACGAATGAGTTTGTCGAGTCCACCAGTTTTGGTGTTGTTCCATTCGCAGTCGCCAGGGAGGAAGAATACTTGATTGGCAGTTTGCCCCAATTCGAGTAATTTATCAAGTTTGGCAAGTTCGGTTTGGGTAGGGACTTTTTCTAAGCCATTTTCATCTAAAAAATCGCCAGTGAAAATGATGGTTTTTCGACCTTCTGTTGCACTGACCGTTGTTTTTAAATTTTCCCATAAAGGGTCATTGGTTTCCAATTGCCACATATTTCCAAAAAGGAAAATCTGGTCTACGGATTGAGCAAAGTTGGAGGAAATCTGCACAAAAGACAAAAGCAATAAGACGATAGTAAATTTAATGTTTTGCATATTGGTTTAATTAAAATAAGATTCAGGTCGAATGTCCTTTTTTTTTGATTAAAAATTAATGAATGGGGTATTTGGGTAATAAAATAATGATGGATAGCAATTATTAAGCATAATTACTCAGGTGCTCTCGAGGGGAAAATTGCTGACAATAGAAGTCGTTAGAAAACTGGGGTCAAAATTTCAAACTTAATAACATTCCACCTTCTGCGGGATAGATTTTCAAAGAAGTTTTTTTTGCTTGATTAATAGATTTCTCCTTAGCTTTTTTATGAAAATGAGGTACCAAAATACCAAATAAAGCACCAACGGCAAACCCTCCAGCAACATCTTCAACAAAGTGTTTACCCGCTTGAGTGCGCAAATAACTTGTTAATAGAGACAAAGAAGCTGCTCCAGTCCAAATGTACGGTTTTGCTTTGGCATTTGGGTAATGGTCGGCGAAAATTTTAGCTGTCGAAAAATACATGTAGGTACTTGTCGATGCGTGACCAGATATAAAGGAAGTTGTTGCCCCTTTTGTTTGACGCTCCTTGAAAGGCAAATCTTTATTGTAGGCAAAGGGGCGAAATCGGAGGACAGTGGATTTTAATAGGAAAGTCGTTGCCCGCACATAAAGGTAGCCTTCTGCAAAGACCACAATAGTTGGCAAGAGATTATTTCTTACTTTTTTGGAACCAGCAAATAAAGCCGCTGCACCACCATAAGAAGCGAATAGCACGACATCGCTGGCAGCATTTGCTTTTTCTGAGGATTGTCCTGTAATCGTTCGATTAATTTTTAATTTTAAATCATTTTTATCAAGATTCAAGACACTCTCTTCTGATGGTTCTCCTAAGGAAACAATTTTATTTAAGCCTAATCCATAGCTCAATAATGCGCCACCAAGCAATGGGCCATCCACTTTCCACTGGATTAAATAGGGGCTTTCGTAAGTAGATTTTTGACCAACAGCAGAGGTTGCAATTAATAGGATGAAAAATAGAATCGTTTTTTGGAAAAAGGTAGGGATAGATGTTTTCATAAGTTGAAATGATAATGAATTATTGTTATTATAACTGAACTTGTAAAGATATATAAATATATGAATCTGATATGTAATGACAAGCTGAAGGAGTTGTTCAGAATAAAAAAATCTACTAGTTTTATTAGAAACCTCGATAATTTGATAATTTTTCAAATGAAATCAAAAACAGAGAATTGCAAAAAAATCATGCTGAATGTAGGTAAAGTTATTTATTTACCATCACTTAGGTAATTTACCGACTTCTTTTGAGATATTTGTGGCTTTCGAGTTGTGGTCTTCCTTAAAAACTGAAATTTACCGAACCTATGCCAATATTGTCCATCGTTATTCCTGCTTATAATGAAGAAAAAACGATTCACTTGATTTTGAATAAAGTCAAGGGCGTCGAACTTCTCGGAGGGCTCAAAAAAGAGGTGATTATTGTCAATGATTGCTCGGCTGACCAGACTAAACAGGCAGTTGAACGCTACGCTACTGCGAATCCAGAAATGTCCATTCAATATTTTGAACATGCCGTAAATAAAGGCAAAGGGGCAGCGTTGCACACTGGAATTAAGCAGGCAAAGGGCGATTATTTGATAATTCAGGATGCAGATTTGGAGTATGACCCGCAGGAGTATAATATTTTGTTGCAACCGATATTGGATGGTTTTGCGGATGTTGTTTATGGCTCACGATTTATGGGAGGGAAGCCGCATCGGATTTTGTTTTTCTGGCATTCTATCGGTAATAAATGGCTGACGGGCTTGTCGAATATGTTGACCAATTTGAATTTAACGGATATGGAAACTTGCTATAAATTATTCAAAACGGAAACCATTCAGTCCTTAGATTTAAAAGAACAACGCTTTGGTTTTGAGCCAGAAGTAACGGCTAAAATATCTCGAATTCCAAATATTAGAATTTATGAAGTTGGAATTTCCTATTACGGTCGCACGTATGAAGAGGGGAAGAAAATTGGTTGGCGAGATGGTTTTCGGGCGATTTATTGTATTTTGAAATTTAACCTTTTGAAATAGATTTTTTTTGATTTTTTATTTTAAACCCACCTCAACAGGTGGGTTTAAAATAAAAGTTATCACCTCATTAATTATAAAAACGATAAGTAATGAAATGTCCACGTTGCCAATCTATACTGAATAAAGTAATTATTCCTGAGCAAAAGTTAGATATTGAAGTTGATCAATGTCCTGATTGTAAAGGTATTTGGTTTGATTATGGAGAATTACAACAGGTTGAAAAGATTGTTGAACCCGTTATTTTTGAAATCAGAAAAATTCCGAATATGCAGGATCAATTGTTGCCAATGTATTGCCCATATTGTGATTTGCATCCTCGAATGGACAAAGCCGAACATCCGCGCGATGCGAAGGTCATCATGGATGTTTGTGAGCATTGCAGTGGCATTTGGCTGGATGGAGGAGAGTTGGAAGCGATTCAAAAAGAGAGTTGGTGGAGTGCGGTGATGGGCTTGCTTGGGCGAATGTCAGGTGGGTGATTTCTTTAGGGTAATTCAATGATTTTTTAAAGAAAACTAGCAAAAAAATCTAAATTTCATACAAGCATTTTTAAAGGGTAATAAATCTAATAAAAAATGCCCGGTCACAATGGTAAACGGGCATTTTTATAAATACTTATTTTAGGAAAAAAGGAACCATTAAGAATACTTTTTCAAAATTTCCATTTGCTCTTCAATCGCTTCTTTAAACTCCACTTTCATCCGCTTCACCAACTCCGCTACAGGAATATTATCTTGAATCGTCGTCACACCTTGACCAGCGGACCAAATGGTTTTCCAAGCTTTCGCTTCCGCTTTTGCCGCATCCAATTCTTCACCAAAATCAATTTTTGCTTTCACCGCCCACATTTCTTCAGTGATGCCCATTGCTTCCAAACTTGGTTGCAAAAAGTTAGCCGCAACGCCTGATACCGCAGCCGTGTGCACAATGTCACTTGCGCCCGCGTCGATAATCATTTGTCGGTAGCCTTCCTCCGCGCGACTTTCGGTGGTATTGATAAATCGAGTGCCCAAATACGCTAAATCTGCGCCCATTTGCATTGCCGAAGCCACATCGCGTCCATTGCTGATACAGCCAGAAAGCAAGACCGTTTTCTTGAAAAAACGCTTAATTTCCGCAATTAATGACATCGGATTAATTGTCCCTGCATGACCGCCCGCACCTGCTGCGACGCATATCAATCCATCGACGCCCGCTGCTGCTGCTTTCTCGGCATGGCGTTTTTTTATCACATCGTGAAACACTAAACCTCCGTAACTATGTACTGCATCAATTACATCCGACACCGCGCCCAAGGAAGTAATTATCAAGGGAACTTTGTGCTTCATACACAATTCCAAATCTGCCTGCAATCGAGGATTGGAGTGATGAACAATTAAGTTGACGCCATATGGTGCTGCTTTCTTACCCGTCTCTTCTTCAAATTTGGCGAGGTCTGTTTTTATCTCAATCAACCATTCTTCAAAACCTTCGGAAGACCGCTGATTCAAGGCTGGAAAAGTTCCAACAATACCGTTTTTGCAACATTCTGTCACCAACTTTGGTCCAGAAATCAAAAACATAGGTGCTGCCACTACGGGCAAGGATAAGTCGTTTATAAAAGGTGCTTTGGTCATAATATTCAATGAAGGTTTTAGTTATTTTACGGTTTTTTAAAAATTAGCTGTCAATAATAAGCGGAAATACTCAAATAAGTTTAGCTAGAAGGGATAACTTATTCTTTTACCGTTACTAAATCTTATTTGGATGCAAATTCTCCGCCAATTCCTGCATTCGCTTAATGGTTTTTGACCGTTTTAAAATAGGGTGTTGAAATTCGTAGGCTTCTTGTAAAATGCTTTTACGTTCCTCTTTTCCGCAATCCCATTGCAACAACATAGCATCTAAAAACTCTAAATTATTCAAAATAACCAAGTCCAAAACAGAGGCGTAATCTCGTAAATTTCGATTGGTTGGCTTGTCGGTATTTTCCGCGCGCCACTTTTTCGCTGTTGTTTTAAAAATAATTTCATTCAGCATATCTGCCTCCGCTGCCAATGGCAAACGGCTTTTGTAAGGCTGTGGATGTGTTAGCAATCGCTCATCCATTTGGCTAAATAAAGAAGAAACCAACAAGGAATAATTCCCAGCTGTCAAGTGTCGTTTGATATCGAGCGGGTCACCAGATTGGAGGGCTTGCTGTGTTTTTAGTTTCTGATATTCTTCTAAAACGTAGAGGTGAAATTTGACATTGACATAGTTGGCAAACTGCAAAGCAATCGTCGAATGCGCGTATGTTCCACCGTAGCGACCTCGCTGTACAATCAGACTTTTGGCATTTGTATAAGCCGCCCATTTGGAGGGCGAACCACTATCTTTCATAAAGGCTTCCGACAAATAACTTTCGTAACCTTTAAACCCACCCTGTGAGGTGGGTTTAAAATCTGGATTGTGCAATAACTCCCATTGGTAAAGCAATTCAAGGTTCGGTTTGGCATTTATCCAGCTCGAAATCGGGGCATCTGGTCGGTCCTCATTTTTGTATTTTGCCAAATCTGTGATGCAAAAATAATCGGCATCGTTCATTCGTAGTACCCTAACTTTTTTGTCGAAAACGGTTATTTCTGCTTTCTTGCTCATCGTTTTTTTTTTGCAAAAGTAAACGTTATTTTTGAAAGACTCTATTTATCTGAAATAGACAGTTAGGGAATTGGTAAAAAATAATCTACTCCCAAACGACTGCTTCCCCTGCATTATGCCAAGCCAATAGCAAGTCATGATACCGCTGACTCATGCTGTGTCGTTTCACTTTCATGGTCGGGGTTAGCAAACCATTTTCTAAATTCCAAGCGTTTTTGACGACAACCATCGTCGATACTTTTTGATAATTTGGCAATTTTGCATTCACCTTTTTCAAAGTGGTTGCAAAAGAGTTTTTAAGTTCTTCTTTTGACTTGGATAAGCCAATTTCAGATGGCACAATCAAGGCTAGCGGTTGTGGACAGCCCATACCAACAACGCAAATTTGCTCAATATTGTCATCGTGTCCAAACTCACATTCAATTGGCGAAGGAATGATAAATTTACCTTTATCCGTTTTAAAAGTATCCTTAATCCGACCCGTAATAAACAGGTGTCCATTATCATTGATACGTCCTTGGTCACCCGTCCGCAACCAGCCATCTGCATCAATGACTTCCGCCGTTTTTTCGGGGTCTTTATAGTAGCCTTGCATGACAAAATTCGCACGCATCATAATTTCTCCCGTTGCTTCATCAATCTTCAAATCAACATCTGGCAAGGCTTTACCAACCGACCCCGTCACCATCTCCGATGCTTCCAAACAGGTCGCCATTGCTGCGTTCTCTGTCATTCCATAGCCCTCTGAAATGGGAATGTCCAAATTTCTAAACCATTGTTTGGTCGCCTCTGGAATGCTTGCTGCACCAGTCAAACAACCTCTCATTTTATCCATGCCGAGCGTGGTTCGCAATTGTTTTTTAACCGTTTCGCTTTGTGGACTTGCCAATGCAGCATTCAAGTGGGCTTGCGGCATTTTAGCTAAAATACCCAGCTGAAATTTTGTCCAAATCCGGGGCACTGCAAAAAAGAAAGTTGGCTGAGTTTCTGCCAAGTTTTTAGCGAAGGTGTCCAAGGATTCTGCAAAAGAAACAGTTCCACCAAATTCCAATAATGCGCTTTCAACCAATATGCGTTCTGCAATGTGATTCAAAGGTAAAAATGAAAAGAAATGATTGTCTCCTTCGAAAGACACCTGTAGGTGATTGTTTTTTAAAGTGACGTATTTAGTTGCATCCAAATTACGGTACGTATGCACCACACCCTTTGGCGTTCCCGTCGTTCCTGAAGTAAAAACAATGGTCCAAATATCGTCTAAATCAGGAGAGGGTTCGCCTGACATTGGTTCAAAAGGATTCAAAAAAGAGTAGAATTCCTGCCCTTCTTCAATTTTAGAACAACCTGTGTATCGTGGAAAAGAAACAATTGGCATATCCGAAGGAACGCCGCCTTTCATACTGTCCCAACCCTCTAGTTTTCCAGCAAAAAGGGCTTTGATATCACCAATTTCAATCAGTTCTGCTACCGCATCTGCACCCAAGGTCGGATAAAATGGAACGGACACAAATCCCGCCATCATAATCGCCAAATCTGCAATAATCCATTCCCGGCAATTTTTAGAAACGAGTCCAATGTGGCTTTTGGGTGGCAAGCCTAAAGATTGTAAACCTGTTGCTAATTTTCGGGCTAACTGACCAGCCTCTGCCCAAGTATAAACTTCCCATTTATGGCCAATTGGTTGACGTAGAAATGGTTTGTTTGGCGTTGTTTTTTCCCAATGGTAAAAAGTGAAGTTGTAGACTTGCATGGTTATATTTTTTTGGATAGGATTTATTTAGATAATCAGGTTTAATGATTAATTTTTTCCTGATTATCTATTATTTCATCGTTATTTAGGGTAGAGGTAAATATAAATGAAGTAATTGAGTTATACGAAATTTTTGCTCAAAATTTAACAAGAATCCATCTCTACTAAATAAGTCTCTAGTTCGATTTGAGTTTTTTGAACCCTAGTTGGATGTTCAATCATGTCAACCAATAAATTAACCGCCACTTCGCCAACTTGATATCCAGAATGTTTAATATGAGTGACTTTGGGATGCAGATAATAAGGCAAATAGCCATTACTAATGCTAATAATCGCAATATCTTGAGGGATTTTTAAACCCGTTTCATAAATTACTTGAATAACTTCTGAGAGCAGTTCATCGGTCATCAAAAAAACGGCATCGGGTCTTTTATCTTGATTTAGTAGCTGTTTGAATTGTTCCTTGGTATCCATTTTAGAAGTATTATGAAAGCAAAATTTCTCAAAATAAGGAAGCTGATATTTTTTTAAGGCTGCTTTAAAACCTGCTTTTCGCTGTTTGGTAATGGTTAAATTTTTGTTGGCAAAAACGCCTGAAATTTTGTGGTATTTTTTTTTCGCCAAATGTTGGACGGCATTAAAAGCGGCTGTAAAATCATCAATTGTAACAATAGCATTGTCTACTTCCTTAATAATTTTATCAACCAAAACGATGGGAATACCATTTTGAATCAGGGAATTAAAATGAGTTAAGGAAGTTGTTTCTGCTGTTAGGGAAACCAACAATCCTTCTATTCCAAAATTTTGACATAAAGCCACACATTCTTTTTCTCTTTCGAGTAATTCATTAGATTGAAAAATAATTAGATTATAGCCTTTTTTCTTCGTGATTTCTTCGATTGCTTTTACTAAATCTGGATAAAAAAACCGATTAATATCTGGCAAAATCAAACCGATTAATTTACTTTTTCGCTGCCGAAAATGAATTGCCTGATAATTGGGTTGATACCCCAAATCTTCAGCTACCTGATTTATCTTTTTCTTGGTTGCTGCGCCAATATCTGGATGGTCTTTCAACGCTCGCGAAACGGTAGAAGGACTTACATTGAGTAATTTGGCAATGTCTCTGATGGTAATTCTACTCATTTTTTAAAAAAGTTTTCCACATCAACAGGTTGCGCAACAGGTTGCGGAGATAAGGATACAAAACTAAACCTTTTTTTTTAATAATTTTCAATAGAATAATTTACTTTTAACCAAAGTATTCTAGTATGATATGGTTTTTATAAAATAATATCAAAAGTGAAGACTTTTGAACTTACTTTTAATTAATTGTATTTTGAAGGTACTGTATAACGCTGATATAGAAAAGACTGTCCTTGGGCGGTCTTTTCATTTTTTAGGAATTAAGTATTGGAATTTCTTTAATTTCGTGCCAACATTTAAAATAAACTTTCAAAGACAATGATTAAAAACAGAATATTGAATCCATTATTTTTATTAATTTGCTTACTCTTCTTTATAAGTTGTAGCAATCCCAATTGGAAAGAGGAGGCAACTAATCCTGATTTTTTGAGGCATTCTCAAAAGAAACTGACGGATGTGATTGTTCATGACATTTTTTCTCCGCCCGTTGCCAGTAGGATTTACGCTTATCCGAATATTGCAGCATACGAGATTTTGCAAAATGACTATCCGAATTATAAATCTTTGGAAGGTCAATTGACGGATTTTGAAAACGCACCTAAACCCAACGCTGGCGAAGAATACTGCTTACCATTGGCGAGTGTTCATGCGTTTTTGACGATTGGAAAAACCTTGATTTTTTCTGAGCCAAAGATAGAGGAATTTGAAAAGGAGATATACGCAGCGTTTGATAAAATCAATATACCGGTTGAGGTTTACGAGCGTTCCATGGCTTTTGGGGAAGCGATGAGTGCGCATATTTTAGCTTGGGCAGATAAGGATAATTACAAGCAAACCCGGACTTTTCCAAAATATAGCATGACTGATGAGGAAGCAAAATGGCAGCCTACGCCACCTGATTATATGGATGGAATTGAGCCACATTGGTCAAAAATTCGCCCATTTGTGTTAAAATCTGCTGACCAATTTCCGCCACCACCGCCGACGGAATACGATATGACAGATACTACGGGGCTGTTTTTTCGGGAAGTCCTAGATGTGTATAATATTTTGAAAGTAGCGGAAGAGGAACGGGAAGACCGACTTGCGATTGCTAAGTTTTGGGACTGTAATCCTTACGTTTCCACTCATAAAGGACACGTCATGTATGCAACTAAAAAAATCACACCAGGTGGTCATTGGATGGGTATTGCACGGTTGGCGTCTAAGCAAAAAGATGCGGATATTATGAAAACGTCGGAAGCGTTAACGATGACCGCATTGGCATTGGCAGATGGGTTTATTTCTTGTTGGGATGAAAAATATCGCTCAAAATTGGTGCGCCCAGAAACGGTCATTAATCGGCATATAGATGAAGATTGGAAACCTGTTTTGCAGACGCCGCCTTTTCCGGAATATACGAGCGGACACAGCGTTATTTCTCGTGCCGCAGCAATGGCACTGACGGATATTTATGGAGATAATTTTGAATTTTTGGATACGGTAGAAGAAGAATATGGCTTACCTTCCAGAAAATTTAAATCTTTTTTAGAAGCTTCTGATGAGGCGGCGATTAGTCGTTTGTATGGTGGTATTCATTATCGGCCCGCCTGTTTTAATGGCGTGGCGCAGGGGGAGAATGTTGGGCGTTATTTGGTGGAGACGTTGAAAATGGAGGAGTAGAAAAACTGTTTTTTTTACGCCGTGGGTTTAAGTATTAGGGCAAAATTGTTTGGTTCTTTAAAAAAAATCCGTGACTTTCAATAGAGCTTGGAGGTTCGAGAAACCTCCAAGCTCAGAAAAATTTTGGTGGTTGGAAATTTCGCAGAAGCTCCAACTACTATCGAAAACAATATTTCACGGAATTTAACAATAAAACAATTTAGCCGTTATTTCCGATTAAACCGCATACGCCACCCCAATTTCCGACAAGGGCATACAACCATTATACTCGCCCGGAACAGGCTCATATTGCAAAACTTCCGTTGCCCCGGCTTCTGATAAAAAGAAGCCCGACAGCGTCATTTCTTTCACCATTCTGAAAAAATGAGTTGGCTTATTAGATTCTTTATTATTGACATCGTAGGGTAGGGCATTGTATTTATTTACGCGTTTTTTCGCTTCTTCTCCGTCTCTTTTGCCCATTTTTGAAGCAACATCTGCCGCTTCTTGGTCAAAAATCATCAGGATTTTGTCCATTTGTTCCCCGTCCAATTCTACGAATGATTTTTTGTGCGCTTTCTGTGCCGCAGCCTCAATTTGCTTCAATCCATTAACGATTTTCTGTTGGTCTGCTTTTGGATAATACTCCGCAAGCATGGTATCAATAAATTGTGGAACACCGACATCTTTTGCACCAGGCGTATCGGTCGCAGGCACGATTCGTTCGGTGACTTCTGCTAACAATTGCCATTGATTTTTATCGAAAAAAGCAGGTTGCCAATCCATCGCAGCATCGGCGTTGTTTTTACCATCAGGTTGACAGCCAGCTAACAATCCTACCAAAGTAGAAGCGGATAAACCCGCTCCCAATATAAATGTGGTTCGCTTAATCGCGTCTCTTCTTTTCATTTTTATATATTTGAAAAATGAGGGTAAGTACCTCGACATAATTAATCGAGTATCTAAAAAGTGTCTTTTTCCATTATTTTCCTTTAAAAATTGCTTCAATAGAAGGACTATTTAAGAATTTTTAAAAAAAAACTAACAAAAAAAATTTACTCCTTTGATTATTCGATTATTTACGTCGAGGTACTTATTTAAAAATAATTAGCTATTGAACTTTAGCGAATCATTCTTCATTTTTAATTTTTCTTAAAGGTTTCCTTTATTTAATTCCTTCACTGCATAATCCGCAGCTCGTGCTGTAAATGCCATATATGTCAAAGATGGATTTTGACAAGCCGAAGAAGTCATACACGCCCCATCTGTGACAAAAACGTTCTTTGCACCCCAAACTTGATTCCACTTGTTGAGTACCGAATTTTTAGGGGAAGTACCCATTCGAGCTGTGCCCATTTCGTGAATTCCTTGACCTGGAGCAGACCCCGCGGTTTGTTTAGAAACATTTTTTAGTCCAGCTTTTTCAAGCATTTCTGCAGCCTGCACAATCATATCTTCGCGCATTAAATATTCGTTTTCCTTCCATTCACAATCAATAGTCAACGTTGGCAAACCATATTTATCCTTCACTTCTTGGTTCAGTACAATCTTATTTTCGTGATAAGGCAAGCATTCTCCAAAAGCCGTGATTCCAAATGACCAACCGCCTGGTTCCATCATTTCTTCCTTCATTTTTGCCCCAAAGCCCAGTTCTGCTACGGCTCTTTGCCAGTTGCCACGTCGCCCACCACCTTGGTAGCCATAGCCACGGAGGTAGTCTTTTTTTGTACTTGCATCCCAGGGCAGATTTTGAAAACGCGGAATATAAATTCCATTTGGTCGTCGCCCTTTGTAGTATTGGTCTTTAAAACCATCATAGCTGCCCGATGCGCCTACTTTGAAATGGTGATCCATCAAATTGTGCCCCAATTCGCCACTTTCTGCGCCCATTCCTTCTGGAAAACGGTCAGATTTAGAGTTCATTAAAATAGAAGTAGAACCCAATGCAGATGCACAAGTAAAGATGACTTTTGCGAAATATTCTGTGGTTTCTAAGGTCTCTGAATCCTTAATTCTTACGCCAACTGCCTTTTCTTTTTTCTTGTCAAAAATGATTTCTGTAACAATTGAAAAGGGGCGAATGGTTAAATTTCCAGTGGCTTGCGCAGGCGGTAGAGTAGAGGATTGCGTACTAAAATACGCGCCATAAGGGCAGCCACGCATACATAAATTTCGATATTGACAAGCAGATCGACCTCGGTGCGCTTGTGATAAATTGGCAACCCTACCAATCGTCATCATCCGGTCTTTATAGCTTGCTTCGATGCGTTCTTTGACATGTTTTTCCAAACAAGTAAAGTCCATCGGCGCTAAAAATTCACCGTCGGGTAATTGTTTCAAGCCTTCCTTTGATCCACTGATTCCAGCATGTGCTTCCACATAATCGTACCATGGTGCGACATCTTTGTAGCGAATTGGCCAATCCGTCCCAACACCTTCTTTAGCATTGGCCTCAAAATCTAAGTCTGCCAAGCGATAAGATTGCCGTCCCCATAACAAAGAACGTCCGCCAAAGTGATAGCCTCGATTCCAGTCAAAACGCTTGACTTCAGTATAAGGATTTTCATCATCTTTAACCCACCAATGCTTCGTGGATTGGCGGATGGTATAGCCCGTTCGAGATTGTTGAAAATAATGTTTTTCGATTTCTTCTTGCGGTACTTTATTGTTTAGGGGTAATTTCCAGGGTGGTGTATTGGCCGTTGGATAATCTTCTACATGTTTGACCATGCGACCACGTTCCAAGATGATGGTTTTTAATCCTTTTTCACACAATTCTTTCGCTGCCCAGCCACCACTTATACCTGAACCGATGACGATAGCGTCGTAGGTTTGCTCCTGTTTTCCTTTTAAATTTAGGTTACTCATATATTAATTAGTGATATTTTAAGACGTAAGTATTCAGACAATTTTGCTCGAATCACAGGACAGTGGATTTTAGTCCACAATGTGCAGGTTTTTTAAATTAATGTGGACTAAAGTCCACTGTCCTATAAAACTAAATAAACATGTTTGTGTCCTTATTATAAATCTGAAATTTACAAATGGGTTATTTCGTTAATGAAGGTGCTAACATAGGGAAAATTTCTCGTATTTTAAAAATAATGATAGAATATGTCTCTTTTGAAACGTTAGTCATACCTATTTTTTTAAAACCATCGTTTTTCCATTATTTTGAACAACGATATAACAAGTTTCCCCATTGATTGAAATTGACTTGATGTGTCTAACTTGTCCGTTTAAGGCAACATTTTCTAAAGGCTGAACCATCATTTTTCCTTTTGTATCAAAACTTAGAACATTTCCATAGTCAGCATTGTAGCGACCCATTTCAATATTGTTTTCATGGAAATTTCCAGCGATTAAGAATTGATTGCCGTCTTCTAATTCAATTGCCGTATTCATTGTCGAAAGCTGTAAGCGGTCAGGTAAGTGGTGGGTTTTAAAAGTCAAATCTCCTGTGTTTTCTAACCAAACGCTGGATAACTCATTGACTTCTAGTACTTCTGACTTCTTCAATTGTTCTTTTCCAAAAATCTCTTGCAGACTTGCTTTCGCAAAATCTTTTGATAACAAATACCGTTTTTTCAAAAATACCAACTGTTTCGTCAATTCCTCATAATTGGCAAATGGAATCTCTTTGCCATCTAAGTGATAGGTCAAAATTTGCTCAATTTGGTCGTTGTCATCAAAGTCATTGATGTATAGTTTTAGGGGTTCTTTTGTTGTTGGTTTAAATTTAGAGTTCTGCCCCGTATTGCCTACTAAAATATCCAAATCACCGTCGCCATCCAAATCTTTCGGTAAGGCAAAGTTCCACCAACCTTTCACCGTAGTCGCTTCTTTTTTGACGAATTTTGAACCTTCATTTAGATAAATTTGAACCACGCCCCATTCAATTGCCAATACTAAATCTAGGTCGCCGTCTGCATCCATATCTGCCCAATTTCCATTTTTGACCAAGCCTGTTTTGGCGAGCATTTCACTATATTTTTCGGTTACATTTTCAAACGTTCCATTGCCTTTATTTTCAAATAAATGCGACGTAGGTGTTTTACCATAATTCCACGGTACTGCTCGTCCACCAAAGAAAAAATCAACTAAACCATCACCATTAAAATCAGCGGGTAGCACACAGGAAGCTGTCATATAAGTGGGTGGGAAAACGTCTTTTCGCGTGAAATTTCCCTTGCCATCATTAAGGTAAGTGCGTTGTTTCATGGGGTCATTCTCGCCTTTGTATTCATTTCCACCGGAGGCAATCACTAAGTCTAAATCACCGTCATTTTCCAAATCTGCAAAAACCGCATCGACATCTTCCCAAACGGAATCCTGAACAAAAAATTCTGTATTTGTTAACTCAAATTCTCCATTTTTTTGTTGAAAATACAATGTACTGCGTTCTCGTTTAGAACTTCCAAAAAATACATCTTCCAAACCATCGCCATTCACATCACCTACTGCGACCGCTGGTCCTTCGCGCGAAACCATGTGTGGAATTAATTTTTCTCGATTGAATTCGACAAATGGATTTTCTTTATGTTTGATATTTAAGTTAACAGCTTCCGCAATATCTTTGAAAGCAATACTCGCTTGTTTTTTTTCCGTTAAAACGGAAAAGTCGAAAGTTGGCAAACCTGCTTTCCAAGCGATTTCTGTTGTTTGATTGAATGCTATATTAGTTAACTTTTGCACCGTTCTATCTGGCCAAACCAATAAAACAGAGTCTACTTTTTCAGAATTCCCAACACCAATATGAATGCCGATTTCGACATTAGACTGATAACCACGGGTTGGAAAGTTTTCTTGACTTAATTGCTCAGAGCCTTTAAAAACAAGGATTTTGGCGCCAATTGCATTGATGTTTTTAGGAGAACCTTTTAGCTTTAATTTTAAATAGTTATCCGTTTCTACTTTCTTTTCTATCGTTTCATTTTTGTAAATATATGGTGCATCATCAATGTTATTGACCACAATATCCAAGTCGCCGTCATTATCCAAATCAGCATAGATTGCACCATTTGAATAACTTGTCGCATCGTTGGCAATTTGATTTTCTAAGTCTTGAAATTGGATTACTTCGCTCTTTTTTCCAGATAGTTTGTTCTTGAAAAATTTGTTTCGGAGCTTAATTTGGGGCATTTCATTCACGTATTTCAAATCATCTTCTTCCAGATTATCTAAACCGGATTTCCAATTCAACTGTGTTTCTGACCGGAATTTAATATAATCAATATCGTTCATTCGCCGAGGAATCCCATTACTGATAAACAAATCCTTGTACCCATCGTGGTCAAAATCCATGAATAGCGGTCCCCACGACCAATCCGTCGCGAAGACATCGGCGTATGCACCAATTTCGCTAAAAGTGTTGTTTTGGTTATTGAATTGCAAAGCATTTCGGGCGTATTGTGGATGATAACCATAGCCTAATTTAAAACTAAAAGTCCCATAAGTATCTTCCCCCAACGAGCTTTTTAAAATCAAGGGGTCGGCAGGCGCCATGTCCAAAGAAATGACTTCATTGAAGCCATCATTATTCAAATCAGCCATATCTACACCCATCGAAAAGCGACTGGTATGCGTCATTTGTTCGCGTAAAACCTCTTTAAAAGTACCATTTTGTTGATTGATATAGAGATAATCGTTTTCATGAAAATCATTGCCAATGTAAATGTCTGGATAGCCGTCCAAGTTCATATCGCCAGTCGTGATGCCTAATCCATAACCAATAACGGTACTGTAAATCCCAGTTTCCTCGGTGACATCTATGAATTTCCCATCTTCGTTTCTGAATATTTTATCGCCTGATTGAGGATGTCTTTCCTCAAAACTTTTACGTTGCCCAAAGGTGCCATTGGCGTGCAAAGAATGATTCAATTGATACATATCCAAATCGCCATCCAAGTCATAATCAAAAAATGCCGCCTGTGTCGCAAATCCAGTAAAATCTAAACCATAATAAGCCGCTTGGTCTTCAAAAACAGGAATGCCGTCCTTTATTTCTTGGCAAACATACAGCTGGTTTTTTCCTCTAATATCTTGGTAATCGCCCATTTGAGAAACGTAAATATCCAGCATTCCGTCGTTATTAATATCCACAACCGTTGCGCCTGCTGTCCAACCATTTTGACCGATAACACCTGCTGCTTCCGCAACATCTTCAAAATTAAAATCGCCTTTATTTAAATACAGACCATTCGAACTCATATTGCTTGTAAAGTATAAATCAACCAATCCATCTTGGTTAAAGTCGCCCGTCGCGATGCCGCCACCATTGAAATAATACATGTACGTGAAGACGTTGAACTTGGAGTCTTGAGTTAAGACATTTTCAAAGTTCAAGCCTGTTTCGGTGCTTTTCAATAGTGTAAACTGGGCAGATTCGTTCGTTCTCTTCTGTCCATTTTTTGAAGAGTCATTTGCACAATTGTAAAAAGTCAGAAGTAACAAAAGGGCGAAAAAACTTGTTATTTTTTTTGAAATCATCATTGTCTAATTTTCCTAAGTTTCTTTTTTACTAAGAAGCTTACTTTTAGTAACCTTCTTAGTAACGGTAAAAAAATAACTCCGCCATCTATCAAGTATTTTTTTTGCTCTTATTTTCCACTTTTGAAACAGTCATTATGTAGAGATAACTCCTATTTAAAAAGTAAAAACTAAGAACAAAATAAATGTTGCCAGATGGCGGAGTTATTCTTCCACCGTTACTTAATTAAATCCGTTAAAATCTTTTCTAAAAATATATTAATTCACCGCATACAATTTCGGCTGTTTCCCATTAATCGTCACCAATAAATGTCGCTTCCCACCAACCTCAATTTCCTGAATTGCCTTCACATCTCCCCGTACTAAAAAGCCAGATTGGTCACTTTGTAATTCTTCAAAATCACCATTCCCCTGATTCATTAAGACATGTCCATAACTGGCATCTAATTTCGAAAATTGTGGCATAAAGCCTTCGTCATTTCCTGCCAGTATCAAATCTTTTTGTCCATCTCCGTTCAAATCTTTACAATAAATTCCACAGATACAAGACAACTGAACCGCTGAAGGCAAGGGTTTCATTGTAAAATTACCTTTCCCGTCATTCAGGGCAACGACCGATTTAAAATAATTGCCTTCCATCACATAAGCCTTATCCAAAATCTCTTTGGGAAATAAATCTTGAATAGATTTTATCGCATATTCTGTATGCCTCAGGCTCTGTTTTTTAAGACTATTAATTTGTCCTGTCAATTCCTTTTTCATGGCCACAGGCATATCTTTTCCATCAATTTGCTGCGTCATTATTTTTTCAACCGTTCCGTTTTTATCATAATCATAAACCCATAATTTAATGGGTTTATCAGCAGTACCAGCGAGGTAGAAATTCTCCCCTCGATTGCCCATCACTAAATCTTGGTCGCCGTCCCCATCCAAATCAGCGGTTTCCACGGCGTACCACCAACCGGAGTAATTGGATAACGGATTGGCTGTTTTTATCAATTTCCCGCTTTCTATACTGAAAATTTTCGGTGACATCCATTCTCCAACGATTAGTAATTCAGGTTGATTGTCTCCATCAATATCTGTTAACGTTGCGGAAGTGACCATTCCTAATTTCATTAAATCAGCGGCTTTATCGCGCGTCACGTCCGTGAATTTTCCATTTCCATCATTGTCAAAAAGATAACTTCGTGCAGGCATCCCATATTGATTCGGCACGCTGCGACTTCCCACAAATAAATCTAAATCGCCATCGCCATCAAAGTCATAAGGCAGCACAATTGAGGTATTGAAACCGTTAATTGGTAGGGCTTTTTCTACTTGTGTAAAATTACCTTTGCCATCATTTATCAAAAAACGGTCTTGCATATCGGGTGTTCCTGCTGCGCGGTTGTTGCCACCCGTTCCAATGTATAAATCCAAATCACCGTCTTTATCTGCATCAAAAAAAGCAGCAGCGGTATCTTCTCCGTCTCCAATTTTTTCAAAAGTTAATTGTGCTTTAGGTTTGAAACCGTTATTTGTCTGTAGATATAAATTAGCAAATTTTCCACTTGCCCCTCCAATAAAAACATCATCTCGTCCATCTCCATTCACATCGCCGATTGCAGTGGCTGGACCTTCTCGGGAAAGCATCCGCATGGTCAGCCCTTCTTGAAAAAAATCAATAAATTGGTCTTCTTGAGGAATTGCAAAATCGTTTTTTATTGATTTTAAAATTGGATTGGTCGCTTCTTGAGTAGCATTATTTTTTGCAATTTGGTTGGATGTATTTTGAATAGAAATTTTTAATAAAGTATCAATTGGTGGATTTAAAATAACGGTTTTCCGCAAATTCGGCCACGTCACCACCAAAGAATCAATTTCAGCATCTTCGCCCAAACCAAACACCATTTTATAATCAATAGAGGATTGAAAACCACGAGTTGGAATGAGTTGTGTCGTCAAAACATCCGCTTTTCGATATAAAGTTGCTTTTGCACCAATCGCAAAAGTATTGTCCCCTTCGCCAGTTAACTGCAAGGTCAAATGATGATTTTTAAAGAATGTATCAGCATGATTTTTATAAACCATCGCTTCCTGATTCAAGTTATTAACCACCAAATCCAAGTCGCCGTCATTATCCAAATCCGCATAAGCCGCCCCGTTGGAAAAACTTGGCGTATCGAAGCCCCATTCTATACCCAAATCTTTGAATTGCAGGTTTTTATTATTCACGTACAATTTATTCAATTGAGGAACGGAAGGCATATTGTCAATAACATTTTGCAAATCCTCTTTTTTACCAGTTAAAGCTATTTTTTGCATCACATCATTGGCAAAAAAGTCCATGAAATCTTGGTTAGTTACATCATTATAAACGCCATTGCAAACGTAAATATCCCGGTAGCCATCATTGTCTGCATCAAACATCAGTGCACCCCAACTCCAATCACTCGCCGCCACGCCTGCGTAATGTGCAATCTCGCTAAAGGTTTCGTTTTGATTATTCAGTTGCAAAGTGTTTTGCATATATTGGTGGTAAAAGTCGCGCTGTTGCTTGAGATAATACGTATTGTAATTCTCAAACATCGTTGTTGTTTTTCGTCGATAATCAGATTCAGGAAGCATTTCAGTAACGAAAATTTCGGGGTAACCGTCATTGTTAATGTCCGCCATATCCGCGCCCATTGAAGAGAGGCTAAGGTGTCCCATCCAATTTTTAATATCTTCTTTAAACGTTCCGTCACCTTGATTAAGATAAAGGTAATCTCTTTCAAAAAAATCATTAGACACATACATATCCAATAAGTTATCTCCGTTGACATCGCCAATTGTGATGCCCAATCCAAAACCAATCAAGCTGCCATAAATCCCTGCTGCTTCGGTCACGTCGTTGAACTGTCCGTCGTCATTGCGCAATAATTTATCACCGCCGCCTTTCAAAAAATCTTTAACTGGCCAGTCTTTTGCATAGACTTTCCGCTTGTTGCTATAATTCAAGGTATTGACGGGCATGAAGCTATTGTTCAAAATGTAACAATCTAAATCGCCATCCATATCGTAATCAAAGAAAGCCGCGTGAGTTGTATAGCCATTTTCGTCGAGTTGATAATCAGCTGCTTTTTCGGTAAACGTATTATCCCCGTTATTAATAAATAATTCATTTTTGGAATTGCCACCTTCCTTTACCGCGCGGTCAAAACCTGCATTGCAAACATAAATATCCAGTAATCCATCCGCATTAATATCGACCATCGCTACGCCTGTGCTCCAGTTGCCTTTTCCGCCCACACCTGCGGTCTCGGTAATGTCTTTAAATTTGAAATTTTCTTCATTCAAAAACAGTTTATTTTTCCCCATATTATTGGTGAAATAAACATCTGCCAAGCCATCGTTATTAATATCGCCCGTAGAAACGCCGCCGCCGTTGTAGAAGTTTCGGTAACTAAAAATGTTGAAACCTTCGGTGTTTTCGACTTGGTTGATAAAGGAAATGCCAGAATCTTTGGGGGCTATTTTTTCAAAGAGGGTAGGGGCTTTGGTGGGTTCTTTTTCACAATTAGAAAAACAACAGGCAAGGCATATAATTAGCAGTAGTTTTGACTTCATAGTTTTGAAAACGCTATTGGTGAAATGTGTAGGAAGGGTTGGCTGAAAAAGTTAAGATTACTAAACTTTAAAAGTTTAGTAAAACTTTGCAAATATACAAAAAAACAGGTTGTCCAAACCAATGAACAACCTGTTTTTTATATCAATAAATCCCGATAATCAATTAAGATTAATAACCAGGATTCTGCATCAAATTAGGATTAGTTGCCAATGCCGTATTTGGAATTGGGAACAACAATCTTTCTTCGCCAGTAGCAGGCTTATTTTCCCACGCATCCAAGAACTTGCCGAAACGGATAAGGTCTTGACGACGGTGTGCTTCCCAATACAACTCACGACCACGCTCGTCCAACAACATCTCCAAATTCATTGTGCTAAACTCAGAAGTCATCCGCTTAGTTCGGATTTCGTTAACGATTGAAGTCGCTTCACCCGCATTGCCATTTCGCAACAAAGCTTCCGCTTTCATCAACAAAACATCTGCATAGCGATAAAGAACAGCGTCGTTATCAACATTGTCACCATTGGCATAATCAATTGGGTACTTTTGTGGACGAATACCAGTAACCTCTAAGTTAGCACCAGTTTCAACTAATGCAACTTCACGCGTATAAGATAATGGATTACCTTTACGATCTTGCAACGCAACGCCATCGGCATCAAACTGTTGACCAATCAAGAAACCACTATTTACACCACCTTCTTCAAAGATACCAGGATATTCATTGTATTTACGCATATCACCATCTTCGAAAGAGTCGTAAAATGCACTTAAAGTAGTAAAACCATTCCATCCAGAAGGATTTTGGTTATAGTGTAAGCTACAAAACCAACGAGAACGGATGCTATTACCGCTTCCTCCTGCTTGTCCTGCTACATTTTCATCTGTAAAAATATTTTCTGTAGAAATTTGACCATTATTAGGTGCAAAGTTGTCAAAAACATTTTCAGCCAAAGAATAATTTCCTCCGTCGATAATTTCGTCAGCCAAAGCAACAACTCTGGTCATATCAGCAGTTTCGAAACTTGGATTAGCACGATTGGCAATAACTCCTTTGTTCAAATACGCTTTCATTAATAATACTTTAGCAGCATTTTTGTTGGCGCGAGAAGCAGGCCCATCAGGAAGGTCAGCTTGTGCTTTTTCTACTTCACTAATTATGAAGTCTAAAGCGTCATTACCAGTGAAAACTATTGGATCAAGCGCAAAATCTTTCAAGTTTTCACGGAAAGGTACTTGATTCCATCCGTCAAGAACAGTAAACATTGCAAAAGCACGTAAAAAACGAGCTTCGGCAGCTTGTTCTGGCGTTGGGTTTGCTTCTTCTATAATTACAGAAGTACTGTAAACAAGTTGTAATAAACTATTAAAAGTTGCACCCAAAAAGGCATGGTCTGCATCCCAAGTGTGGTCATGTAATACTCTCCATACCCCATTGTCATCCCAGTCTGGTCCACGAGTAGGTCCGAGTGTTTCGTCAGAAGGAAACTGACTTGCTGCCCAAACTCCTGCTTGGTCTTGATAAGGAGATTGTAATCCATTATAAACACCCGCTAAAAGAGCATCTACATCCACATCTCCTTCCAAAGCAACTTCTGCACTTACTGTGTCAGATAGTTCCTCTTCTAAGTCAGAACAACTTGACAAAAAGCCAAGTAGAAGAAAAGCGTAAACAAAATTATTTAATTTCATTTTATATTTTTTAAAAATTGTTAAATCTAAGTGTTAAATTTTTTGCATAAAATGCAGTAGCTATTCTAACACTCTTTTTAATTTAAAATTAGTAAAGTTCTTTGTTTTAGTAGGTGTTTACCATCATTAAAACTGTAAAATGGTAAACACCCGCTAAAAACTGACTTCAAATTATAATCCTAAAAATCAATCTTGGTTTAAAATTTAAATCCTACACCCACAAGAAAAGTTCTTGCCGTTGGATAAGGAGTATATTCAATACCGAAAGATGGAACACCGTTAGCATTCGTATTTACAGTATTGATTTCTGGATCAAAACCTGAATAGTCCGTAATTACTAATAAATTTTGACCAGTAATAGAAACTTGCAAGCCTTTCAAGCCCCAAACATCACCAAATTGGTAAGCAAGTGTAGCGTTGTTCAACCTGATGTAATCTGCACTTTCAATGTATCGATCAGAAGCTTTAATTGCATTAGAAGGCGCTTCTAAAACATCACCATCTAACAAAGCTGCATCTATATTACGAGTACCTAAGTTACCAATTCCAATTACGGTGTTAGCCGTATTATTATAAATTGTTTGACCAAAAGAACCATTGAACGCAAGATTCAAACTAAATCCTTGGTATTTTACGTTTGTAAAAACACCCAAAAGCATATCAGGAAGTGGATCACCTAAATACTTTCTTGCTTCATTTTCAGCATAAATGCTTTGTCCGTCATCTCCAATTTCAATGAAATCTCTAGTGTACCAGCTATATAGTGGTTGTCCATCTACAAAACGTTGAGCAGTTGTACCAGAAATACCTTGTCCAAACAATCCACCAACTTCCTCAATTTGAGGGAAATTTCTCAATTCGTTCTTAATGAAAGCTACATTTGCTCCTAAATCCCAAGTCAAGTTACCTTTATCTACCAAAATAGCACTCAATGCCAATTCAACTCCTGAATTGACAATTTCACCAGGAAGGTTTCTAAAGATAGAAATATTTGGAGCAGGTGCTGCTAAAGCACCGCTGAAAAGAAGGTCACTAGTCGTTCTATTGAAATATTCAACAGAACCTACTAAGCGATAATTGGCGATAGCGAAATCTATTCCTACGTTAAAAGTAGTACTTTCTTCCCATTGCAAATCTGGATTAGCAGCAGTTGTTTCTGTAGTTCCTCCTCCATTCTGTACAGTAAACTGTCTTTGAGAAGCACCGGCAGGAAATTCTTGATTACCTGTAATACCCCAACCAGCCCGTAGTTTTAAACGGTCAAAAATTGCTGGAGCAAAATCTTCATTTGTAATATTCCAAGCAGCAGCGAAAGATGGGAAAATACCATATTTGTTGTTTTCACCAAATTTACTTGAGCCATCGGCACGCACAGTTGCTGTGAACAAATATTTACCTTGAATATCATAATTTACTCGACCAAAAAATGACTGTAGCTCAGATTCGATTTCATTAAAAGAACTAACCAAACGGTTTGCATCAGATGATCCTTGCAATTGGTCGGTATAAGCAATGCCATTGTTTTCAAAATCACGACCTGTAATTCCAGTTCCTTTATTAGAAAAGTTGATGTATTCAAAACCACCCAATAAAGATAAGTTATTACCAGCTAACTTAGTCTCATAGTTTAAAGTATGAGCAAGATACTGAGTCGTTAATTTTTGAGTTCCAACTGCTGCAAATCCTCTATCTTCTACATTTTGCAAGTTGATGAAACGGTTGATAGATACATTTCTGTCACCAATACCGTGAAAAATACTGTAATTGAATTTATAAGTCAATCCATCTACAATCTCGAAAGATGGTGCAATCCACGCAAATACATTGGTTGTGTTAGATTCGTCTTCATAAGCAGCAGACATCGCTACTGGATTAATTGTCGAAGAACCTTTCAAAATATTGAAGCCAGTATCGCTATCAGCATCGTATAATGGACTCGTTGGATTCCACTGTAGAGCCTGACCAACCAAGTTACCAGTAAAACCAGCATCAGTAGAAATCGGTGCAGATTGTAGTTTAACATGCGAAACGGTTACATTATAATCTAAGTTCAAACGCTTGCTATCCAACAATTTATAGTTACCACGTAAAGAAGCTACATACTTTTTCAAGCCTGTTTTCTTAACAATACCTTCTTGGTCTTGATAGCCTGCTGAAAGTCGGTAATTTCCATCTTCGTTACCTCCACTGAAGGCAATACTGTAGTTTTGTGTGATACCCGTTTGCATGATTTCATCTTGCGCATCTACACTTTGACCTTCATCACCCAATAATTGCTCATTACCGTTTGCTAAAACAGGATTTCCTTCTTCGTCTCGAACAATAAATGGTCGGTCTGCTGGAGTCGCTGCTGCACCGTTATAACGGTTTAGAGCAGAACGATAGCCGTCACCATCTAATACATCATAGGTATTTGCAATATTACTAATACCCGCACCCATTTGAACTTCTACTACAGTTTTGCCTGGGATACCTTTTTTAGTTGTAATCAAGATTACGCCATTTGCACCACGAGAACCATAAATAGCTGCAGCAGAAGCATCTTTCAAGATGTCAATCGAAGCAATATCAGAAGTGTTCAAGAAAGTCAATGGGTTTACTCCAGGGAAATTTCCCAAGTCAGTACCGTTCAAACCAGGAGTCGCTGTACGACCATCCAAAGGTACACCGTCAACTACATACAATGGCTCACTACCAGAACGAATCGAAGAGACACCCCGAATCCGAACCGTAGACGCACCACCTGGCGCACCACTATTGTTAGTTACTTGTACACCCGCTACTTTACCCTGAATCAATTGATCAGGATTGGTGATGATACCTGCGTTAAAGTCTTTAGCACTAATCGTAGAAATTGCACCAGTTACATCAGAACGTTTTTGCGTTCCATAACCAATAACCACGATTTCATCCAACAACTCACCAGAAGATAATTTAAAGTCCATCACATTCGATGCACCCATATCAACCGTACGAGTCGAGTATCCTGTATAAGAAATTTCTACCTGTTTAGCGTCCGCAGGCGCATTCAACGAGTATTTACCGTCGATATCAGTTACCGTACCAACTGAGGAACCGACAACCAATACGTTTGCCCCGATTAACGGGTCACCTGATTCTGCATCGGTAATCGTACCTGAAATGGTACGCTGCGCTAATGCAGTGCTGCTAAGACCTCCTATCAAAAGGAGCATCGAAAGACAGCGCAAAAAAATATTGAATTTAAGTTTCATACACTACTATAATTTAGATTAAAATTAGTAAAAAAAAACAGATAAATACTTTTGTTTTATTAAGGCTTGGAAGCCATGAGTCCGTGTTGGACAGTTTTATAAATGAACCTCAAATATGCAGTGAAGCATTGAGCTAAATATTCTATTTGGCGTACCAAAAAATGATACAAGTATTATGAAAAATGATTTAAAAAAGAAGATGTATATTGCTGATAAAATTGTTAACCAAGATTTATTTAGTATAAAAAATACACTCAAAGAATAAGGCAAATATCTAAAATAATTTCTACAATTCAAAATTTTTTTACAATAAAAAAATGAAGTATACTTTCAATATTGCTATTCAGGAAACAAAACATTTACTAATTTATTCGTTAATAAAGCAATAAAAATGGGTGTTTTTTTATAAAAACTGTTTATTTATTGCAATAAATAGTTCCTTCCCATGGTTGTAAAATATCTTTATTAGGCGCATTAATATTCCCAAATACGCCATTGAAAGTAGCTAATTTTAAATCAGCTGGTATCGTTTGTTGTTCTGATGAAAAATTCAAACAAATAATAAAGGACACTTCATTCCAAATCCTCTCGTAGCAATAAAGCGTCGGATGATTTGGGGTCAAAGAATGATACTCACCATGCGTAAATTCAGAGTTAGATGTTCTAAATTGAATCATTTTTTTATAATAATCTAAGATACCACCTTCTGTTTTTATTGCTTGTTCCACATTGATGCTTGAATAATTTGGATTGGATTTTATCCACGGAGGAGTGGTGCTAAATCCACCATTGACACTGTCATCCCATTGCATTGGCGTACGGACATTGTCGCGTCCTTGAATGTGCATGTTTTTTAAGGCTGTTTCCATCGAACCGCCTTCTTCCCGCATATTTTTAAAATAATTGACTGCTTCCACATCTTTATAATCGTCAGGATTGTCGAAGGCAACATTGGTCATGCCGATTTCGCTACCTTGGTAAATACAGGGTGTTCCGCGCATCGTCAAAAGCATTGTTGCCAGCATTTTTGCAGACTGTTCGCGATATTTGCCGTCATTGCCAAACCGAGAAACCATGCGGGGGAAATCATGATTGTCTAAAAAGACATTATTCCAACCACCGTCTGCGGTCGCTGAATCCCAGCCGTCTAAAATCCGCTTCATCTTCACGATAGACATGGGATTGATGTCAAATTTCCCACCTCTTCCGTGGTCGCCAAACATCAAATCTAACTGAAAGACCATATTCAGTTCCTTGCGATTTTCACCGATGTAATCCAGTGCGACTTCGGTGGTAATTCCTGGTCCTTCCCCAATCGTAAC
This sequence comes from Saprospiraceae bacterium, assembly GCA_047629355.1. GTDB lineage: Bacteria > Bacteroidota > Bacteroidia > Chitinophagales > Saprospiraceae > CAYUNA01. The sequence continues at coordinate 989 of JBLHWU010000049.1, read as the reverse complement.
GATATCATATTTCCTCAATACTTTTTCATTCATTTCTTGCAAATACTCGTGGATTTTTGGTCCGTTCGCATAAAAATCTATCATGTCCATAATTGACGAAGAAGGGCAATTGGGCAACCCCGGACGCTTACTTATCAACGAAATGACATCCATTCTAAAACCATCCACACCTTTGTCTAACCAATAGGTCATATTTTTATAAACCTCTTCCCGAACCTTTGGGTTTTCCCAATTAAAATCAGGCTGTTCAGGCGTAAATAATTGTAAATACCAACTATCGGTCAAAGGGTCTAATGTCCAAGCGGGACCACCAAAAAACGCCAGCCAGTTGTTCGGTGGATTGCCATCAATATTGTCGCGCCAAATGTAATAATCGCGGTATTCATTGTCTTTTGAGGCTCTGCTTTTTTGAAAAAACGCATGCTGGTCAGAACTATGATTAACGACCAAATCCATGATTAATTTCATGCCTTTTTGATGCACTTTTTCTAACAATTCCTCAAAATCAGCCATCGTCCCGTATCGCTCATCAATGCCGTAATAATCACTAATGTCATAGCCATAATCCTTGTCTGGCGTTGGATAAACGGGACTTAACCAAATCAAATTCACGCCCAAATCTGCAATATAATCCAGTCGCGAAATAATGCCCTGCAAATCACCAAATCCATCGCCATCACTATCCTGAAAGCTTCGCGGATAAATCTGATACATAATGCTTTCTTTCCACCAATTGCTTTGTTTGACGACGGAAGTTATTTGGTAATCTTTATCAATTAACAGCGTTGCTTTTTCAGCATCTGGTGCAATGAGTTCGTGTTCTATCGCCAATACTTTTTCTACAAAATCAGTCCCTTGGTCGCGCCCTCGGTCCATGCGCGCTTCGTAGGTATCTTTATAGTTTTTATTTAAAAAAATCTGCACATCAATCTTCTTCAAATGGGTAACATAAGTGCCTTCAATCAATAAAATAGAGGGTTCGGAAAAAG
>JBLHWU010000048.1:0-33019 GCA_047629355.1 Saprospiraceae bacterium | reverse complement strand
GCACGCTGCTGTTACAAAAATTACAAACGCCATCAAATAACAAAATGGGCTTATCTAAAGGAATCGTCGATGTGGGAGAATTTGTTGTCATACAAATTAAACACGCGACAAAGAAAGAGGTTTTGTCAGCAATAATAAAGGATTCCGTTTTCTTTTTGTCGTGCGAATTGTCAATCAAAATATTTAGGTACTTTTACAGCTTTCGCGTTGCGAGTTGCGGGTTGCCTTCGAGACGTGTACGTATATCATATTGGCAACCCACAACGCCTAACCTGCAATACGTCTCAACACGATAAGCATGAAAAAACATATTCCAAATACAATAACTCTTTTCAATCTTTTTTGTGGCTGCTGCGCTGTAGCTAGTATCTTTTACGGCCAGTTTGTACAAGCTTTTTGGTTCAGCATCGCAGGCGGGGTGGCGGACTATTTGGATGGGTTGATTGCACGTTGGTTAAAGGTCAATTCTCCTTTAGGAAAAGAGTTAGACTCAATGGCAGACATGGTTTCTTTTGGTGTTGTGCCAGGCGCTATTTTTTATATTTTATTGGTCAAAAGTTTAGAAGGGCAAGATGCTTTGCCGATAGAATTGACGTTAGTAGCTACACCTGCGTTTTTGGTATCGATGTTTTCTGGTTTACGGTTAGCCATGTTCAACATAGATACGCGACAGACAGAAAATTTTATTGGTTTGAACACACCTGCAACGACCATGTACACACTCGGATTATTAATGGTTTTTCATTTTAATTCTTATGGATTGGCAGAGTTTGTCATCAATCCCATTTTCCTAGGCATTAATATTTTAGCCTTAAGTTATTTGTTGGTATCAGAATTCTCGATGTTTAGTTTTAAATTTAAGAATCTAAAGTGGGAAGGAAATGAGAAGAGATTTCTATTTTTAGGAACAGCTATTTTATCCTTAATTTTTTTGAAAGAAAAAGAGGTCGTTCTTCCAATTATGATTTTAATCTATGTTATTTTGGCTATTTTTAATCGTTTTTTTGGAAAATAAATGGGTTGCGAGTTACGCGTTGCCAACAGGATGAGTACACTTCTCAATGGCAACTCGCAACGTGTAACCCACAACTTGGCTACTTCTTCCACTTAATGTTACAACCAGCACTTGGATATTGCTTCTTTGAAACCTCGCCTCCTTCCAAAACTGCATCAATCGCACCTCGCAAATCTCCTCCCGTCAATTCCGTTTTTGAACCTGGTCGTGAATCATCCAATCGACCACGATACGCCAATTTCAAATCGCCATCAAAAACATAAAAATCGGGTGTACAAGCCGCATCATAGGCCTTCGCTACATCCTGACTTTCATCATATAAATACGGAAAATTAAAGCCTTCCTCTTTTACTAACTTCGTCATCAAAGCAGGCGAATCGTGCGGATAATTATCTACATCATTCGAGCTAATCGCGATAAAGTTCACGCCTTTTGCCAAATAGTCATCCGACAATCGCTTAACTTCTGAATTCACATGAATAACATACGGGCAATGATTACAAATGAACATGATAACGGTCGCTTTGCCAGAAGCTAATCCTGCCAAGCTCCAATCTTTGCCAGAAACAGTGTCCAATAATGTAAAATCAGGAGCTTTTGTGCCCAGAGGAAGCATATTTGATTCGGTAAGTGCCATATTAATTGGTGTATTAGTTTGTTCGTAAATTGACTTATACTTGGAATTAGACAAGGTTAATTAATCCGTTTCAACAACCAATTCTTCTTGTTTTGCTTTATATAAAAGTTCGGAACAATTCTCTTCCGTCAACAACTCATTTGCCATTCTTTGAACATCAGCAGTCGTCACTTTTTCATACAATTGAACTTCATCATTAATTTGGTTTGCATCACCAATTAATTCAAAAAATGCCAGATTAATCGCTTTATTTAAAACGTTCGTTTCCGAAAAAACTAAAGAACTTTCAATTTTATTTTTCAGTTTTTGCAACTCTCGTTCTGAAATTAAATTAGCTTTTAAATCATCAATTTCTTTCCAAATCGCAGCAGCAGCAATTTCTAAAGTCACACCATCCGCTGGTTTTCCTTCAATAATTAACAAGCCTGGGTCAATATTCCCCGTAATGTAGCAATCGATACTCGAAAACAATTTTTGCTCTTTCAACAGCCGCCGAAACAGTCGCGAAGAGGGTCCATTACTCAACACATCCGTCAATAAATCCGTAGCATAAAAATTTTCATCCGTACGTGACGGACAGTGAAATGCCAAATATAATGCATCAACAGGAACGTTGGCTTGTTGCAATTTTCGTTCAAACTTTACCTGTGGTGGTTCTTGTGGCAATACCCGTTTCGCAACCTCTCCTCGTGGAATGTCACCAAACCATTTTTCAACCAACACTTTTATCTCCGCCAATTTTACATTTCCGGCAATCACCAAAATTGCATTATTCGGACGATAAAAACGGTAGAAAAAATCCTTCACATCGTCCATTGTAGCATCTTCGACGTGCTTGGGCACAATGCCGATTGTTGGCCAGCGATACGGGTGCACTTTATACGCCAGTTCCGACAAATGATGCCAAGCATCACCGTAAGGTTGATTCAGACAAGTTTCCTTAAATTCTTCAATCACCACCTTTCGCTGCACATCCAATACTTCCTCATCAAAATTCAACGACAACATTCTATCACTTTCCAACCACAGCGCAATTTCCAAATTTTCAGCAGGCATCAATTCATAAAAATTGGTGATGTCGCTATTTGTAAAGGCATTATTCTCTCCCCCCGCTAACTGAATCGGGTCGTCAAAATCAGGCACATTCTTAGAGCCACCAAACATCAGATGCTCGAATAAATGAGCAAATCCTGTCTTCTCCGGTGATTCGTCGCGCGCCCCTACATTGTACAATAAATTCACAGCTGCCATCGGCGTGCTGTCATCTTCGTGTACCAATACCCGCAATCCGTTCTCTAATTCAAATCTTGAAAATTCTATCAATGCTTTATCAATTTAATGAAAATGCTAAAAAGTGTGCAAAAATACCCCTTTTTACCAAATACTTCACTGCTTACCCACCAAAATTTAATCCAGATTCATCAATTAAAATGAAATCGCCAGCGAGATAAATTTTGTCTATGAAAAATAATTTTATTACAAAACTAAAACGATTCAACATTCTAATCTTCAAAATAGTTTGGGCAGCTATTTCCTTACTGCTGATTTTTAATTTTTTATTAGAAAAAATGCCTACAAAATGGCAAAGTCCGAAGGAACGCATTTTGGTAAGAGATTTAAAAAGTATCGAAGTTTCGCCTATTTTAAAAAAGGAAAAACCGAAGCCACCGAAGTCAAAAAAACAAATTTTTATTAGTCAAAATAATAGCGAAGAGACAACTGTTTTTGAAAAAAAAGACAGCAGTACTAACTATAATTTACCACTAGAAAAGTCCAGAAAATCAAAGTATTCTCCCACAACGATTAAGGCAAGCACGCCCACAGTCAAGCAAAGCAATCCGTCGCCTCTACTATTAGTCGCTGAAGAAATGCCCCGTTTCCCAGGCTGCGAAACGGAAAACTTGTCCATCGCTGAAAAACAAAAATGCGCAGAATTCAAACTCCTTAAATACTTACAACACAACGTCGATTATCCAGATATTGCCATATCAAAAGGCATTCAAGGCGTAGTCTATATTCAATTTGTTGTAAAAAAAGATGGTAGCATTTCAGCAGTAACGATTATGCGCGATATTGGTGGTAATTGTGGAAAAGAAGCGCAGCGAGTAGTGAAATCTATGCCTATCTGGACATCAGGTAAACAAGGTGGCATTTCAACGCGAGTACAATTTAATTTACCAGTGAATTTTAAATTATGATTTCAAAAAACCAAACGTATACCGTTCTGCGGTAGTTTTTCGACGATTCGAAAGAGGTTAATTTTTCTAGAAAATTACCTCTTTCTTTTTCAAAATTCCCAAAAATGTTCCTTTCCAATAGTCTCTTCTTCAAAATACAAACCATTTCCCTACCACTTTGTTATTGCATTCGATTATTTGAGGGCTATACCCTACCTTTGCACAAATAGAAAAAAGGACTGCTCAGGCAACTGGTTTCCTTTTTTTCAAAATACCTTTTTTTAATGGAAAATTTAGACGGAAATTTTTGTCCCGATGATGACCCAACGGCGGCAGAACGTAAAAAAGACCACATCGAACTGGCTTTTAAATCACAAGTGACGAGTAGTGAGGTGGACCAAAGATTTTATTACGAACCGCTATTAGCTGCACACCCAGAACAAAATAGTTGGGGTGATTTTCAATTTTTGGGCAAAACGATGCGCATCCCACTTTGGGTTTCCAGTATGACGGGCGGTACAGAATTGGCGAAAACAATTAACCAAAACCTCGCGCGCGCCTGCAAGGATTTCGGTATGGGCATGGGTCTAGGCTCTTGTCGGTCGATTTTGTTTGATGATGAAAACTTAGCGGATTTTGATGTGCGAAAATTGATGGGTGACGCTCCTTTGTTTGCGAATTTGGGGATTGCTCAATTGGAACAATTAGTTGAAAAAGGAGAACTTTGGCGGGTCAATAACCTTTTAGATAAATTGCAAGCCGATGGGTTAATTATTCACGTTAATCCGTTACAAGAATGGCTGCAACCGGAGGGCGATCGTTTTAAAAAATCACCAATTGAAACGATTTCAGCATATTTAGATAAAGTGGACAGACCGACAATTGTAAAAGAAGTTGGGCAGGGAATGGGGCAGGAAAGTCTGAAAGCGCTATTGCAAATGCCATTGGCAGCGATTGATTTTGCGGCAAATGGCGGAACAAACTTTGCTAAACTTGAATTGGAACGCAGCGATGCAATGCGCCGTGAAATTTACAGCCAATTGGCTTTGGTCGGTCACTCAGCGGAGAATATGGTCGAAATGGTCAATAAATTTCAGTACTTGAGCAACAAGATTAAATGTCCTGAAATTATTATCTCCGGTGGTGTGCAGACCTTTTTGGATGGCTATTATTTGATTAATAAATGTAAAATGCCATCAATTTATGGACAAGCTTCAGCATTTTTAAAACATGCGCGAGGCAGTTACGATGAATTGACGGAATACGTGAATGCGCAGGTGCAAGGACTAGAATTGGCGAAAGCCTTCTTAAAAATTAAGTAAACGGGTTGCGAGTTCCGGATTACGGGTTGCGAGTTCCGGGTTGCATGCATGACGAGTAAAAGTCACGTATGCAACCCGCGACTCGCAATCGTAATCCGCAACCTCTTCAACCCGCAACACAAGACATGGAAAAGGACAAAATTATATCGGGATTTTCTAAACTCTCTAAGCGAGAAAAGATAAAATGGTTGGTCAAAAACTTTTTTAAAGACCCTGAGAATGTGATGCGGGAATTGATGAGTTTTTGGCATGAAGACGAGTCGCAGCAGCGAGTGATGGACGGATTTAGTGAAAATACGATTAGCAATTATTATTTGCCTTACAGCGTCGCGCCGAATTTTATAATTAATGGTAAACCGTATGCGGTGCCGATGGTGATTGAGGAAAGTTCGGTGGTGGCAGCAGCGTCTGCAGCAGCAAAATTTTGGATGAACCGAGGTGGATTTAAAGCGGAAGTTATTGGAACGAAAAAGATGGGACAAGTTCATTTTAGCTGGGGAGGTTCTTTTGAAAAATTACAGGCGTTATTTCCTGTGTTAAAAGAAAAGTTGCGCGAAGATTCAGCAGCGATTACCCATAATATGGACAATCGAGGTGGCGGTATTTTGGACATTCATTTATTGGATTTAACCAACCTAGAACCCGATTATTACCAAATTAAAGCGACGTTTGAAACGTGCGATAGCATGGGCGCGAATTTCATCAATTCCGTCTTAGAATCTTTCGGTCAAACGCTTTCTGCTTTCGTGGCAACGCATCCAGACTTTGAGGAAACTGAAGAAGAATTGTCTGTAATCATGTGCATTTTATCCAACTATACCCCTGAATGTTTGGTACGGGTATCCGTGGAATGTCCGATTGAGAAATTGGGTCAGTTTCCAAACGGCATGACTGCCGAAATTTTCGCACAAAAATTCTACAAAGCTGTCCGAATTGCCCAAATTGACCCTTCACGCGCAACGACTCATAATAAAGGGATTTTTAACGGAATCGATGCCGTTGTACTCGCAACTGCCAATGATTTCCGAGCAATTGAGGCTTGCGGACACACTTACGCCTCGCGCGATGGACAATACCGAAGCCTCAGCCATTGCACCATTGAAAATGGGGTTTTTAAATTCTGGCTAGACTTACCAATTGCTGTCGGAACGGTCGGTGGATTAACCAAATTGCACCCAATAGCAAAGCGTTCATTAGAATTATTGGGTAACCCTTCCGCCAGCGAATTAATGATGATAATTGCTTCGACTGGCTTGGCGCAAAATTTTGGTGCATTGCGGTCATTAACTACGACGGGCATCCAAAAAGGGCACATGAAAATGCATTTGATTAATATTTTAAATCACTTTGGCGCAACGGAAAAAGAGATAAAAGCAGCGGTGGTTTATTTCAAGGATAAGTTGGTTTCGTTTACTGCTGTCCGCGAATTTTTAAACCGAGAAAAGAAAATGGCGATTTAATGCTTTTAAAATGATTGCAAAGTAAGCATTACTTTTGAAAGTAACGCTTACTTTATAACTTCCGCAAAATGCAACAAAAGCTACTATGAAAAAAACATTTCGAGCCAACGGTAAGCTGTTATTAACTGGTGAATACTTCGTTTTAGATGGTGCATTAGCATTGGCATTACCGACTAAATTAGGGCAGAATTTGGAAATACTGGACAACGAAACCTTGAGTGATTTGCAGATGACGAGTTTTGATAAATTTGGAAAGCCGTGGTTTACGAGTAGTTATGCTTTGCCAGATTTGTCTCAATTGACGGCGAGCAACGATAAAATTGGCAAACGTTTTTCACAAATATTGAAAGCGGCGCGCGACTTGAATCCTGAATTTTTAAATACATATGATGGAAAAGTAGCGATGACGCATTTGGATTTTCCAAGAAATTGGGGCTTGGGAACGAGTTCGACGCTTATTTATACGATTGCAAAATGGGCGGAGGTTGACCCATTTGATTTACTCAAAAAAACATTTGGTGGTTCTGGTTATGACATCGCTTGCGCGGGCGCGGACGGTCCAATTAATTATGCAAAAAATGGCGATAGTCAACATTTTAGTCCATGCCCTTTCAATCCACCTTTTAAAGAAAACCTCTACTTCGTTTTTTTAGAAAAAAAGCAAAATAGTCGGGAAGGAATCACTCGCTATCGACAAAAAGTGACGGAAAATAGTCCGTTGATTGGAGATATGCATGATTTGTCTTACGGAATTAGGCAGTCGAAAACCTTGAAAGATTTCAATAAATGTTTAGTTGAACATGAAAATTTAGTCGCCAAAACTTTAGAATTAGAACGGGCGAAAGATTTATATTTTAAAGATTTTTGGGGAGAGATTAAGTCACTGGGTGCTTGGGGTGGCGACTTTATTTTGGCAACGAGTGAACGGTCGGAAGCAGATACACGAGCTTACTTTTTGGAAAAAGGATTTCCTGTGTTTTTGAAATATGAGGAGTTGGTTTTGGAAAGAGTCTAATACACTGCAATGATTCGCGGTGAATTTCAGCTAAAATTATATACTAAAATTCACCACGGACTATTGTTAAAAAGTAGAGTAGATTTTTTCCTAATGCGCCAACCAACTCTTATAATACTTCCCATCATCTAATTTCAAAGCTTCTTCCGTAATTTGTAAGGGTGCAAAAGTATCAATCATCACAGCCAATTCTCCCGTCTCCTTCTTCCCAATACTTCGCTCGTACGCCCCTGGATGCGGCCCGTGCGGAATGCCTCCTGGATGCAGCGTCACATATCCTTCATCGATATCATTTCGGCTCATAAAATCACCATCGACGTAATACAGCATTTCATCAGAATCAATATTGGAATGATTGTACGGCGCAGGAATCGCCTGCGGATGATAGTCATACATTCGTGGACAAAAACTACAAATCACGAACTTCTTTGATTCAAAAGTCTGATGAACTGGTGGCGGCTGATGCACTCGACCAGTTATCGGTTCAAAGTTATGAATAGAAAAACCATAAGGAAAATTATACCCATCCCAACCCACGACATCAAACGGATGCGAAGCATAAACCAAGGTATGCAACATTCCTTGCTTCTTGATTTTCATGATAAAATCACCTTCTTCATCGTGCGTTTCTAAATTCTCTGGCAACTTATAATCGCGCTCACAAAACGGCGAATGTTCCAATAATTGACCAAACCAATTTCGGTATCGTTTCGGCGTATAAATCGGCTGAAAAGACTCCGCGTATAAAATTCGATTGTCCTCTGTATCAAACTCAATTTGGTAAATCATTCCCCTCGGAATAATCAAATAATCACCGTATTTAAACTGAATATTACCGACCAATGTTCGCAGCGTTCCCGTACCTTTGTGGATAAAAAGCATTTCATCGGCATCTGCATTTTTATAAAAATAGTCCGTCAATGACTTACGCGGAGCAGCTACGCCGATGTGAATGTCGCTATTGACTAACAAAGGCGTTCTAGCTTCCAAAAAGTCATCTTTTGGTGGTGTGTCGAAGCCGATTAATTTACGAGCGTGCATGTTTTTTTCTACCGCAATTTTCGGCGAAACGTCTACTGAACTCAAAATTTCTTTCACCTTCGTCGGTCGCTGAACGTGATAGAGTAGGGAGGACATTCCGTCAAATCCTATTGTCCCGAACAGCTGTTCGTAGTACAAATTGCCGTCCGGTTTTCTAAATTGAGTATGGCGTTTTGGTGGTACTTTTCCAAGTTTATGATAGATTGGCATAAGACTGTTTTTTTGATATTCTTTATGGGCAAAAATAGGATAAAAATAAGAAGGGAAGCAGTTAGTTTTAATTTAAAATTGGTGGGAATTAGGATTTTTATCAAAAGAATCACTTGGCGATATCTTATATGTTGGAATGAATTTCAATATTTTCAACACATCGCTGCACATAGTAATTTTCACACAGCCACATAGCGGATTTCAATTTGAGAAAAGCTATATAGCTATGTGAAACTATTGTGAGCTATCTGTTAAAAAAATCACTCTCCGAATTCAAATCTCAATCCAACATACCCCATCGCCCCCGTAATCGGCGCATAAACCTGAGTCGCATTGAAATCTTGACCAAATGGATTATCTGCATCAATAATCGGTCGCTTCTGCGTATAATTCGTCAAATTTTCACCACCGATATAAATTTCCCATTTGTCAAATTTTCGAGTCAATTGTCCACCCAAAGTTGCGTAGGCAGAAGATTTTCCAGAGTGGTCTTGTATTAATTCTTCTGAATATTGCTCGTTATCAGGGAAACTCATTCTACCAACAAGTTGCAAATTGTTATGTATTGACCATTTCTCATCCCGCGTTTCATAGCCAACGGTCACCAATCCACGATGCATCGCCAGTAACGGCATTTCATGAAATCCATGCCGCGAATCCATTTTAACATCATTGAATTTATACCCCATTTTTATATCCAAACCATTCACTACTTCTTGTGACCAAACTGCTAAAAAGCTATTGGAAAAAGATTGTCCTTTTAAATTATAGGCCAAAATTTGATTCGGGTCATGCTGACGGTCGATAATGATTTGGTTGTTAAAATCTGTCCGAAAGGCATCCAAGGCAATACTCCCTTCTTTGCCACCCAAGACGAATTTCTGGGTATAATTCACGCCAAAGTTCCACGCATCCTCCATATCTAAGTCGCCATCCACCACAAACGGGCGGCCGCTTGCCAATAAACTGACATTTTCTGCCACTGCATTCGCTGTCCGAAATCCACGACCTGCGGAAAGACGGACAATGCTATTTTCTGAAAAATTATATTTCACATTCATGCGCGGCGTGTATAACATGCCAAATAAATTGTGCTTATCCACCCGCATTCCAGCAATAAAACCAAAGCCTTCCCAAAATGATTTTTTGACTTTTCCCCCTTCGTTTTCTTCACCAACAGGATGATTTTCTGGCTTTTGACCAAAACTATATTCCATAAAAACGCCTGGTACACTCTCCATTCGACTTGCATCATAGTCGTCCAACATTTCATCGTAATTATCATATAAATAACTACCACCCATGTTAAATTTATGGTCCGTATTGCCGATATAAGTTGAGTAAATTACATTCGCATACGCATTCTTCTGAACACCTGAATGAAAGCGATTTCCATAATAAGAATCCAATTGATGCCACGATGCATTGGTGATAAAACCAATTGAATTGTTTACATCTTTAAAACCTAAATAGCCTAATTTCCCAAAAACTTCTACTCGGTCATGGTCTTGTCGAATGCTATAAACGGGCGTTCCTACAGGTAATTTCTCCGCAATTTGTCCAGCGGTATGTCGGTCGCGTAAAGCATGAACATTGAATTGCGCTCGAAAGAGTTCCCCTCGATAAAACAATCGAAACATTCCATCTAACAAATCTGTCTGCGGCGTATCGTGAAAATTATCGTCGTTGACATCCAAATTATTTTTCATTTTGCTGACGTGCAGCAACGTTCCTGCGCTCCATTTTTCATTGATTTTTTTATTCAAATGCACGTTGATTTCTCCACGTCCAAATGTCGAACCATATAAATTAATAAACAACGGCTTGTCTTCAAATGGTTTCACCAATTCCGAATTTATCTGCCCAGCAATTGCTTGATAGCCATTTTGAACCGTACTCGTCCCTTTTGAAATTTGAATAGACGACAACCAACTCCCCGGCAAATATTCCAAGGCAAATGGAGTACCCAAACCGCCCATTGTCGGACGATTTTCGACCATTAATTGTGTATAAGTTCCCCGCAAACCGAGTAATTGAATCTCTCGTGCGCCCGTCACTGCATCACTATATCCGACATCGACTGCAGCATTTGTGGTAAAGCTTTCCGCTAAATTACAGCAAGCGGCTTTCCGCAATTCGCCGCTACCAATTATCTCTATATTAATTGGACTTAATGTCGAAACGTAATTGTCTTGAACCTTAGCCGCGACCTCAATTTCCATCAATTCATACAATCCTTCTAAAATAATATAAACGGTATCTTGCCCCACTTCCACTTCAACAAACATCGGGTCGTAACCCACATAATCGACTAAAACATTAGCCGTTTCTTCTTTCTTTGGCAATTCAAAATGCCCGTTTTCATCAGCGACTGTACCATAATCCGCACCTTGCCAAATGACCGTTGCCCCAAAAAGTGGCTCGTCTTTGTCGTTCGTAATGATGCCCAAAAAATTTTGACTCTGCATCGGCAGATATATAAATAGGGCGAAGATGCCCAAAAAGATATTCTTTTTCATGTTCAGGATGTTTTAGTAGCTATCTGCTTATTAGATGGGATTGGATACGGATAAGACAGATTTCAATTAGGTCTAATGTTTTTTTTCTAAAGAAAAAATCGCACCCGACCTACTTGAAATCCGTTTCATCCGTTGAATCCGTATCCAATCCTATCTAATGAGCTGTTTTAAAAAGTTTCGTATACTTTTTCAACAACTACCATTTCAATAAAAAATAAGGTAAAATTCGAGACAGATTTGTCCCTAAAAGAAGAGAATTATGCAAATTGTGGCGGTTGCCAAATACCCGTTGGAAAAATAATACCATGCATTTGCGACATCAATTGAGGCGTCGTTTTTGCTAACGGCGGAAACTCTTTTTCCACTAAATCCAACGCAAAAGTAGGAATAAAAATATGTCCACAACACGAACACAGACAAGTAGAACCGCAGCCCTCTCCACAGTGATTGGAGGCATCTTGCTCGGTATCTGCTACTATGATTTCCGTATCCTCACCACTGTCTTGGTCGCAGCACGAGCTACCCGCACTTCCGACAGGCAGAAATGTCAACACCAAGAAATAAATGGTAAATATGCGGATGAAATTTTTCACGATACAAAAGTAAGGTAAATACTGCGATTATTCAATAAACGCAGTGATCTTAACAAGTTGTTTGAAAGTTATTGGGCAAAAATGATACCTGAATGATTAATACAAGTACATCATTTATTCTTCAATAAGCCATTTTTCTTTATCAAAATTGGCATATTCAAAATCTAAATCTTTGCATAAAGCTACAATTCCTTCGTAGCCTCTTTTGTTAAATGATGTTGAAAATCCTGTATACACTCTATTTGTTGTCGTTGTGTAATAAGGTTCAAAAGGTAGAGAACGTCTTTTCCCTCTTATAACGTTGCAGCCCAAACAAATATCAATGACATTTATGACTTCAGAGTTATTGTAAAAGACAAATCCAAGTTTTGGGTCAAAACATAAAGATGTCATTCCACCAAAATATTTTTCTGAAGTAAAAATGGAGAGCAGCATTTCAATTTCATCATAATTCAATAGATGCTGTTTTTTAATTCTTTTCGAAAAATTCTTTTCATTTATGAGAACGCTGCCTCCATCATCTTCTCCTTCAATTCTTAGACTATATCCATCAAATTCGTACGCAATTACCTTATTAAATTTTAAACTATCGTAAAAGCCAAAATCTTGATATGGAAAGTCAATAATATCGGCTTTTTCTCTGTATTTTAAAAGAACTTCTTTCGAAATAAATTTAACTGGATTATCAGATGTGCTTTCTTTTTTAGAATCTTCTTTATCATTTTGAAGAGAAGAAGAAGAAGAGAAAAAGAGAAAAGAAATTAATGCTAAAAATAAGTTCTTGTTATTTATACTTTAATCCGATTAGAAAATTTGAGTTAATTAAATCGGCAAAACCGCCGCTTCCTCCCCCGACTCCTGCGATTCCAAAAACTGCTTCCCCGTCTCCGCCAAAGTCTTTTCCAACGGCGTATAATGAAAATCAAAAGCCGCTTTCGACTTCTCATTCTTATAAATAAAATCTCGACCAACATGATTGACCGTATGCCGTGTCAACAAAGGTTTCTTTCGCAAAATCGTACTCCGCAGCCACTCGCCCGCAACCGCCAATTCTTTTAAAATAAAATTCACTTGAATCGACGGTGGTTTTTTATTTAAAATATCCGCAATTTTGGTAAAAAAATCAAGGTAGGAAGTATTCGACCCATTTAAAATATAGCGTTCATTCTGAATATCGCTATCCATTAATTTTACCATAAAACGCGCCACATCTCGCACATCCACATAACCCGTCGAGCCTTTTGGATAAAATTGCAAGCCATTATTCGCGCGTTCAAACAACTGTCCCGTGCCTCTATCCCAAAATCCGCTACCGATAATCACCGCAGGATTCACAATACCGACATTCAAGCCTTCCGCTACGCCACGCCAAACTTCCATCTCGCCCAAATACTTACTAATCGCATAATCACTGTTCCAATTGCTGCGTTCCCACTTTGTATTTTCATCAATCACAGGTAATTTTGGTCGCCGCCCAATCGACGCAATCGAACTTACATACACAAATTTTTCAACCTTCCGATACAGCGCAACATTGACCATATTCGTCGTTCCTTCGGCATTGACATCCATCATCAGTTGATAATCACTCGGCGCATAACTCACCACGCCCGCACAATGATAGACCAGTTGAACACCGTCCATCGCATCTTCCAAAATAAACGTATCGAGAATATCGCCCTCAATCCATTCGATTTTATCCGCCACTTCTTGCACCAAATCCATCGGACTATTGGGACGTTTCAAGGCGCGAATATTGGTATAACCTTCCGCCACTAAATAGCGTAAAAGATAAGAACCGAGGAAGCCTGTGCCGCCGGTGACGAAGATAGTTTTGTTGTTATTTTTTTGCAAGTTGGTATATTTTGAGGTGTCAGAAGTCAGGGTTCAGAAGTCAGAGATTTAAAACTGCTATAATCTCTGGCTCCTAACAACTGTGACTCCTGACACCTTACTTTAAACGTAGTTTCGGTACAATGGTTTCCGCCGCTTTCAAAGCAGGAAATTTACCCACATCCAACCAAATGGTCTCATCGTGTGGATATGCCAAAATGGTCGCTTCTTTCGCTGCTTTCAAATAAACAGGAATGATAGAAAATGCTTTTTCTTCTTTTGGAAAGTACTCAAAAAAGGCAGGACTGATGACGTGAATGCCACTAAATGCTAAATTTTGATTTGAATCTACTGGCGTTTTTTTACTCCATTTTACTTCCTTTGTTTTCACATTTCGCCAGCCAACGAGTTCTTTTTTTTGATTAAAAATAAGATAGCGAGAAGTCTCTCGATTTCTAACCGCCATTGTCGCCACCGCATTGGATTGACAATGCGCATCGTACATTTTACGTAAATCCAAATCCGTAAGAATGTCAGCATTACAAACGAAAAATGGCTGATTGTCATCAAAAAAATGTGCTGCTTTTTTTAAACCGCCGCCCGTTTCTAACAGTAAATCACGCTCGTCAGAGATGCTAATTTTTAGTTCAAAATTATTTTTCTCCTTTAAAAACGCAATTATTTTTTTCGCAAAATGATGAACATTGATGATGATTTCGGTACAACCGTAATATTTTAATCGCCGAATCGCAATTTCCAATAAAGGCACACCACCGACTTCCACCAATGCCTTTGGACGGTCGTTGGTGAGTGGGCGTAAGCGAGTGCCGAGTCCGGCAGCGAAAATCATTGCTTTCATGAAAGGAGTTTTTTGTCATTCCGACCGAAGTGGAGGAATGACAAATAATTAGCAATTCATCGCCCCACAAACATTAATCGTTTGCCCAGACACATAAGTCGATAAATCAGAACCTAAAAACACGCACACATCCGCTACTTCTTTCGCCTGTCCACCGCGTTTCATTGGAATACTTTTTGTCCACTCTGCTACCATCTTCTCGTCCAATTTTGCCGTCATTTCTGTTTCAATAAAACCAGGTGCAATGGCGTTGCAACGGATATTTCGAGAGCCAACTTCCTTCGCAATAGATTTAGAAAACCCTAAAATACCAGCTTTAGAAGCGGCATAATTGGCTTGTCCTGCATTTCCAGATACGCCAACAACAGAACTCATATTGATAATGCTGCCCGTTCGTTTTTTCATCATTGGACGAAGCATGTGTTTGGTCAAATTGAAGCAAGATTTCAAATTGGTATGCATCACTTGGTCCCATTGTTCTTCACTCATTCGCAACATCAACGTATCGCGGGTGATGCCCGCATTATTGACCAAAATATCGACTTGACCGAAATCTTCGAGTACCGTTTTGACTAAATTTTCAGCTTGTTCGTAAGAACTTGCATCTGATTTATAGGCTTTTACGGTTACGCCCAATGCGCTCAATTCTTCGGCGATTGCATTGGCTTTTTCTTCCGATGATAAATAAGTGAAAGCGACATTTGCACCTTCTTCCGCAAATCTTCGGCAGATAGCTGCACCAATTCCGCGAGAACCACCCGTAACCAGGGCCGTTTTATTTTCTAATAATTTCATTTGTTGAATAATTGAATCGCTCGCATTTTAATCTAAGCGACTTATTTTTTTTGAAAAGCAAAATTAAAAAAAAGCAACTGTAAAAGTATAAGGGAAGCGAAACGATTTGCAAATAAGGCAAATCTATCGCCCCGCATTCAAAATCAATTCTCGATAAAATCGAATACCTTGCTTGTAATTTTCAATTTCCAATCGTTCATTAATCCCATGAAATCGCTTCGTTTCCGTTTTCTCAATTTGTATCGGTTGGAAGCGATAAATATGGTCAGATAATTCTGTGTAATGCCTTGAGTCCGTTGCTGCAATCACCAGCGAAGGCGCAACGACGACATCAGGATTTAACTGTTGAATCGTCGTTTGAATAATTTGAAAACCAAAAGATTCTGTGCTGGAAACTACAGATGGATTTTGACTTAATTTTGCGTCCCCTGACATGACAATAACGCGATTGTCATTAATCGTTTGGCGAACATAATCAGCGACAGATTCGACTGTCTCCCCTGGAATAATTCGGAAATTTATCCGCGCAGAAGCTTTCGTTGGCAATACATTATCTTTGACACCACCACGCAACATCGTCGGGGCAGTCGTCGTCCGAATCATTGCATTTGACTGCGGACTTTGGCTGAATTGTTTCAAAATCAGTTTTTCGGTTAACCACAAATTCGCAAACAATGTTTTATTAAAAGCACCCATTTCTGGACCGATGTGGTCAAACATATCTCTCACCGCACCATCAATTTTTGCAGGAAATGGATTTTCTTGTAACGTATAAATTGCTTTACTCAATACGCCGACCGCCGTCTCCGCAGGTGGCATTGACGAGTGACCGCCATCTTCTAAGTTTGCCGTCAAGGTCAACGTGGTATATCCTTTTTCAGCAATGCCGATTAATGCCAAAGGATTCGCTAAACCAGCCACCGCGTTTTCAACAATCAAGCTGCCTTCGTCGAGGATAAATTCAAATTCTAATTTTCGCTGCTTAAATTTTTCAACTATGGCTTGTGCGCCATTCAACCCACTAACTTCTTCATCGTGGCCAAATGCTAAATAAACGGTTCGTTCGGGTAAATAATCCACTGCCAGAAGCATTGTAACCGCTTCCATAATTTCAAATGCACTGGATTTATCGTCCATCGAACCGCGTCCCCAAATTGCTCCATCCACAATTTTTCCACTAAACGGCAGATGCGTCCACTTCTCCAAGCTGCCTTCTTCCACAGGCACAACATCCAAATGTGCGAGCAACAAAATTGGATTCAATTTCGGATTTTTTCCCTGCCATTTATAAATATAACTGAAGCGATTGACCGTTTCTTTTTCTAACAAAGAATCCATCAATGGGTAATTTTTTTGAATGAAACTATCAAGGTTTTCAAAAGCAGTGGTATCAACTCTGGAAGTCGAAGATATGGTCGGAATCTGTACCGCTTTCGCAAACCGTTGAATGGGTGCGTTTCCGATTTTTATTTTTTCAATAGATTCGATTTTGACTTGCTTCGACGCAAATCGAATAGTTTTTATGGTAAAAATCGTGGCAATACCAATTACTGCCAAGAGCGTTAGCCTAAAAAAAAGTCGAAGTAGATTACGGATAATATTGGAACGAGTCGATTTTCCCATGTTTGTATGCACTGTTTTATAGGGCAAATTTAGAGAAAATTATTCCAAAAAAAAGAATGAGCGTTTTTATTGGAATAATTGCGCACATTTAACAAAAACAAAATTTACACTATCCTATAAAAAACAAGTGCAATCCGTACCTTGTCGCCTAAAATTAAAATATGAAATTACCTATTCCCATATCCGTCGAAGCATTGGCAAAAAAAATTGGCGCGACCCTTATTGGTGATAAAACATTGCAAGCAACGGGGATCAATGAAATTCATAAAGCAGAAGCTGGAGACATTATTTTTGTAGATTTGGCGAAGTATTTTAAAAAATCGCTGCAATCCCCTGCGACGATTATTATTTTGAACAAAGAAACAGAATGTCCGGAGGGGAAAGCTTTATTACTTCATGAAAACCCTTTCAAAGCTTACGATAAATTGGTGCGCGAATACCGTCCTTTTCGACCTCTTTCAGCGACAGTTTCGGATTCGGCATACATTCACCCGTCAGCGATTATAGAACCAAATGTAGTTATTGGCCCAAATGTACGCATTGGAAAAAATAGTTATTTACAATCGAACGTTGTCTTACATGAATACACAATTATTGGCGACAACGTCGTCATTCAATCAGGAACAGTCATTGGGACGGACGCTTTTTATTTCAAAAAACAAAAAGACGGACATTACGATAAATGGCGATCAGGTGGTCGCGTTATCATCGAAAACAACGTTGATATTGCGGCGAATTGCACCATCAATCGTGGCGTTTCTGGCGATACGATTATCGGGGAAGGGACTAAAATTGATTGCCTTGTTCACGTTGGGCATGGTGTGGTGATTGGTAAGAACTGTTTGATTGCAGGACAAGTTGGTATCGGAGGAAAGACAATTATTGAGGACAATGTCGTGATATATGGTCAAGCCGGCTTGGCGCAAAATATTAGAATTGGTGCAAAATCCACGATTGGTGCGAAATCGGGCATTTCAAAAGATTTAGAAGGGCATAAAATTTATTTTGGCTATCCTGCTGATGAAATCCGAACGAAGCAGCGCGAATTGGCGGCGCTTCGACATTTGCCTGATTTTTTGAAGGAATTTTATGAGTAGATGGGTTACAAGTTACCTGTTGCGAGTTGCGAGTTGTTTTCGCGAGTTTTGTTTTGAATGACAAAAAACTACTAACTTGCGTTTTTATTTTAAAAAAGTTCAATAGACTTGTTACCCTTTAACAAGTCTAATACTTTTTAAGTACAAAAATTAAAAAATAAACTTGATGTTGCGAACTTCCGCTAAGATAATTTCGACCCTTTTTCATCCGCTACTTATTTTGACCTATAGCTTAATTTTACTGCTATTGGTTAATCCATATATATTTGGCGTGAACAGCATTGCGTTTCAATCGCGGCTGATTCTGTTGATTTTTTTATCGACATTTATGTTGCCAGCGTTTTCAGTTTTTATGATGCGCAACCTCGGTTTAGTCGATTCGATGCAACTCCGGACGCAGCAAGAACGAATTGGTCCGTACATCATTACTGGCATTTTTTATCTGTGGATGTTCGTTAATTTTAAAAACAATCCAACAATTCCAGCGGCTTATACTATTTTCGTTTTAGGAGCGACCATTGCTTTATTTACCGCGTTTTTTATCAATATTTTTTCAAAAATAAGTACACATACCGTCGGCATGGGCGGATTGATTGGGATGGTCATTATTACGATGCTGCTGTTTAGCTACAATAGTTTTACCATTAATTCGGATTATATAGGAACGTTTCAAGTCAGTATGAATGCCATCTTGATAGGTGTCGTTATTTTGGGGGGCTTGGTTGGAACAGCGCGGTTAATTCTGGATGCGCACACCAATAAAGAATTGTATTTTGGTTTTTTTGTAGGGATATTTTCGCAATTTATCGCACTACTTTATATGTTTAAATAGGTCTTTATAAAAGACTTATCAAAACCAGATTATTATGAAAATTGCCATTCTTTCGAGAAGTAAACATCTGTACTCCACACATAGTCTTTTTCGAGCGGGCTTTCGACGCGGGCATCAAATAGAAATTATCGACCACACCCGCTGTAATTTAGTCATTGAAAAAGGCGCACCAAAAATATTTTTTGAAGGCCGCGAACGCTCCGATATTGAAGCAATTATTCCTCGAATTGGCGCATCTGTCACAGATTATGGTGCGGCGGTGATTGCACAATTTGAATTAATGGGCATCTTCACTTCTGTTCGTACCCAAGCCCTCTTGCAATCCCGAGACAAGCTAAAATGTTTGCAAAAACTCTCCATGGCAGGCATTGATATTCCCAAATCTTTTATTGTTTATCAAACCGATGATTTATCGGAAATGTTGGCGATGCTTCCGCCTGGTCCCGTTATTATAAAATTGCTGAAAAGTACGCATGGGGCAGGCGTCATCATCGCAGAGTCTCATCAATCGGCGACATCAATTATCGAAGCATTTACCACCACAGGACAAAAAGTGCTGGTACAAGAATTCATCAAAGAATCTGGTGGCGCGGATATTCGGGCGATTGTGGTCGGTGGGAAAGTGGTTGCAGCGATGCGTCGGCAAGCAGCAAAGGGCGAATTTCGGTCAAATTTACATCGAGGCGCGAGTTCTGTAGCCGTGCAATTGACGGAAGAAGAAAAAGAAATTGTCAACAAAGCAGCTCGAACGATGGGCTTGGATGTAGCAGGAGTTGACTTATTGCCATCCAATCGGGGATATTTGGTGATGGAAGTAAATGCATCGCCCGGTTTGGAAGGAATTGAAGGGACAACAGGGATTCAAGTAGGTACTGAAATCATTGATTATGTAGCAAAACACGCAAGTAAAATATCAGCTCATAACTAAATTTAGTTGAGATTAAAGAAGTTCAACTAAAACTTAATCTCGAAAGCTACTAAAATCATTTCTTCAAAAATCGTAACTTTCTATTGACCTGCGAGTTATGCTTTTAAATGCTTTTAACAACTACTTTATTTTGAACCAATACACTTGGACATATGTTGGCGACGGCGGCTATTCAGCGGTAGTTGGGTTATATCACTCCTCGAAAAGTGGACATTTGATGATTTATGTGGATAAAAAAATCGTGGTAGTTGATTTTAGCATTCTCGACTCTAAGACTTATACTTTTTTTATTAATGACGAATTGTGTGAAGTCAAATTAGAGCGCAAGGACTTGAAAATGCTCTATACGTTTGAAATCAATAAAGACGCGAACACACCTCGAAACCAAGAACGTCGAAAGGAAGAAAAAAAGCATTTGAAACAGTCTTTTGTCCTTTTTGGGGCGATACTTTTGGCAATAATTCTGGCAGCTTTTTATTTTAGTTCTACCTTGATAGACCAGAAATCAACCGTTCAATTATTACAAAATCCATCTAAGACAGTCGCGATAATTAATGTTGAATATCAAAATGAAAAGCCAATTATTTCCTATTTTTTTATTGCTAAAAATAAAAATTTTAACACGAAATCTGATATTGCTAAAAAAAATAAAATCCTTTTGTCAAATGGAATGCCGTTGGAATCGGGCGATGAATTTCTCTTAGAATATTCGTTCAATAACCCTAAGATTAATAAAATTCACTTTGAATCGCCGACAGATAAACAGCTAGAAACTTACAAGAATAGAGCGTTAGAAAAGTTATTAGAATCCAATCCAAATTTAGAAAAAATGCAAGCGGAATGCCAGTTGAATGTTGCTTTTTCCCTAAAAGGATTGCCTGCTTATGCTGATTTTTATTTTCAAAAAACCCCACCTACTGATAATCCGGAACACAACCAAAAGACTTATCAAAGGTTGACGCGCAGTTTGCTTTTTAAGAAAAAATTAGAGCAAGAGTGTTGGTAAAGTTCTGAGTTATTTTCTCTTCAAAGTAAGTCTTAGTAACGGTGAAAAAATAACTTCCCCAACTGGACAGGACAAATTATCCTCTGTCCAGTTGAGTAACTTATTCTTTCATCGTTACTTAGGAATGCGAATTAAATAAAAAATAACCCACTATTTTTTGTTAATTCCTTTCGATAAAATCCATTCTTCCTTCTAAATATCGTTTAATTCGTATTTTGCGCCCTGATCTACATTTTGGCAACAATAAATTCTATTTTGGAACAACTTGCACAACATATTGAGGCATTGATTTTTGCGACCGACACGGCAATTACCTTGGAGGAAATCAAAAAATGCTTAGAAGAAACTTTTGAAACAAAATTCAAAAATAAATTCATCGAAGATGCTTTGGCACAATTGGTGGAACGATATCAACAACTTGATTTTTCGATTGAAATCGTTAATATCAGTGAGGGCTATCAGTTTTTAACGAAGCCTGCTTTTCATTCGGGTATTGCCACTTATTTGAGACAAACGACAAAAAAACGGCTATCAAAAGCAGCTTTAGAAACCATGTCAATTATCGCTTACAAACAACCAGTTACTAAAAGTGAGATGGAAAAAATTCGCGGTGTGAGCTGCGATTATTCTGTTCAGAAACTTTTGGAAAAGGAACTTGTTGCTATTGTAGGGCGCAGCGAAGGCCCTGGGCGGCCGCTGCTTTACGGGACGAGTGACAAATTCATGGATTATTTCGGATTGAAAGATTTGAAGGATTTGCCACAACCAAGAGATTTTAAAGAGCCAGATAGCCAAATTGGAGAACAAGCGCCGATTGAAGAAACCGTGGAGACGCCTGCTCCAACAGCAGACCTTGAGGTGGAAACAAACAAAGAGCAAGAGTAATTCGGATTTGAAATCCGAGCAACCATATTCTCGGGCTTCAAACCCGAGTTACTTGAATAATATTTTTAATTATGACAACAATTGATAAACCTTTAGTGAATAGAGTCGTGACAAGTGGCTTGATTACCATCAATTTGGAAGACTATTTCCCGACGGGCGACATTCTGAACTTTGACCTAAAAGATTACCTCTTTATGGAGTTAATTTTGAAGGAAAAAGATTTTCGCGCGGCGTTGAAAGAGCATGATTGGGAACAGTATGCCGAGAAGAATCTATTGGTTTATTGTTCGACCGATGCGATTATTCCGGTGTGGGCCTATATGTTAGTGGCGGCGTATGCGGAACCTCATGCGGGGAATATTTTCCAAGGGGAAGCGACGGATTTTTACAAAATGGCATTTCAGAAAGCTTTGGAAAAAATTGATGGCGCGGATTATGAGCAAAAAAGAGTTGTAATAAAAGGGTGTAGTGAAAAGCCTGTTCCACAATCGGCATATATGGAATTGACGAGAAAATTGCAGCCGTATGCGCAGAGCATTATGTATGGTGAACCTTGTTCAACGGTGCCGATTTTCAAACGTCCAAGGAAATTGTCAAAGTAATTTTTCCTTCAAAAGCAACAGTGATACAAACAAAATCTCATGTCTAAAAACATCCAATTATATACCTTCATTTTAGCCACTTTCTTGACGGTCGCTATTTTTGCGTCAAATATCAATGACTCGATTTCGCCTGTTGAAAATATTATCAAAATTCAAGGGAATGGGCTACCACAAGTAGTTAAAGGTCCAAATTTAGACCGACCTTTTGACTTTGCAGACGAGGAATTACCAATGGATAATTTTGACGTCCGCGAGCGATTGGATAGAGAATTATTAGTCAATTCTTACTGGCAATCAAGTACATTATTAAATATCAAAGCGTCGAAAAGATATTTCCCTCTATTTGAAAAAGTCTTTGAAGAATATGGCATTCCTGATGATTTTAAATACATCTCCGTGGCGGAAAGTAGCTTACGAAATGTGACTTCGCCTGCTGGTGCAAAGGGTTTCTGGCAGTTTATGAAATCGGTGGGACAGTCGTTTGATTTGGAAGTCAATAGTGAAGTGGATGAGCGTTTTAATATAGAAAAAGCGACGCATGCTGCAGCGAAACATTTCTTGGGATTATATAAACGATTTGGGTCTTGGACTTTGGCGGCGACGGCGTATAATGTAGGACCGACAAAGTTGAAACGGCAAAAAGAAGAACAGCGCGCCAATACGTATTACGATATGAATTTGAATCAAGAAACGTCGCGATATATTTTTAGATTGGTGGCAATTAAGGAGATTTTAAAAGACCCTTCAGCTTTTGGTTTTCAGTTAGAAGATACAGATTATTATCAGCCGATAACAGAATATGCTGTGGTGGAAACGAATGAATCCATTCCAAATTTGGGTGATTTTGCTAAGAAATATGGAACGACTTATCGGATGCTGAAGGTTTATAACCCTTGGTTGATTTCAGGGAAATTGACGAATTCGAAGAAGAAAACTTATCAGATAAAGGTACCGAAATAAAATGTGTTAAGTAACGATAAAAAAATAACTCCGCCATTTAGATAGGGCAAATTTCCCTCATTTTTCACTTGAAATCAGTCAAAGTATCAACAATTATCCTTCTTTCAAATAAAAACTGAGAAAAATTATCCACTGTCTAACTTGTCGGACTTATTATTTTATCGCTACTAAGGTATTTAAGTGTTTGTGTGTTCATGTTTTTGAGACGCCAACATCAACACACAGACACTTAAATACGCGAACACATTCTATTTATACAACCGATACCCCTCATTTTCAAAAACGACCTCCAATGGCATCTCAAAACCCTGCGGCGTCAACACATAATCCACTTTATAATCTTTCCGCACCTCTTGAATATAACTCGGCGATTCTTCCACTTTTTCCACAACTTGCAAGCGTTTGTACCATTCGTATAATTTCAGTGTGCCCCCTGGGACAAATTTAAAATGAACAAAGTTATCACGGCGCGTACGGCGAATCAAGTCTAAGCCAAATTGATTGTTGCGACCGCCACTTTTCAAAAAGCCACCTTTGTTTTCCACAATCATTATAGCATCTGTTGCTTCCGTTTTATTTTTAATAAAATCAATGACTTCGTTGTAAGGTTCATTCGATTGATAAGCGAGCATTTTTTGGACGTTTTTTCCACCATTAAAAAATAGAAAACCTAATCCTAAAACTGCTGCGAATGCCATCATCTTTTGCCATTTTAAATCACGAATTGCCGCTTTTTTCCATTGATGTAAGACTAAAATAATGAAAACCAAAAACGCCATCGACTGCATTCTGAAAGGGTAGGACTTCAATAAAAAGCCACCCGATAAATCGAAGATTAATTTATCCATCAAACTGACGCCGATGAAAAAGAAGCCAATGCCCAACATGACGAGCATCAGATTTTTTAAGACTTTAAAAAAGGCTTCGTCTGCGGTGTAATTTTTTCTAAAAAATAAAAGGAAAGCAATAACCGCAATGGCTATTTTCCAAGCATGTTTTTTAAAAAAGAAATCAAAGGTGTAGAAAAGTCCGATGTGGTGCTTGTTTCTAAAATAGACGTAAATGTGGTCGAGATTGACGCCGTCCACGACGTTTGGAGCCTCGATTAAGAGATTGGTGGCTAAATAGTAGAGTAGTGGAATTAAAGGAATGGCGTATAAAAAACCCAGTTTTGATAATTCTTGAATGATTTTTTTGAAAGAAAAAACAGGATAAATATTCCGCAATAACAACATCCCAAAACAGCTTATCGCAAACCAGCCACCAATTAAAACATGAAAATACGTAGCGACAACCATTAAGATAACGGCGCGATACAAGCGATTTTTTAACAATTCTACCAAACTCCAAAAAACAAAAATATAGGCAAACGTCTTCGATTCGATACTGCCAAAAATCCATTCACCCGCATAGAATGATTGGTCAGCGACAATGAAAATCTGAAGGACTAAAAATGTCCATATATTGGAAAATTTCAACAATTTAAAAAAGCTAGCTAATGGAATTGCCAGCAAAAAAAAGTTAAATATCCGCCCAAAAAATACCGTTACTTCAAAACCAAAAGCGTCAATTGCCCAGCCGAAAAGCACTTCGAATAAGAGACGATTTCCAGGAAATTCCGTCGCGATAAATGAACCAGGAATCCAACCGGGATTGAAGTTTTGCTGTGCGTATAGAAGGTATTGTTCCTCGTTGTTGAAGGAAACAAAGGAAAGGAAGTTAACGCAGAGTAGCAAAAATATCAAAAGGATAGGAGGGGTTGAATTAATAGTTTTGATTAATCTGTCCCACCAATTTTTAGCGATAATTTCCATTGAGGAAGTATTGTTCTTCTCGGTGTATAGATTTTAGTCTACGCGAAAATAGATTAGCGTAGTCTCAAGGTTGCACACCGGAAGGAAGAGATAAAAAATAGGGTGTATTTCGGAAAATACACCCTATCAGATTTTTTATTTTTTCGCAAATATTAGGTCGCGCAATTTCAAAAACTGCGTCACCTTGAGCGAACGTTTATTATTGTTTCACAACTTTAAAATGTCCTTGAAATTCAGCACCGACGACTTGTAAGAAGTAAGTTCCGGAAGCCAAGTTTTCCAAAATAGTTAAATTCACGTTTGTTTTTCCAGCAGCAAAGGTATCAGACATTTTTTGAATAACCTGACCATTAGTGCTAAAAAGCGTGAAGTTTAAATTTTGACCTCGATACAAATCCAATTCAATAGTCAAATTGTTTACAAAAGGATTTGGAAAAATGGTCATATCCGCCACGCCAGATTCAAGACTATAGGTATTGTTGAAAAACGGAACAGTGACTTCCGCCAAAGCAACACAGCCGTTCGCATCCATGATATATGCCGTGTATTCACCAAACATCAAGTCGCTAAATGGAGGGGAGTTTTGGAAATTCACGCCATCCAAAGAGAATTGGTAAGGACTCGTTCCGCCGCTACCTTGAACATTGAAAGAACCGTTATTTGAACCATTGTCATCTTCTATATCCAAAATGGTTAAGATTAAAACGACAGGTGCTTCAATCGTAAATTCAGAAGTGACGACACAACCATTTTCATCTTCGACTTCTACAATATAACTACCGTCTGTGAGATTTTCAAACAAGCCAGTCTCATTCGTTTCCTCATTTAATGTGTAAGAATAGTCACCCGTTCCGCCTGTTGCTATAATTTGTAATGAACCATCTTCTACACCCGCGCAGAGTAGAGACGTCGCTGCAATATCAAATACCAATTGTTCTGGTTGTTCAATCGTTACTGGAATGGTTGCCGAACAGCCACCTCCGCTGGAGACGACAACTTCGTAATTCCCTGCTGGTAAGTTTTCAAAAATACCAGTATCGTTCGTTTCATTGTCTAAAGTATAAGTGATATTCACACCACCCGTTGCTGAAATTTGTGCAAAACCAGTTTCTTCACCAAAGCATTCTACATCATCTTGTTCGACCAACATCGCAGTGATGTCTTCTCCTTCTTCAATGTTGAACGTTAAATTTCCTTCGCAACCATTGGCGTCAGTTAATAACATTTCGTAAGTGCCCGCTTCGATATTTTCAAAAACACCCGTGTCGTTGGTTTCCGTTCCTAAAGTATAAGTAAATGCACCAGTGCCGCCCATTCCTTGTACTTCAATTGAGCCAAGCATCAGGTTGCAACCTGCATTTTGAAGATTGATAATTGCCCCAAAAACTTCGTTCGGTGCGCCGACAGTAAATTGAATCATCGCGTCACATCCATTGGCATCCATTACAGAAATATCGTAATTACCCACAGCTAAATTTTCATACAAACCTGTTAGACTTGTTCCATTATCCAACATGTAAATATAGTCACCAGTGCCGCCCATGCCCATAACTTGAATGAATCCATCGCTGCTGTCAAAGCAAGTAGTCGCACCGAAATTTGGAACTAAAATTTGCAATTCTGCTGGTTCATCAATCACAATTTCTTCGATAGCCGAACAACCATTTGCATCAGAAACCATCACTGGATAAACACCAGCTGACAAATTCTCAAAAATACCCGTATCGTTATTTTGTAAATCAATAGAATAAGAAAGGTCGCCTGTGCCGCCCGTGGCTATTGCCAGAATGCTTGCATTGTTGTCACCTGCACAATCAATCGTATTGATAATTTCAATAGAAACCGTTATTGTTGCTGGTTCATTAATTATAAAATCAACCATTGTCGAGCACTCCAAATCATCCGTTAAAAATGCCGTATAATCGCCAGGTACAAGGTTATTGAAAGTTCCAGTGGTATTCATTTCACCATCCAAAGTATAAGTGTAATTTCCTGAACCACCATTTGCTTCAAGCGTCACCGAACCGTCCGTATCGCCGTTGCAAGTTACATCAGCCAAAGCAATGATATTCACACCCAACCCATCTGATTCTTCGATAGTTCCCATTGCCGTTGTTTCGCAACCGTTGGCATCCACAATCGTTGCGGTGTAATTGCCTGCTGACAAATTTTCAAAAAAGCCAGTGTTGTTACTCATACCATTTAAAGTAAACGTAAAATCACCAGTGCCGCCTGTTGTTCCAAAATCAATTCCCCCCGTACCGCCACCTGCGCAGTTGATATTAAAAATGGCGTCAACGATTCCGATTAATTCATCAGGTTGAGCAACTTCGACATTCGTTGTTGAGGAACAGCCACTCGCATCGGCAATAATTACCATGTAAATGCCTGCCGCTAGATTTGAAAAACTACCCGTATCATTCGTTTGTCCATTGGTTGAATAAGAAAAACCACCTGCGCCTCCTGTTGCTGACAGTTGAATTGAACCAGTCGCGTTGCCATTGCAATCGACATTGGTAGCGGTTAGCATATTAACCACAATTTCAGAAGGTTCCGCAATCGTCGCCATCACCATTACTGTACAGCCGTTTGCATCGGTGATACTTATATTATAGGTATCTGCGTTTTGATTTGTGAAAATTCCGTCGGTATTACTATCATTCGCTGTGACGTAAGTATAGCCTTGAGTTCCGCCATTTGCAGTTATCTGAAATGAACCGTCACCTGCGCCAAAGCAACTAACATTGGTTATTTGTGTCACACTTGCCGTCAATATTGTCGGCTCGGTAATCGTCACATTTTGCATCAATAAACATCCCGCGTTATCTGCAATTAAAACAGAATAAGTACCTGATGCTAAATTTTCAAAAATACCCGTTGTATTTACATTCGAACCAATTCGGTATTCATAAGGTGCTTGACCGTTTGCTGCTTCCAATTCTATTTGACCAGTACTATTGCCGAAGCAATCAACATTCATTTGACTGACAATATTTACAAACAAACCTGGTCCATTTTCAATAACGACCATGATGGTTGATTCACAACCGTTTTGGTCTTCAACAAGTGGTTCGTAAGTCCCTGCTGCCAAATTTTCAAAAAGTCCAGTGGTATTAACCTCATTGCCGAGAGTGTAGGTATAAGTGCCAGTCCCACCATCCGTTTCTAATTGAAATGAACCATTGGAGATGCCTTCGCAACCTGTTTCATTTACGTCAAAAGTAATCAAAATAATTTCATTTGGCTGGTCAATCTCAAAAGTTACCGTCTCCGAACAACCTGATTGATCAGTGACGACGACGCTATAACTACCCGCTTCTAAATCTTCAAATGAACCTATATTATTGACTTCGCTATTGAGCGTAAAGTTGTAAGGCGCTACTCCATTACTGGCTTCCAATTCAATGAAACCAGAAGCTTCACCGAAACATTCGGTGTCTTCTAATTCAAGAATTTCAACAGTGATAGAATTGCTAAAAAGGGAAAGATAACACATCGTTGTCAAAAACACAGTAAAGATTAGCTTTTGCATGAATGAAAATTTTTAGTTTGGTTTCGATAAAATTGTTATTGCTTAACTTTTGATAAAATTGTGGCGGGTTTACTTCTGTTGGAAAATTGGCTAATTATAGAAACAGGAAATAATCATTGTGCTATTTCTATTTTGGCAAAAATAATTAAAAGTAGAGCGTATAATAATTTTTAGTACAAAAAAATGCCTACTTCCTTGCAAAAGCAATAAGATAGGCAAGGTCTCCCTAATTTCATTAGAAGTTACCGCTATTCAATCACTCCGTGATTTTTTTTAAATACCAAGATTTTGGTTCTTTGACAAATTTCGTGATTGCAAAGTCTGTAGTAGAGGGTACTTTATCGGCTAAAAGTAGGAATACTGAAAAAGTACCCCTTGTTAATAAATTTAGCCTTCACAGCATTTATCAAAGAACCAAAATTATTGACGAACCCCATTTCTTAAAAGGAACTTGTGCTGACTACGAGACTTCTGCAACAATTTTATCTAACATTTCCCCGACCGTCCAGCCATGCGCTAAGGCTTGTTGTGGAAAAATGCTCGCTTCTGACATTCCAGGAATTGTATTTGCTTCCAAAAACATGAACGTCTCGCCAACCAAAATATAATCAAATCTCGTCATGCCTTTGCAGCCCAATATTTCGTAGAGTTTTATAGAAATTGCTTGACATTCTGCCGTTTTTTCCCGAGAGAGTCGGGCAGGGGTGATTTCTTGACTTTTGCCCGTGTACTTTGCCTCGTAATCGAAAAAGTCATTTTCAGAAACAATTTCAGTAACGGGCATTACAACCAATTCATCGCCGTCGCGCAGGACACCGTTGGAAAATTCCCGTCCTTCCATGAAGCCTTCGACGATGACTTCATCATCAAATTTAAAGGATAAATTAACAGCGGTTTCGAGTTCGCTGCTTTCTGTCACTTTGGTTATGCCGTAACTACTGCCATTTTTATTAGGTTTGACAAAAACGGGTAATTCCATTTGGTGCAAACTATCCCAATCAATCGACTCGCTTTTGCGCAATAGTTGCGACGGTGCCATTTCGATATTGTAATTTCTTAGAAATGTTTTGCACGCTTGTTTGTTGAAAGTCAAGCCACTGACAAAGGCATCGCTGCCCGTGTATTTCAAGCCAATAATATCGAAATATCCTTGCAGGCAGCCGTCTTCTGCAGGATGCCCGTGTATCATCAAAAACGCCAAATCGAATTGGATTTTTTGTCCGTCGATGCTTAGCGAAAAATCATTTTTATCGACGACTGTTTTTGTTTCTTGGTCGATAAAGTCTGTGCCGTTGAGTTCAATCACCCATTTGTTATACTTGGTATCGTCCAGATGGTTTTGGATGGTTTTGGCACTTTTGAGGGCGATTTCTCGCTCGGCAACGTTTCCGCCGGTGATGATGGCGATGTTTTGTTTTTTCATTGCTATTTGAAATTGGATGTGTTGTTTGTTTAATTTTTTATTTTAAATATCTGCTCTATGCTCCAGACGGACAAATAAAAGGATTTTTTGATAATCTTACTTCCAAAATTCCCACCATTTTTTAGTATTTCGTTGCGTAGGTAATTTTGCAATTTTAGTCTTATTTACCTTTTCAGTTCTTTTTTGAGATAACTTGAACCTCGTTGCCACTTCTTCCTCCTCTATCTCCCAAAAATCTTTACCTAAAAAAAATTCAACTTTATTACAAATAATATCAGCAGTATTCTTCGATTTTTCTTCAATGTCTAATTTTTTACCTTCATCCATCATCCTATTACCTTCGACTTCCATGATTGAACGTTTTAGTATACCATTTTCGTAATACTGTACTTGAAAAGCCATTGATATTTCTGAATAAACAAAAGAAAGAGTTCTTCTATCTGCAATCTTACAAGCGTCATACATTTCCATACTTGTAAAAATTAGTGTTCCCCTTTCTGTAAAAAAGATATCACAAATATCTCCATCCTTCCAACTTTCAGATGCTATTTCAAAGTTGATTTCTTCTACTTTTTCCAAGTGCCAACCTAAAGCATCTTGAAGCTCTTCTAATTTACCATCATGATTTCTGTCAATTACATTGAGTCCCATTCTCTATTTAATTTTTGGTTATAGTCAAAAGTACTACCCCAAAAGTAAAAATTTCCAGCAAACATTTGCACCTAAACTACCATTCATAAGCAATCACCTATCAAACGCCCACACCTTATATTATACACTCAATCCTTCAATTTTCTAAAAACCCACTCAATTTTCACCTAAAAAATCACCAAAAAACCAACCCACCAAAATTCCTGAGCGAAAATTCAACTGAAAATCAACACTTTACAAAATAAAAAATAAAAATTTCATCCTCCAAAGGTTGTTTTATCGAAAAAAGTGAAGTACTTTTGCGCTCGCAAATTTCACTAAGGTGATTTTGCTATTTTTGAAAATAATTTTATTCGATATTCAATTTGATAGGAAGCGTGTTTTTAACGAAAAAATTCACTTCTTTTCTTATTCTAAATTACGTAAGTAGTGGATACATTAAGTTACAAAACGAAGTCGGCGAATAAAGAAACCGTTGACCACAAGTGGTTCGTTGTCGATGCTGACGGCGAAATCTGTGGTCGATTGGCAAGCCGAATTGCCTATATTTTGAAGGGCAAGCACAAGCCATCTTACACACCGCACGTTGATTGTGGTGACTGTATCGTGGTGATAAACGCTGAAAAGGTGCGTTTCACAGGTAATAAATTGAACGACAAACAATACATCCGTCACACGGGATATCCGGGGGGGCAGCGTAGAGCTACTCCAAAGGATTTGTTGGACAAAAAACCACATGCAATCATTGAAAATGCAGTGCGTGGTATGTTGCCTAAAAACCGTTTGGGTCGTCAGATGTTCAAGAAAATGTTTGTTTATGCAGGCACAGAACATCCACACGTAGCTCAAAAACCTGAAGCTTTAAAATTTAAGCTTTAAAATTTTAAAAAACAGTTTAGCATTCAAAATTCTGAAGTTACGATAACGACGATTTTTGAAAGTTGAATTCAAACTCATATTAATATGGAAATGATTAATGCCATAGGTCGGAGAAAAGCATCGGTAGCCCGGGTATATCTGACAAAAGGAGACGGTAAAATTATCGTGAATGGTAAGTCTTACAAAGACTATTTCCCACAAACACACATTCAACACAATATTACTGATCCATTTGCGACAGTAGAAGTTGAAGGCATTTACGACTTGAAAGTCAATGTCAAAGGTGGTGGTTTCAAAGGACAATCAGAGGCAGTTCGAATGGGAATTTCTCGTGCTTTGGTGAAATTGAATGAAGAATTCCGTACCCCGCTTAAAAGCAAGAGCTTTCTTAAACGAGATGCTCGGGTGGTTGAACGTAAAAAATACGGTAAGCCAAAAGCACGGAAAAGCTTCCAGTTCTCGAAGCGTTAAATCCTTTGGACTTTGGATATCATTTTTACGAATATTTTATCCAAAGTCTAATTATTTTTTAAAATCACAACCTTTAATATAATGGCTAAGCCTACTCATAAAGAATTATTGGACGCAGGTGTTCACTTTGGACACTTGAAGAAAAAATGGAATCCAAAAATGTCTCCATATATTTTCATGGAGCGTAAAGGGATTCACATTATTGACTTGAACCGAACGGAAGAATGTTTGGACCGTGCTGCAAATGCGATGAAAGCAATTGCAAAGTCAGGTCGTAAAATCATGTTCGTTGCAACGAAGAAGCAAGCGCGCGAAATCGTTTCGAAAGCTGCTGACTCTGTTGGAATGCCTCACGTTACTGACCGTTGGTTGGGAGGTATGATGACTAACTTTGCAACTATCCGTCGTTCTGTTAAGAAAATGAACAACATTGACCGAATGTTGAACGATGAGAAAGTAACGACTATCACCAAAAAAGAACGTTTGACTTTGACGCGTGAACATGCGAAATTGAACCGTGTTTTGGGTGGTATCTCTAACTTGAACCGTTTGCCTTCTGCAATTTTCATCGTTGATACAACGCACGAACACATTGCAGTTAAGGAAGCTCACAAGTTGGGTATGCGTACTTTCGGAATGGTGGATACCAACTCTGACCCAGGTCAGGTGGACTTCCCAATTCCAGCAAATGACGATGCTTCTAAATCTATCGCAGTAATTGTTGATTACTTGACGGAAGCAATCAAAGAAGGATTGGAAGACCGTTCAAAGCAACAACCTGAGAAGGCAAAAGCTGCGGCGTAAGCCAATTTTTAGGGGCATGAAATTAAATTTTATGCC
>JBLHWU010000047.1:0-33030 GCA_047629355.1 Saprospiraceae bacterium | reverse complement strand
TGCCATAATTTACTAAACATCTGGCAAAATCTGAAATGCTAATGGATTCTCCAATATTTTCTGTCACAGTTTTACGCCTTTTTGATTTTTTAGACTAAATGAAGTGTCCAAGCTTAGAAACATACCCTGTATCAGAAAACGAATTCTATGCGATTCTCGCGATTTGAGTTTTTATCCTTTTTCTTTAAGGATTGATAAGTGGAAAGTTGATTCGACATTTAATGCTCAATATTTATGTTATGTTAAGCAGAGTCATTGCACAACTTTAACTTGTCTTGTTCCAAAAATACCGGGACACCTTTACCAAGTCCCTAACATGGCATTTTAGGGAGTATTTAGTGTAGCTAACAGTTTGGCTTGAAAAAATGACAATTGAGTCCTGAAAATATTTTATCTGGGTATCAGATATCATCTATTTTAGGACTAAAGTAAGCTTCATTTACCCTAATTTAATAACGGATGGATATTCCAAAAAATTGATGGGGATTTAAAGTGTTAAAAAAGATATGAACGCCACTACTACGCGTCATGCGTAAAATCGGCATTGGCTCCGGGTCTGCATCAATTTCCCCATCACTGTCGGAATCTGTCGGTATCCCTAATACTTGATTGAACCCTTCTATCACAAGTGCTGGCCAGCCGGCTACTAATTCTGACCGCAGCAGTACCCCACTGATATTTTCCACCGCATCTGCCTCCGCAAGATTTTGTAAATCATCCTGCACAAAATCGGCATTGGCTGCCCTACCGAGACTGAATGCGCCGTCTTTAAGACAATCAATCCGAGTCTTGTCCAACTGAAATAGCACTTTTTATAAAAAATTTAATAAAACCATCTTTTTTGTACGGCAAGTGCATTTATTGTAAATAGTTAATCTACTTTCTCCACAAAATCCAGCGCCTCTCCATTAATACAATACCGCAAACCAGTCGGTGCAGGTCCATCTTCAAAAATGTGCCCTTGATGACCACCACAACGCGCACAAAGTACTTCTATTCTATTCCAGCCATACTTATCATCCTTTTTTTCTGCAATACAATGATCATTCAAGGGTTGATAGAAACTCGGCCAACCTGTACCTGATTTAAACTTCGTATCAGATGCAAATAATGGAAATTGACAGCCCGCACACACATAAGTTCCATCTTTTTTATTGCCTAATAAATCACTCGTAAATGACCGTTCTGTGCCAGCTTCTCGCAAAATATTATATTCAGTTGCTGTCAGTTCCGCCTTCCACTCTTCAGAGGTTTTGATAACCTTTTCAATCATTTGACCATCAGCAGTCTTGAT
Organism: Saprospiraceae bacterium; assembly: GCA_047629355.1. Classification (GTDB taxonomy): domain Bacteria; phylum Bacteroidota; class Bacteroidia; order Chitinophagales; family Saprospiraceae; genus CAYUNA01. The sequence continues at coordinate 31,736 of JBLHWU010000047.1, read as the reverse complement.
GGGTTCAGTTGATTCAGCTGCTGTTTTATCAGTTGCATTTTGTGCCTGATTGCAAGCGGTAAAAAATAACATTAAGATGATAACAGAAAAGAAATTTCGGATTTTCATATTTTATAATTTTGATTTAAAAATAAGGAAATCGCACTCAAGTTGCGATTCAATACTACTCTAAAACAACCCAACAAATCAAATGTTATCACAAAATTATAACATTTCTAAAATGACCAATTTATTAATTTATTTTGCCTTATCATTTTTAGTTCCCTTATTTCCCCTATTTCTAATTCTTGGCTGATTCCATTCCTCTTTTTGAGCAAACTCTACGATGAATTTCATAAAACCCATAATCGCCATAAACACGACGTATACGACTGCCAAAACTATGAAAATCCATTTATAATATCCCGCATCATTCAACGAAATGCCTGATAATAACCATGCCGTGCCCCCAGAAATAGCGACCAAAGCAGCAAAACTAAGCATTGATTGTCGATAATAAACCTCCATATCTTTAGAAGACAAACTAATCACAGAATTAAAGATTATAAAAAACATGATAAAGGTAGCGGACAATAGCCAAGCGTTGGTCGCATCCATTTCCATCCCCGCGAGTTCTAAGAACTCCCCTAGAATCATGCAACCCAAACTGATGCCTAAAACAACGGCACTCTGTACATATGGACTATAAGATTTGGCATAAAAAGATTGGTCAGAATTGAGCATAATCGGTGTGTTTTTACAAAAAAAAATTATTTGCCTATAGAACAGAAAAGTGGGTTTTTGGTTTAAAAGGTTGTGTTGAGAAATGTATTTGGTGTATTTTAAGTATTCATGTGTTGACACGAACACATGAATACTTAAACACACCAACACATTCTAAGTCAAAACGACTTCTCCAAACAAGTCATAATCTTCTGCCCCCGTAATTTTTACCATCGCAAAATCACCAAGTCGGGCAAAGCTTTTACTGGCATCTACCAAAACTTCGTTATCTACTTCAGGCGAATCTGCTTCCGTACGTCCGACATAAAATTGCCCTTCCTTTCTATCAAAAAGCACCTTTAACGTCTGTCCTATTTTTGCCTGATTTTTTTCATTAGAAATCTCTTGCTGAATCTCCATAATGATGCTCGCTCGTTCCGCTTTCACCTCCGCAGGAATGTCATCCTCTAATACATGCGCCCGCGTACTCTCCTCATGTGAGTATTGAAAAACCCCTACCCTTTCAAATCGCATTTCGCGCACAAAATCACACATTTCTTCAAATTCTTCCTCCGTCTCCCCTGGAAAACCAACCAGTAAAGTCGTCCGAATCGCAATGCCAGGCACTCGTTTTCGTGCTTCCGCCACCAATTCCGTTGTCTCTTTTCTAGTAATCTGCCGACGCATTCGTTCCAACACGCTATCACTTGCATGTTGCAGCGGCATATCCAGATAATTACAAACAGAATCATGCTTTTTCATCGCATCAAAAATCTCCATCGGAAACTTACTTGGGTACGCATAATGCAGGCGAATCCAATCAATTCCCTCTACTTCTCCGAGTGCATCCAGCAACTTTGGCAAGGCCCGTTCCTTATAAATATCGAGTCCGTAATACGTCAATTCTTGTGCAATCAGCATTATCTCTTTCACGCCTTGCTTTGCCAAATGTTCCGCCTGTTTCACCAATTGTTCAATCGGTCTTGAAACGTGATTTCCACGCATCAACGGAATCGCACAAAACGAGCACGTTCGATTACAGCCCTCCGAAATTTTCAAATAAGCGTAATGCTGCGGCGTTGTAATGTCCCGCTCTCCTATCAAATCATGCTTAAAATCAGCGTTGAATTTCTCCAACAACCCTGGCAGTTCCAACGTTCCAAAAAACGCATCCACTTCAGGAATTTCTACCTTTAAGTCTTCTCTGTAACGCTCTGACAAACAGCCCGTTACATACAGTCGGTCAATCTCCTTCTCGCGTTTCAAATTGGCATATTGCAAAATTGTATTTACACTTTCCTCCTTCGCCAAATCAATGAATCCGCAAGTGTTGACAATGATGATATTCGCATCCTCTTCGTCGCTGTCGTGTACCACGTTGTAGTCATTTCCGCGCAATTGCGTGATGATGTCCTCAGAGTCCACCAAATTCTTGGAACAACCGAGAGTGATGACATTTACTTTGTCGCTTTTTAGCGTTTTAGTTTTCATATAATATTAAAATTCTGTTGTATTTTCTTCAAAAAGGTCAACTTTGTATTTATCGAAAAAGCTTTTTCTTAGCGCCTTTTTTCCTGCGTTATCGTTAGGATAAAGTCTATTTTTTAAAACGATATAGGCTTCAATTTCATGGTCTAAAAAGTCAACATTATTATCATCAAAATAGTTAATTATCGCACCTAACTGTTTTCGTGCTTTTTTTAGATTTCTACTAACTCCTTCTTCACTTTCAGCATTCGTTTTCAATTCAACAAAGCAAAACTTATCATTATTGAAAACAATAAAATCACACTTACTAATCGTACTCTTCCCACTCGCCTGTTCTCCAATAAAAACAACTAGGTTCTTAATCTCTACTTCCGCCTCGACGATAGGTCCAAAATTAGTAATTTGAATTTTCTTCATATAAAAATTGTTAATTCAAAACTTTAAAATACGTTTTTGTAAAGTTATAAAAAAATGAAAGAAGTCAGAAGATAGATTAAAAACGGGTATCTCTGACCTCTGACAGCAACGCGGTCTGACCTCTGACTTCTTCTTAAACTTCCAATCCCAACTCCTTCCCCTTCTTCACCATAAACGCAAATGCCTCTTCATAGTTCGTCGAAATATCCCCATCCAAAATAGCTTCTCGAATCGCATTTTTAATAATACCAACCTCACGTGACGGTCTTATTTGAAAAGTATCCATGATAATTTCTCCCGTAATCGGTGGCTCCCAATTCCGCAATTTATCCTTCGCTTCAATCTCAATTAATTGCGCTTTCACCAATTCATAATTCGCCAAATACCGCTTCACCTTCTTGGGGTTTTTAGACGTAATATCTGCCGAACACAATTTCATCAAATCATCAATATCATCGCCTGCTTCAAACAACAATCGACGAATTGCGGAGTCCGTAATATTCTCTTTCGTCAAAGAAATTGGACGCAAATGCAAGCGAACTAGTTTCTGTACATATTTCATTTTATGGTCAAGTGGCAATCGCATTCTTTTAAAAATACGCGGCGTCATCGCAGCTCCTAATGCCTCATGACCGTGAAAAGTCCAACCCTGTTGAGGATGAAAACGCTTGGTTGGTGGCTTCGCAATATCATGCATTACCGCCGCCCATCTTAGCCACAAATCTTCGGTGTGTTTACACAGGTTATCAACCACTTCGAGGGTGTGATAAAAGTTATCTTTGTGCCCTTTTCCATTTTTATAATCAACGCCGTGAAGTGCTGCCATTTCTGGAAAAATAATCTCTAAAAGTCCGGTATCAAACAACAATTTAAAGCCAACACTCGGCTTTGGTGCTGCCAATATTTTATTCAATTCCGTGGTAATGCGCTCTTGCGAAACGATATTGATTCGGTTGCGGTATTTTGAAATGGCTTGCAAGGTATTTTCTTCCAATTCAAAATTCAACTGCGTTGCAAAACGAATCCCACGCATCATCCGCAAAGGGTCATCCGAAAAGGTTTTACCCGGTTCAAGAGGTGTTTTCAAAATCTTACTTTCCATATCTCCCAATCCGTTGAACGGGTCAACGATATGTCCAAAATCTTGCTCATTCAAACTTACTGCCAAAGCATTAATTGTAAAATCCCGACGGTTTTGGTCATCTTCCAAACTTCCTTCTTCCACAGACGGCTTTCGCGAATCTGCCCGATAAGATTCTTTCCGTGCCCCCACAAATTCAACCTCCAAATCTTTATGCTTCAACATCGCCGTCCCAAACCGTTTGAATACCGTAACGCGAGGAATTGGACGCAAGTAAGATGCAACATTTTGCGCCAATTTTATCCCACTTCCAACGCAAACAATATCCATATCTTTCGACGGTCGCCCCAACAATCTATCGCGCACGTAGCCGCCAACTACGTATGCAGGAAAGCCCAAATCAGCGGCAGCTTTGCTGATTTGATTAAAGATTTTTCGTTCGTGTTCTTCTATGTTAAAAACCATCTGATTGATTCGATTTACTCGATTATTTTGATTCTCTCGATTGTCTGTTAAAAGTAGGCGTTACTTTTGAAAGTAACGCCTACTTTTCGTTCCTAAAATTACATTTGGTAAATATTTCCATATTTCGCTCGCATTTTATCAAAAAAGCCCAACTTAAAGTCAGTAGGTAATTCCTCCAAATCTTCTAAAACCCCCTTCGTCATACATCTGATTTTCCAATGCTTATCGTATAACTTTTCTTTAATTTTGTTGATAAGCAGAAGATACTTTCCCTCATTAGACGCTCCAATCCAACTACCTATGCACCAAATTGCTTTGTATCGAATAGCAGCATTTTGATTATTCAAGTACGGTTCCAAAATGTTTGAAATTTCATCTCCAAAGCCCGTATCTTCCGCAAAGCTGACCTCTTCCAATCCCTCTAAAATATCATACGCTTCCGCCGAATTATTTTCCGCCGCTTGAAATGACAATTTGTATTCTTCGACAAAGAAATCTGCCCAGTTTTCGGGTTTCTTACTTAATGCTTCATAAATCACACCTCTACCAGACTGTTCTCCGTAACCAAAAATCGTTCTAACCTCCTTGATAAAGTCGTCCTTCTCAATAGATTCCGCATATTTTAAAATTGCTGCTAAAAGCGCGTCTATCTCACCATCTGTTTCAATATCATAAAAGTGGAGGATGTCATTTTCAAAGTAGTATAAATCCATTTTAGGTATTAATTTTTAGCATTAGTAAAAACGATTTAATAAGTTGGACCACAATGCGCCGTAATTTTTTCTTCTAAAGAATTCAAAAAATCGTTGCATAGCCTTCGTTACGGAACTATTTTTTGTATTTTTTAGAAGGGGAAAGGACAAGCATAATGGCCGAAGTTATTGAATCGTTTTTACTTAAACAACTATTGTAAGTTCTCCCGAAGCATTGGATTTAGCCCATCACTTCGGTTTTGCATGGAAACATTAAGGTACGCGGTGGGTTTTGCCCACCGCGTACCTTAGTAGAAACTGAACAGGAGATTCGACACTATGCCGCGACTCTCTGCCCATTTGCCGCTTTCGCAAAATATTCAAAATCCTCATACCGTTCCGCAATTGTAGCAAAAATTTCATCCAATTTTTCCAAATCAAATTCCGTTACCAGTGCAGCACGATAAGGTTTCACTCCTGGCAATCCTTTGAAATAATTGGTGTAGTGCCGACGCATTTCCAGTACACCCAATTTCGGGCCTTTCCATTCTACAGAATGATGTAAATGTTGTCGCGCTGCTTCCACTCGTTCTGCAACTGTTGCAGGTGGCAAGATTTCTCCCGTTTTGAAAAAGTGCTTTATTTCTCTAAAAATCCAAGGATTTCCAATTGCTGCGCGACCAATCATAATACCGTCTACGCCATAGCGATTCCGATATTCCAAGGCTTTCTGAGGCGAATTAATATCTCCATTTCCAAAGACAGGAATGTGCATCCGTGGATTTTCTTTGATTTTTGCCATCAAAGTCCAATCTGCCTCGCCTTTATACATCTGCTTCCGCGTACGCCCATGAATTGAAATTGCTTTAATCCCAATATCTTGTAATCGTTCTGCTGCTTCAACGATAAACTTGGTGTCGTCGTCCCAGCCCAGTCGTGTTTTTACAGTCACTGGCAATTTCGTTGAATCGACTACAGATTTCGTCAAGCGCACCATCTCATCAATGTCTTGCAAAATACCTGCACCCGCCATTTTACAAACCACTTTTTTTACTGGACAACCATAATTAATGTCCAAGACTTCAGGTTGCGCTTCCTCTACAATTTCTGCTGCCTTCATCATCGAATCATGGTTTGCACCAAAAATCTGAATGCCAATTGGTCGTTCGTAATCGTAAATATCCAGTTTTTGTTGACTTTTCCAAGCATCCCGAATCAATCCTTCTACAGAAATAAATTCGGTGTACATCATGTCACAGCCCTGTTTTTTACACAAGGCACGAAATGGTGGGTCACTCACATCTTCCATAGGTGCGAGTAAAAGTGGGAATTCTCCTAAATCTATGTTGCCTATTTTTACCATGAATCAGATATTGCGGTATTTGATATTAAGAAATAGCGGTTTTCGTAATTTTCTGCAAAAGTAATACTAAATAAGGAAAGGGAAAAGTTCCAACGAGATATTAAATTATTCAAAAAAAAAAAAGCATGCCTACATTTGCAGACATGCTTTAAAAAACTATTTTTTAACTAAAACCTTCAAGGGTTATAAACAGTCTTTTTTAGATTTGGTTTTTACAACAATGCAAAAGTTTTTATTAAACTTTAATTATTTCTTAGTGATTTTTTTTACCAAAACGCCATCTCCACTTTTTACTTTCAATAAATAAACACCAGACGCATAATCTGTCAAATTCATTTCAAAAAGAGTCGCTCCAACGATTTCTTTTTCTAGAACAGTCAACGTTTTTCCATCAATTGTTTGCAAAGAAAAAGTAAAATTGGCGCGTTCGCTGCTCTCCATACTAATAAACAAGGCATCTGACATGGGATTTGGATAAACAGAGAATTGGTTCAAAATATCAATCTGCCCAATACTGCTGATGACTACATTTAAAGTCTCCGAAATTTCTTCACAGCCGTCATCATTGATAATAACTACATAATAATTTCCATTTTCTGTCGCTTCAAAATCTTGATTAGTAGCATCTGTAATTGCTTCATTTTCAAAATACCATTGGTAGGATTGCCCTGCTTCAGAAATCAACACATTGTCGTCGTTTGAAATATCGAAAGTCTCTGGCTCAAAGGCAATAACTTCTATATCAACTGTAGAACAAATAGAATACAAACAATTCGCAGCACAAACAGAGTAAGTACCCGATTCATAAACGACTAAAAAATTCTCTGCTCCCACTGTATCAATACCATTTGACCAACTATAAGCATCTTCTCCTGCTGCCACTTGTAGTATCACCGAGTCACCAAAGCAAAGATTAGTGCTACCAATTACCTCGATTTCGACAGACGGAGCAATCGTAATATTAATCGGGATTAAATCCACATTTTCTAAAGATAAAACGTGCAAGCCTCTCGTCATATCTGACGCCAAAATATTTCCTGAAGGCAAAAATGGATAAACACCCCAACAGCCGGTGAAACCACCATAAGTCGTATTATTAGGCTCCGTGTCGAAGTACGCTACTTTCTGAACATTCGCAGGGTCAGAAATATCATAAACCGCTACTCCATCGTGATAATAAGACAAAAATGCAATGTTGCCACGAATTAATGGATTGTGCGCAATACTCGCGGTATCATCCGGCGCAAGCAAAGTCGAACGAAAGACTTGTTCCACATACATATCCGAAGCATCCTCAATATTTACTGTTTTTACGCCTTTATTGAATGTTTCATCACAAAGTACCAAGGTATTGCCATCTTCATTAACCCAAGAACTGTGATTGTAACCACTTTCCGCATAGTCAGTCAGCGTTCCTAGTAAAATTGGGTTGTCCAAATCGGTAAAATCATAAGCATACATCCCATTATTTCCATGATTACAAAAAGCCATATTGTCCTTAATGTACATATCGTGAACGTAACCGCCTGCCAAAATCATGTTTTTCAACAAAATTGGATTGTCAGGGTCCGTTGCTATATCTAAAACGACCAAGCCACCGCTTAAAGAATCCGTTCCCACCGCATACAACCGCCCAGGACATTCGTCAATAAAAATATTGTGAGAACGTCCAAAAAACTCTGTTGTTTGATTGGACAAGGTCACAGAACTGGGGGCATCTGCCATATCAAAAACCATTAAACCCTCGTCACAGGAGTCACAAACTGAATAAACATGGTCTTTGTAGGTCTTCATATCGCGCCAAGTCGTGACGCTTCCCCCTGTAAACCAGTTAATTTCATAAGTATTGACAGGGTCCGTCACATCAAAGAAGTGGACACGACCAGAGGAACCCAATACTGCAATCTCTTCACCCGCAGGCGTTACATAACCAAAGCATTCGTTGAACTCCCGTGAACCACTCGTCGGAATCGTGTCTGGGTCGTACCTATATAGTAGTGACATATTCAAAGAATCTTGGACTTGGGCTTGCATACTCATGGCTATCAAGAGCGCAATAGTTGTAAAAACATACTTCATTTCAGTCAGGTTTTGTTTAAAAACAAGAGGAGTTTGAGAGGGAAAAACTGTTTTACAAAAGAACCGTTTTCTTTCTCAACACTTCCCACGCACCGCCGTAGATGGTGCTTCATGTTTTTATAAAAAAAAATAAAAAAGTGAATTTAGAAATAAAATGCTTACTCAATTGATTAAAATATTGCAATCTTTGTACCTAGGATTCCATTTTTGGAGATTTCATCGTTTACCCTAAAATTTAATCAATTACTCGAATCTTCTGGCGCAGCCTTCAATATACACCCAAAACACTGACTGTAAATTAGTTAGGTGCATTTTAAAGGCTGCACACCAAAAAAAATTAGTTTTTCAAAAGTATCATATTTTAAAAAATATTTTTATATATAATGTCCAACAACCTACTTACAGTTAATAATTTAAAAACCGTTTTTCATACAGAAAAAGAAATCGTCCATGCAGTAAATGGAATTAGCTTTTCTTTGAAAAAAGGAGAAACAGTGGGTATTGTTGGTGAATCAGGCTCTGGAAAATCGGTGACGGCCCTGTCGATTATGCAATTGGTGAAAAAGCCAGGAGAAGTCGTTGATGGAACGATTATTTTTAATAAAAACGGAGAAGACATCAATCTTTTAGAGGTTCCAAAAAATAAAATACACCAATATCGTGGGAATGATTTAGCGATAATTTTTCAAGAACCGATGACTTCCTTGAATCCTGTTTTTCGTTGTGGCAATCAAGTAGTGGAAGCTATGCGGGTTCATCAAAATATTTCAAAAAAGGAAGGAGAAAACCAGACCTTGCAGTTGTTTGAAAAAGTAAAACTACCTGACCCTGAGCGTGTTTTCAATGCCTATCCACATGAGCTATCAGGTGGTCAAAAGCAACGGGTAATGATTGCGATGGCTTTATCGAATAATCCTGCGATTTTGATAGCCGATGAACCAACGACAGCTTTAGACGTGACGGTACAAAAAACGATTCTGGATTTGGTTAATAATTTAAAAAACGACTTAGACGCTGGAATTTTATTCATCACGCATGATTTAGGCGTAGCAGCAGAAATTGCCGACCGGGTGTTGGTCATGTTTCGAGGAAAAATCGTGGAAGAAGGAACGGTTGAAGAAATTTTTAAAAATCCAAAGCATCCATATACTAAAAGTCTGATTGCTTGTCGTCCGCCCCTATCTGGTCGGTTGAAAAAGCTACCTGTTGCGAGTGATTTTATGAAGATTGAAGAAACGGTATCGGGTGATTGGCAGGCGGAAGAAACGGCTATTTCTTTAAAAAAAGTGCTTGATGAACAATATATTCCCCAAACTACGGTTGAAGAACGTTTGCTAAAACTACGCAGTCAGTCTCCCATTTTAGAAGTTAAAAATTTACAGACTTATTTTTCAAAAAGTAGTGGCTTTTTTAAACGGTCAAAAAGCGTAGTAAAAGCAGTTGACGATGTGAGTTTTGAAGTTTTTCCTGGAGAAACTTTGGGCTTAGTTGGTGAATCAGGTTGCGGTAAAACAACGCTTGGACGTACCATTTTGCGACTTATTGAAGCACAATCAGGCGATGTGATTTTTCAGGGTAAAAACTTGATGGATTTATCAGAAATAGAGATGCGAGCAGTACGGAAAGATTTACAAATTATTTTTCAAGACCCTTACTCTTCCCTTAATCCGCGCATGAGTATTGGCGAAGCTATTGCAGAGCCAATGAAAGTTCATAATCTGCACAAAACCAGTAAATTACGAAAAGAAAAAACAATGGAATTGCTGGAAACGGTGCAACTAAAGCGGGAGCATTATTATCGCTTGCCACATGAATTCTCGGGTGGACAACGTCAGCGAATTTGTATTGCTCGTGCCTTGGCAGTTAATCCTAAATTCATCATCTGTGATGAGTGTGTTTCGGCGTTAGATGTGTCGATTCAAGCGCAGATATTAAACCTGCTCATGGACTTACGAGAAAAGCATAATTTGAGCTATATTTTCATTTCTCATGACTTATCCGTCGTCCGATTTATTAGCGATAGAATGGTGGTCATGAATCAAGGGAAAATTGAAGAAATTGGCGCTGCTGACCAAATATATTACAACCCTCAGACAACTTATACGCAGCGGTTAATAGCGGCAATACCTAAGGGTTTTTGAGTATTTAGTAACGATAAAAAAATGGTAGTGTAACAAATGTGCACCACCATTTATTGAAAAAGTGACTTATTACCGTGTAAACGAAGGTTCTTTTAAGTTTGAGCAGCGAGAAAATCGTAAGATTTTCTCGCTTCAAAAAACACAGTGCGCGTTGCCTGCGGCAATGCGGGAAGGGATTTTTATCCCTTAAAAATCCCTTCGATAAACAAAAGCACCTAAACTGTAAAAGTGCACGTTTGTGGCACTACCAAAAAAATAACTCCGCCATTTAGACAGTGGATAACTTGTCGGACTTATTATTTTACCGTTACTTAGGTGGAAAGATTTTAAAAAAAGTAAAATTTTTTAAAAGGAAAGTATATCTTCGCCACTGTTACTCACTACTATATTAATGGTTAAAAATTAATGATTAAAAGCGCTATTCATCATTAACCATTAATACCTAACTATTCATCATTCAGAAACCCTTTTTTTACTGGTATAATTCACTTTAAGACTTACTTCTAAGTAATTAAGAAGTCTATTAAAAACAACTATGATACTTTGAAAGCATACGTTTTCGAAGTAGTATTTTATAAAAAAAAGCAGAACGTGAACAAATATTTGCAATTTGCAGTCTTGCCATTATTTTTATTGATTTTTGGCAGCAACCAGAACCTTTTTGCACAAGCTGAACCAACTTTTCAATGGGGAGAATCTGTTTCTTTGACCATTTCTGATGATGCTAATTCACCTGTTCCCTTGACGGTTGATGAAAGAGGAAATTACCTTTCCGTGCAGGAATTGAGGGATGAGGGAGAAGTTGATTATTGGTATCAATTCAACGCGGATTTCAAGAAAACGCGTTCAACTAAAATGGCATTTAATCGCGATTCTGAGGAAGCTTCTCGTTCCATTTATGATTGCGTTTTCCTTGGCGACAAGATGTATCTTTTGTACGAAAGTTGGATTAAGAATTCTTTTGAGCATAGGTTGCAAATCGTCGAATTAAAAAGAAATAGCGAGCCAACGATTAGAAAAAAACCTTGATTGGCAAGATGCGGACTTTGATACTTTGAGCTATAAAAAAGATTTAGTTGGCAGTTCGATTTTCAATCCTACGTTTTTAGAAGTTGTGCAAGCTAATGGTCAGAAGTGATATGAGCGTAAAAAATATGTATTTCCATTAAAAAAATATGCACGAAAATTCTGAATTGATGGTGAGTATGCGTGGTGATATTGGCTTATCTGTTGAAGATGGCTTGATTATTCTCACCCAAGACTCTGTAAGTTCTAAGACCTTCAGAATCGGAAAAATTAAATTGAAGTAACGGTTGACGGCAGACGGTTCACGGAATTACCCGTGTTCCCCGTCCACCGTCCACCATCTACCGTCTCCTATGTTTGAACTAGATTTATTGCAATTTTCAAAAGATTTGATTTTCAAAAAGGAAGGGAATCAAAGGTTTATTTTTGACCCTATCCGAAAGAAATACTTGGTGATTGGACCAGAGGAAATGGTGCGACAGTTGATGGTACAATACTTAATTCAAGTCAAAAATTACAATCCAAATCGGTTGTCTATCGAACGCGAATTGCGGGTGCAAGAACGTCGAAAACGCTGCGATTTATTGGTATTTTCTCAGGCAATGAAACCTTTTTTATTGGTGGAATGCAAAGCTCCTGAAGTAAAATTAACACAAGCCGTGGCACGACAGATAGCAGTGTATAATTTGCCGTTACAAGTTGATTATTTATTGATTACGAATGGGTTGGCGAATTATTGTTTTAAAATGAATTATGAAGAGAAGTCGTATGAGTTTTTAAAGGAAATTCCTGATTTTGCCTCATTAACCCCCGACCCCTAAAGAGCAATGCCGTTGAATTAAGGCGCGTTAGCGACTGTCATCTTGGTAGAAATGTATGATTTGTTTGCCAAAGGCGCGTAGCGACTGCCCCATTTCACTTTCAATAGAAGAAGCGCTACATGCTTCTATTCAAAAATTCATCGTTTCTACCAATATAGCGTTCGCGATGCACCGATTTATTTGAATTTAAAACATAATACTTCCTGATTCAACGGCATTGCCCTTATAGGGGTCATTGGTATACTAAAAATAAAAAAATCAGCAATTTCTTTCCATTTCCCTACCTAATCTAAATTCTTTCCCTATTTTTCGCGAACCAAATTATAAAATATTGAAAAAGGGTGTTTTCCCCTTTTTCAAGCTAATGCATTATACCAAAATAGCTATCTAAAATAAGAGAAATTTTATGAAGAAGAATAGTTTGAAAAACCATTCTTCTTCATAAAACCCTCTATCTGTGCTTCCTACGGCAGCGCACAAGGTATTTTTTTGAAGTTCGAAAATCTTAAGATTTTCTCGCTTCTCAAATATTAAAGTAGATGGATATTTTCAAAAAAGGCTAAAGCTAATTACTAACCAAATTTATGGGAAAAGAGAAAATATTAATTATTGGTGCCGGTGGACAAATCGGCTCCGTACTGATGTATGAATTAGCCAAAACGTACGGCAGAGAAAACGTCATTGCATCCGACTTGCGCATACCACCAAATCGGCAAGAACATTTCGAACAATTGGATGTTTTGGAGAGGAAGCGATTATATGAAATCGTTGACAGTGAGCAAATTACTCAAATTTATCACCTCGCCGCGATTCTTTCCGCTTCTGGAGAAGCGAATCCTTTACGGACTTGGGACATCAATATGAACGGACTGTTCAATGTCTTGGAAGTGGCTCGGGAACGGAAGATAGACAAGGTGTTTTTCCCAAGTTCCATCGCTGTTTTTGGAAAAGATACACCAGCTGTGCAGACACCACAGCATACCATTCTGAACCCAACGACAATTTATGGAATGAGCAAAGTTGCCGGGGAACATTGGGCGCAATACTACCATCTGAAGTATGGAATGGACATTCGTTCGTTGCGTTATCCAGGCATTATTGGTTATCAATCTGAACCAGGTGGTGGCACTACCGATTATGCGGTGGATATTTATCACAAAGCAATCAAAGGTGAGAATTACACTTGCTTTTTGCAAGAAGATACCACTTTACCGATGATTTATATGGAAGATGCGATTCGGGCGACGGTTGAATTAATGGAAGCTTCTGCGGAAAAAGTGAAGTTGCGGACGGGTTATAATTTGAGTGGGATGAGTTTTTCACCGAAGGAAATTACGGCGGAGATTCAGCGGCACTACCCTGCTTTTGAGGTGACGTATGCGCCGGATTTTCGACAGCAGATAGCGGAGAGTTGGCCGCAGAGTATTGATGATTCGGTGGCGCGGGGAGATTGGGGGTGGATGCCGAAGTTTGATTTGGAGGGGATGACGGGGGATATGATTTTGAATTTGAAGAAGAAATATGGGAAAATCTAAAATTATTGAAATTAAGGATAAAAACCACTTTCAAACCAAATTGAATAGTGAAGAATGCTTAATTCTATTCATTTTTTATAATTGGTCAGGATATTCTGTCATGGGCAGAAAAGTGGTTGAAAGTTGGCAACTTTCTAATAATCGAAAAATACATTCTATTGATGCCTCAAAAATGGACTACAAGGACTATTTATATAAATGGGTGGCAAATCAAGAAACAGGAAATTGGTCAGAAGATGGCGTAATGACAATAAATAGATTTAGTCCTAAAAATAGAATTCATGGTTATGGTGAAATCCTTTGGATAAAAAGAGGAATTATACTTGGGTTTAAGTGTGTTTTTCAATCATATAACGTTGAAAAATTAGAACAAAGAACGGAGGAGGTATTTGAATAAATAAAAACAATGGCAAAAATTGATTTAGTTGGAATGAGCATAGCATCAAATGAATTTGAAGAATTTCTCAATGATGCAAAAAAATACCACATTTCAAATATTTACCTAAACAAAATTGATGTTGAGGCAAATGAAAAAGATTATACAGGTCCGATTAAACGATTTAAAACCTTAAAATCAAGAATTGCTGAAATTGGAAAAGGTGTAAGTAAAAACGATTTAATAAGTTGGACCATAATGCGCCGTAATTTTTTAGAAGGGAAAAGGACAGGCATAATGGCCCAAGTTATTGAATCGTTTTTACTAATAGTCGAATTTAATAACAATATTTTTTATAAACTTTCAATTGGCTTTGGTATTTGTGATTATCATTTAAAATTATCAGAATCGAGTAGTTTTCCAATCACAGAGAAGTATTTAAATATTCGAGAAACTGAAAACAACGTTTTGAAACGTTTGATTAATAAAAATCCAAGGCATGTAATTCCAACGACATGCCACAATGTCAAAACTGTTTTAAAAGGTTTAGAATTTCGGAATCACGATAAAACTAGATTTTCTATAATTGGTCATCATTTTAAATTTGAAGATGAATTAGGTACTTATCAATTTTATGACAGTACATGGATATTGGTTGATGAATTAGCCATAGAAACAATGAAATATATTTAGAAGAATTGAATTCTGACGAAAAAATATCGGGTTTAGACCCGAACCAATAAAATAATAACCTATGTTTAAAAATGTAAAACCAGCTCTCCAATCCGAATTAAAAGACATTCGGGAAGCAGGATTGTATAAAGAAGAACGCATCATCACCACACCACAAAGTGCTGCGATTAAGACCACGACGGGTGTGGAAGTCTTGAATTTTTGTGCCAATAACTATCTGGGCTTATCCTCGCATCCGGCGGTTATCAAAGCGGCTAAAGAAGCGATTGATTCGCATGGTTTCGGGATGTCTTCCGTGCGCTTCATCTGCGGAACTCAGGATATTCACAAAGAATTGGAGCAAAAAATCGCTGAATTTGTTGGTTGCGAAGATGCTATCTTGTACGCTGCCGCTTTCGATGCGAATGGTGGATTATTTGAGCCGATTTTGGGAAAAGAAGATGCAATTATTTCCGATTCCTTAAATCACGCCTCCATCATTGACGGGATTCGCTTGTGTAAAGCTGCTCGGTACCGCTACCAAACCAACGATATGGCGGATTTGGAAGCGAAACTGATAGAAGCAAAGGGTGCGAGAAGAAGATTGATTGCGACCGATGGTGTTTTTTCTATGGACGGCACTTTGGCACAATTGGATAAAATTTGCGACTTGGCAGATAAATACGATGCGATGGTCATGGTCGATGATTGTCATGCCACTGGTTTCATTGGTAAAAATGGTCGTGGCGTAGCAGAACACTGCGGCGTTTTAGGTCGAGTGGACATCATCACGGGTACGTTTGGTAAGGCATTGGGTGGTGCAATGGGCGGCTTTACTGCTGCCAAAAAAGAGATTGTAGAAATCTTGCGTCAGCGTTCCCGTCCTTACTTATTTTCGAATTCCTTAGCGCCTTCTATTGTTGGAGCATCCAATAAAGTATTGGATATTCTGAATGAATCGACGGATTTGCGGGATAAATTAGAAAATAACGCGAAATACTTTCGGAAAGAAATGGAAGCGGCAGGTTTTGATATTGTTCCAGGGGAAACGCCGATTGTTCCTGTCATGCTTTATGATGCCAAGTTGTCTCAGGATTTTGCGAATAGATTGCTGGAAGAAGGCATTTATGTGATTGGCTTCTTTTATCCGGTTGTTCCGAAAGAGAAAGCGCGGATTCGGGTGCAGATTTCAGCGGGGCATGACCGTGGGCATTTGGAGGAAGCGGTGGCTGCGTTTACGAAAGTTGGAAAGGAACTTGGCGTAATTTAAAAAATGATGAATTATAAATAAGGGCTGTACGAAGTTTTAGAATATCGTCTTAATTGCAATTAACCCCCGACCCCTAAAGGGGAGTAAATCCAAGGTTTTGCGAAACCAGTTAAAAAAAAGTAACATTCTCTTGATTTGCTTGAGATGTTGATATGGAAAACTGCTTTACTCCCCTTTAGGGGGCGGAGGTTGATGACATGAAAACCAAGTTTCAAGACTTTGTACAGTCCTTATTATAAATGATAAATGATGAATCTCCTCGCAAAAGGTTCATTATTCATCATTCTCTACTCACATTTCAAAGCCTCCACCGGATTCCCCAACGCCGCTTTTATCACCTGAAAACTTATCGTCACCAACGCAATCGCCAAGACCGTAGCTATCGGAATTAACGCCAACCAGGCCCCTATTTCAATCGCATAATGATAATCTGCCAGCCAACTATTCAACCAATAATACGCTGCTGGAATTGCCAAAGCACCTGCTATCAAAATTAGCACAATAAACTCTTTAGACAGCATTACCAAGATATTTGGAATAGAAGCACCTAAGACTTTTCGAATGCCAATTTCCTTCGTTTTTTGAAGCGCCGCAAAGGCAACCAAGCCATACAAGCCAAAGCAAGAAATCAAAATGGCGAGAAAAGCAAAGTAACCAATCATTTTACCTAAACCCGTTTCCGCTTGATACAAATCTTCAATTGTATTGTCCAAAAAAGTATATTCAAATACTTTCTGTGGGAAAAATTCTTTCCATTTATTTTCAACAAAAGCTAAGGTTGCAGGCATATCCGTAGCATTAACTTTCATCGAAAAAGTATTAAAAATGGCTGCGTCCACATCTAAAGACAATGGAAAAATCTCTGCGCGCAAGTCTTGAAAATGAAAATCCTTGACGACGCCGACAATCGTTCCAGGCTTACCTTCGCGCTCTACGGATTCACCAATGGCAGCTGCTGGAGAATCAAATTTTAAAGCTTTGACTGCCATTTCATTGATGACAAATGCGCTGGTGTGATCGGTGCCATATGATTTATCAAACGCTCGACCTGCAATTATTTCTAAGTCATAAGTTTCCATAAAATCATAATCGACCGCATAGCAACCAATGAAAAAATTATCTTCTGTAGGTACTTTATCCGACGTCATTTGACGGCGAACAGAGCCTTGACTCGGTACGGCATTCGATAGCGTGACCGCCGATATTTTTGGATTTTGCAGTAATTCTTCTTCAAAAACGTTCAATTTTTGTCGCATTGAACCATCAATTCCACCAAAGATGGTATTTAAATTTGGACTAAATAAGGGTACATTAATAATCTGATTGGTTTGAAAACCCATTGGTTGAGATAGCAAAAATTGTAGTTGTTTGTAAATACCTAAAGTCGCTGCGATGAGTGCAATGGATGCCACAAATTGTACAGTTATCAATACTTTTCGTAAAGCTGCCCCTTTTGGAACATTGGAAAAACCAGTGCCTCGAAGGATTGAAATTGGTTTGAAACGCGTAACAAAAAAAGCGGGATAGCTTCCTGCAACTAAACCTGCAATGATGAAAATGCCGAAGAATAATGCTACGGAACCGATGTTTTCGATAAATACAAAATCTATATTTCGATTGGTGACATCATTTAAAAACGGCAATCCTGCCTGAACCAAGACCAAGGAAAATATAAACGCGATAAAACTCAAAATCATCGACTCCCCTAAAAATTGCAATGCAATACTGCGTTTTCCTGCACCTAAAACTTTTCGGACGCCCACTTCTTTCGCTCTACTCAAAGACCCTGCTGTAGAAAAATTGACAAAGTTAATGCAAGCGATTAATAAGGTGACAAAACCGATTCCTAAAAAGATGTATAAAAAACTAAGATTGGAAGTTGGTTTAGGTTCACTTTGCGCTGGAGACTTTATATGTAAATCAGTAACAGGAAATAATGTAAAACTTTGCTTTTCACTATAATCTGGATTGCCAAATCTCTTTAAAAAGGCAGGCATTTTTGCATTGACCGCATTAATATCCGCGCCTTCTTCCAACAAAGCATACGTGAAAGAATGAGAAATAATCCAGTTGCCTGCCAAGTTTCGTCGAGCGAATTGTTGGGGCTGTTCGGGCATGATATTGTACATATCCGCATAAGGCACCAATAGATTAAATTCTAAATGTGCATTTTCTGGAAACTTTTTGACGACGCCGGTCACTTTAAAATTATGGGTATCTTCAAAGTATAAAGTTTTACCTAAACCGTCTGCTGTTCCAAAAAGTTGCGCCGACATCTCTTCTGTAATCACGACCGAACCCGGAGCATCCAAGGCCGTTTTTGGATTACCTTGGACGAAATCAAAAGTCAAAATGTCCAATATCGTCGAATCGCAAAAGAAATTATTTTCTACTTCAAATTCATTGATAGCTGAACCATTAGCGTCTTTGGTACTGATGCTAATATTTCGTCGAAACATTCGCGCAGTTTTCTCAATTTCACTCACATTTTCTGCCAATAGCGGTGCTAAAACGGGCGGACAACTCGCAATAATCATCCCATCTCTCGCAAAATCAGCCCCATAATTTAAACGGTAAATACGGTCAGCTTTAGTATGAAAATTATCATAACTAAACTCATGTTGCAAAAACAAAACAATGAGGAAACAACAGGCCATTCCTAAGGACAATCCAAGGATATTGATAGCTGAAAACAACTTGTTTTTAAATAAATTGCGAATGGCAATGGTTAGGTGATTTTTAAGCATGACTCTCGTTTTTTATAAATTAGTAGCACTCCAGTAACTCGGATTTTCAATCCGAGTTACTATCTTTTGGGTTTCCAACCCGAAACGAACTGAACAAAAAATAGTGCATTCTCAACTTCATCTCTACTTTATTATTGGGGTTAAAAATCCCAAAGGCTGCTTCTCGGATTAAAAATCCGAGTTACTGTGGTATTTATAGCTGGTGGCAAGGTAAAAATTTAAGGACTGTATTTTGGCGAAAGAGTTGCTCAAAATTGGCATTTCAAAGCATTTTTTTTAAAAATTGTTCAATATCCAAAAGATTTTGATACTTTTAAGCCACAATACAAACAACATCTTGTTATATGAAATACCAACTCATCTTTTGCCTTTTTACTGCAAATCTATTGTTTAGTTGCAATACAGATAAAATGCCTGCCACAACATCAGAAAATAATCAGGCAAGGGAAGAAAAAGGAGCTATTGCCAAAAATCCTAATAAAAATCTTTATTGGGGCGATACGCATGTGCATACTAATTTTTCAAGTGACGCTTTCCTTTTTGGGACGATTATGGCGAGTCCAGATGACGCTTTTCGTTTTGCTAAAGGGGAAGTAATGACTTATCCGCCAACGGGAGAGAAGATTCAAATCAAGCGACCGTTGGATTTTTTGGTCGTGGCTGACCATGCAGAGGGTTTGGGGACAATGGTTAGAGCGAGGGATAAAGATGAACTATTAATGTCTACAGAAGCTGGGCGGCGATTGGCGAAAATAGTGGAAGGCAAGCCTGGGATTCCCATGTTTATAAAATGGTTGCGAGCAAAAAATATTGGTGAATCGGGATTGACTGAAATTGATACGGGAAGAGTCATGCGATCTATTTGGACGGAACACAATCAATTGGCGGACAATAATAATGACCCAGGCAAATTTTCGGCATTCATTGGTTGGGAATGGACTTCGACCTTGAATGGCAACAACCTTCACCGCGTTTTATTTACTCCGCAAGATGCTTCGGTTGCCAATCAGTTTTTACCGTATTCCGCAACACATAGTTCGAACCCAGAAGATTTATGGGATTGGTTGGAAGAAACGACGGAAAAATATGGTGTGGATTTAATTTCTATTCCACACAATTCCAATGTCAGTGGTGGTTTGATGTTTCCAGATGACAAGGACTCAAAAGGCAATAAAATAGACATTTCCTACGCTAAAACTCGCGCAAAATGGGAACCGATTGTGGAAATGACGCAAATCAAAGGAACGTCAGAAGCCCATCCTGCACTCTCTCCTAATGATGAATTTGCAGCCTTTGAATTATGGGATATTTTCTTAAAATCAAATGGTAAAGATAAGGTTGCAAGGACGAGTCCGCTTCGTGCAGATTTCGCTCGATATGCCTTACAAGATGGTTTGAAAATGGAAGAATCTTTGGGTGTAAATCCCTATAAATTTGGGCTGATTGGTTCATCGGATACACACACTGCACTTTCTTCTGTGGATGAAGATAATTTTACAGGAAAAAACCTGATAGATGGTGGTGCTACGGATAAATCAAAGGCTTGGATTCAAGATATCAAACATTTGGATTTTTCTTCTTCTGGTTATGCCGCGGTATGGGCTGAAAGCAATACGCGAAAGGATATTTATGATGCCTTTATTCGAAAAGAAGTCTATGGAACGACGGGTTCAAGAATTCAATTGAGAGTCTTTGGGGGTTGGGAGTTTGAACAGAAAGATGTTGAAAAAGCGGATTATGTAAATACGGGTTATCAAAAAGGGGTGCCGATGGGAAGTGATTTGAATAACGCGGGGGATGGTCAAAAAGTACGACTGATGATTCATGCAGCAAAAGATGCAGATGGCGCAAATTTGGATAGAATTCAAGTGGTAAAATCTTGGTTGGTCGATGGAAAAACGCAGGAAAGAATCTATAATGTAGCTTGGTCAGGAGATAGAGAATTGGATGTTAAAGGTAAATTAGCGCCATTGAAAAATACGGTTGATTTGAAGAAAGCAACCTATGAAAATTCGGTTGGTGCTGCAGAATTGGCGAAGGTTTGGGAAGACCCTGATTTTAATGCCAGCCAACGAGCGGTGTATTATGTGCGTGTTTTGGAAATTCCAACACCGAGATATTCTACGATGGCTTCCGCTAAATTGGGGCAAGACCCTTGGGTGGGAACAGAACCGATTATTCAGGAACGGGCCTATTCTTCGCCAGTTTGGTATACGCCTGCTAAATAAAAAGGAGAGGTCAGAAGTCAGAAGAAATAAATTTTCAGTCTGATTTTTTCTTAAATTTAAATAATGAATATTATCAAAATCTATTTCTTTCTATTCCTATTCGCAACGCTGTCAGCTTGTTCTTCCAAAAACAAAGAACAAGCAACGACTGCCGAGCCAACCTCTATTGAAAAGCCAGCAACAACCATTTCAAAAAACCCCAATAAAAGTCTCTACTGGGGTGACACGCATTTGCACACCACCAACTCGCCAGATGCCTTTTCCTTTGGTGCAAGATTGACGCCAGACGATGCGTTGAGATTTGCAAAAGGACAGATGGTTGAAAGCGAAGGATTGGAAATGAAATTGGAGAGACCATTGGATTTTTTAGTCGTGGCTGACCATGCGGAAGGCTTAGGTTTGATTAATGAAATCATGAAAGAGAATCCGTTGTTGATGAAAGACGATTTACTAAAAAAATGGTCAAAAGAACTACAAGCAGGTGGCGAAAAAGCATCAGGAGTTGGTCAAGAATTAATCAATACGTTTGCTGCTGGAAAATTGCCAAAAGTACTGACAGACCGAGTGGTCATGAAAAACGTGATTGGTAAAATTTGGTCAGATTATTTAAAAACAACCGAACAACACAATGAACCAGGTAAGTTTACCGCTTTTGCAGGTTACGAATGGTCTGCGTTGCCGCAAGGAAATAATTTGCATCGAATTGTTATTTATCGAGATGGCATGGAGCAGACAATTCAGACTTTGCCGTTTTCCAGCGTACAAAGCAACGACCCAGAAGATTTGTGGAAAGCGTTGCAACGTTATGAAGATAAAACGGGTGGAAAAGTCTTGGCAATTCCGCACAATGGCAATGTTTCTAACGGGTTGATGTTTACACTCACAGATTTTGTGGGGAATCCAATGACGAAAGAATATGCGGCTTTGCGCTCAAGATGGGAACCTTTGGTAGAAGCGACGCAGATAAAAGGAGATAGTGAAGCGCATCCTTTTTTGTCTCCAAATGATGAATTTGCGAGCTATGGCATTGCGGGTTGGGATTTAGGTAATTTGAACTTGTCTATTACCAAAAAGGAAGAAATGTTGCAATACGAATATACAAGAGAAGCCTTGAAAAATGGATTGCTTTTAGAAGAACAATTGGGCGTAAATCCGTATGATTTTGGAATGATTGGCTCAACGGATGCACACACGGCAATGGCAACCGCGGACAGCGATAATTTTGCTGGAAAATTCACTAATATGGTGGCTGACAAAGAACGAGCGATTCGGGTGGAAGAAATTGGTGAATCTAATTCCACTGGCGATGCACAAAGACGTTTCAAATGGCAATATTTAGCTTCTGGATATGCTGCGGTTTGGGCGGAGAACAATACGCGCGAAGCGCTTTGGGATGCGATGAGACGCAAGGAAGTGTATGGCACAACTGGCCCACGGATTCAGCTACGATTTTTTGGCGGTTGGGATTTTAAAAATGAAGATATAGAAGCGGCAGATTATGCGAGTATTGGTTATCAAAAAGGGGTACCGATGGGTTCTGATTTGTTAAAAAATGAATCGGCGAAAGCGCCTACTTTTATGATAGCGGCGACAAAGGATGGCGAGGGCGCAAATTTAGACAGAGTACAAGTGATTAAGGGCTGGACTAAAGACGGTAAAATATTTGAAAAAATATATGATGTGAGTTGGTCAGGTGACCGAACAATTGATGCCAAAGGTAAATTGCCTGCGGTTGGCAATTCAGTGAATATACAAGCAGCTACATATCAAAATTCTATTGGAGAACCAGAATTGACGACCGTTTGGACAGACCCCGAATTTGACCCAAGTATTCGAGCGTTTTATTATGTTCGCGTGTTAGAAATTCCTACGCCGAGATGGTCAACTTATGATGCGGCAAGACATAACTTTGAGTTGCCAGCTAATGTGCCGAGGACCGTACAAGAACGAGCGTATTCTTCGCCGATTTGGTATTCACCGAAGTAGTTTGAGCGAGAACCCCCGACCCCCTAACGTGGTGTACATTAGTTTTTTAATAAGGCATATCAGAAAAAAAACGAGAAATTCTATTCTTTAGACTGATTTCAATAAAACCTTGGATGTACTCCCCTTTAGAGGTCGGGGGTTCTCGCTCAAAAATTATTGTTTTCCAAAGAATTACGAGTTATTTTAAAACCGATAATAATTTGCGTTACAACATTATTATGTTCAAAAAAATCACAAAAGAACCCTTGGTTCATTTCCTCATCGCTGGCTTTTTTCTATTCGTTTATTTCAATATTTTTGGTACAAAAAGCGAGTTAGAAAATACTATTTCTATCAATAAGCAAACCCTGCTTAATTTTATGCAATTTCAATCAAAAGCTTTCAATACCAAGGTTTTTGATGAAAAATTTGAGCGATTGTCTAAGGAAGAAAAAGAGCAGATGATTCAAAATTATGTCCGAGAAGAGGCGCTTTATCGAGAGGCAGTAAAATTAGGTTTAGACCAAAATGACTTCGTGATAAAACGCCGAATTGTGCAAAAAATGGAGTTCATTTTAGATAATTTTGACGAATCGACAGTCACGATTGAAAACGATGGTATTGCTGCTTATTTTCAACAACATCAACAGCGATATTTCCACCCTGAACAATATACTTTTACGCATATCTTTTTTAAAAATGGAGATGAAGATGTTGGTTTGAAACGAGCCACTGATTTTATGAAAATAACGGAACATCAAAACCTCTCTGCTACAGAAAGTTTGCCTTATGGCAACCGCTTTTTATACCATCGGAATTATGCGGAAAAGGATATTAATTTTCTAAAAAGTCAATTTGGAAATACCTTTATTACTGCCCTTCAGAATATGAAAGCTAATGAAAATAAATGGCAAGGCCCAGTCCCTTCGGATTATGGTTTTCATTGGCTAAAAATTACTAATAAATCAACTGAAAGAATTGCGAAATTGGCTGGTATCCAATCAATTGTCAGAGCGGATTATTTAGGCTATTTAAAACAGCAACACAAGCAGCAACAAATTCAGAAACTAGTGAAGGAGTACGATGTTTTGAGTTATTTTTAATGGAATATTATGAAGAACATGCTAATTTTTGATGCTACAAGTCCGCTGAAGTGGGTTACGTTTACTAAACCTCAAAGGTTTAGTAAACGTATTTCCTTTCTAATTTTTTGCTTGTTTTTTATTATTCAAAATGCTGTTCTACAAGCGCATGAAAGCCGTCCTTTATATTTAAAAATTACGGAAGATGCAGAACATTTTTATTTTGAAATAAACGTACCCAATACAGTCAATGAACAAAATCTACCAACCATTTATTTGAATAAAATGGCCATTAATGAAATTCAGAAATGGACGATTCGAATGGTTGGGTATCGACAAAAATGGCAGCAAGTAAAAGGTGATTTATCATTAAAAGGAACGGAAATAAAAGTAGCGTATCCGGCTTTTAATCCAGTTTTATCAACCATTATTGCCATTACTTATTTCGATGAGGCAGAGCAAATTCTCCTCATTCCACCGACTCGAAATAAAACGATAATTCCAAAAGAAGTCAATGCTTCAGAAGTTAGAAAGCAGTACAGTATTTTAGGAATTGAACACATTTGGGCGGGCATTGACCACTTGTTATTTTTGGTTTGTTTGTTGATTATTACAGGATTTAGTCGCCGATTGTTGATGACGATTACTGGGTTTACGATTGCGCATTCGATTACCTTGATTTTATCTGCTTTAAAAGTCATTCAATTACCAATTCCACCAATTGAAGCGACGATAGCGTTGAGTATTGTTTTTTTATGCTATGAAATCATTCATCATCATCAAGATAAGAATTCCTTGACGTACCGCTACCCTATTTTAGTGGCTTCTTCCTTTGGATTGTTGCATGGATTGGGTTTTGCTGCCGTTTTAGGAGAGATTGGTTTACCTACAAATCACAGGACAGAGGCTTTATTATTTTTTAATGTTGGTGTGGAAATTGGGCAGGTTGTATTTATTGTCGCATTACTTTTAGTAGCATTTATTTTTCAGAAGATAGCCAACAATTTTTTATCAAAAAAAGTGAGCAATCAAATTGCCAATATTGGTTTAAAAATGGCAATTTATGGCGTTGGAATAATGGCAGCTTATTGGATGTTTGATAGGATTTCAGGTTGAATGAATAATAAAATAAAACTGCCCATTAAAATTAAGAATTCTAATGGGCAGCAATTATAAGTAGTTGACCTATTTTAAAAAATCTAAATTTTTAGCAATTTATAATTTCCTTTCCCTTTTTCGGAAACGACTGATAAGTAATAGGTTCCAGCAGGCAAATCATTCCCTGCGCCATCTCGTCCATCCCAAGTTAACTGCAATTTTTCAGCAGAAAGCCTTTGTAAAATAGTAGGTTGACCAACCAACCGACCCAATTGTTCATAGATGGCAAACTTCATTTTTTGAATATCGGTATCCGCTGACATCTTCAAATTAATAAGGACTTTATCGACAAAAGGATTCGGCAATGCTTGTATTTCAAATAGGTCGTCAGATACTGGAATATCTTCCGTGAAGACCGTATAATCCTGATATTCCCAGCAACCAAAGCACTCTTCATCTGGTAAAATAGATGGTTCTACCGCTAAAAATGCCGTGTACTTTGACAAGACTCGATGTTCCATACTAAAGTCTACAATTTCGGCAATACCAGCACTGCCAGAAACATTGGATTCCATTTCTTGAATTCTACTCCATGCCCACATTTCTTCATTGAGTGTGTCACCAGTTGCCATCGCAGTTTCATTAATGGTGAGTTGTTGAGAATTGACTTCTCCATAAACAATAGTGGTGTAATCAATTTCGAAAGGCAAATTCCCAATAAATTGACCAACTTGCTTAATAGGACGATGCAAAGAGGACGTGCAATAACCATCTTGTAAATCGTATCGGTGTAGACAAATTCCTTCCGCAAGCATTGTATAAATCTCTTCGTAACCAGTAATTATTTCCATTTGATTAAAAATATTCGCCAATCCCTGATTGATGCCATTGATGCCCCACGAATCATTGAGGTAGTAATAATATCCACCAGTTTGATTGCTTATTTCAAGATTAAAATAGACTTGAAAACCATTTCCGTTACCTTGTCTAAAATTAAAAACATGAACCGCCAACTCTTCTGGAAGTGCCGAAGTAACTTGATTCAAGACTTGATTCGCTAAGTCTTTATTGAACAAATCATTGGAATCCAATATCAAAACAATATCTCCTTTCTCTCCATTATTATTGATGAAATTCGTAGATTGAAGTAGGGACGCTTGAACGTTGGTCGACCCTGTTATCAAAGGAAGTTCATCAAAATTATCTGAATTAAAGGCTTTCCAAGTATCAAATAATTGGTCTACAACCAAGCTATTACTATGATACACGACATTGAAACTATCACTTTCCGTCAATAAAGTGTTGCCGACTTCTTTTATCTGATTCCAAATAGTTGCTATTTCTGTGGTCGTATTTGAAATATTTAAATCTATGCAAAAAACCATTTTTTTAGGGCTTGGCGCAATCCCAAATTCCGCAGGATTAACGACTACTTGATAAAAATTATCATCTGCTCCCTCATGTGTATTTAAATATATGCTGGCCTCAAATGGTGCTTCATAAGCAATTGTTTTATTGGAATTGTATTCATCTTCGTCAAGAATTAGTTCTAATACATCTCCAAACTCAGAGTCATTTATAGCGGTAAATTCTTGATTATCAATACCTACTAAATCAGGCATTGACCATTCATCATTTAGTTTGACCAAAAAACGATAAGAAGGAACTTCTTCATAAGAAAGCCCTAGAATATTGGTAGGTAATGTCGTATTGACAAAATCACTGTCCCAATCCGTAGGCAATAATATCGTAATTTTCACCTTTCGTCTTTCTTCCGCTGTCAGAGGATAAATTCGGAGTTGAAATCCACTATCTTGTTCAAACAACAAGGAAGGGTCGGTTTGTCTATCCACAATATCCTCGTAGGTTTTTGTTTATCAAAGGGATTTTTATCCCTTAATACCCCTCCCGCGTTGCCGTAGGCAACGCGCACGGTGTTTTTTGAAGTTCGAAAATCTTACGATTTTCTCGCTGCTCAAACTTAAAAGAACCTTTGTTTACACGGTAATAAATCACTTTTTCAATAAATGGTAGTGCACATTTGTTACACTATTTAAGGATTTTCTGGATTATTAATGCTAAGTTGTTGCTATTGTTGTGCAAAAGAAAATTGAAAAGTAAACAAAATAAGTAAGCTGAATAAAATTTGTTTCATAAGGAATGGTGTTTAAAAAAATTAAAGAAATTGCGTTGTCGGAATAAAGATGGGCAAATTTGTTAATCCTTGAAATATTTTATTAAAATTGGTAATTTTTTTTTGCATAAAAATTTGTAAAATAAGAAAGTGCATAACATGTATTTATTAAATACTGGTTGAAACCAGCCAAAAATATAGATACGTTTCCTTATGTTATTGCGCCACGCCTAAGGGTAAGGGTGCTGCAGGTAAGAGTTTAAAGAATAAGAACGGGTTTTAAAACCCGTTCTTATTCTTTAAACTCTTCAATGGGAGGCGAAGCCCAGTGCAGAATTATAGGTAAAAAGATATACGTACTTTATTCGGTGGTTTCTCTAAGAGAAGATAGCTTTGTCTTTAACGACAATTAAAGACGAATCCATTAAACGCTTTATATAGCTTTTTTATTTTTAATACTAAGAATTCTTTAGATGAGTAAGATATTTAGTTAATAACCTTTTTGCTTTAACCTTTGAAGAAGATAAGGCTTATCGAGGGTTATTTAGGTGCCTATCTATTTCAGGTAAGTCGAGAAATAAATTAGTTTTGTTCCGTATGTATAAAATTGTAACTTGCATACTTTATTGTACTTATAATTTAAGCCATTCAGTTAAGATGGAATTCGACAAATCCGAAGACAAAGGCTGGTTAGCGCAATTGCTCAATGACGACGAAAAAGGACTACAATCCATTTTTGACCGATACTATAAATATTTAGTTGTTACTGCTTATAAAGTCGTCAATGATGACCACCAAGCACGCGATATCGTACAAGAGGTTTTCTTCGACTTTTGGAAAAAACGAGCACAACACAACATCAATATCAGCCTCAAATCCTATCTGCGCCGCGCAGTCGTTAATCGAAGTATTGACTATTTAAGAAGTAAAAAAAGGATTGGAAGCAACGAAGAAATTACCGATTATAACCAACCTGCCAACACCGCTTCTATTCAAGACATTATGGAAACGAATGATTTGCAAGCGGCTTTACAAGCTGGAATCGACAGTCTTCCAACACGATGTCGAGAAGTTTTTTCGCTGAGTAGATTTGAAGATTTATCCCATAAAGAAATCGCTACAAAACTCGACATTTCGGTAAAAACCATTGAAAATCAAATGATTCAAGCGTTGAAAACGCTTGCGAAAAGTCTTAGCCAGTTACCAAACAGCAATTGGCTGGTTCATTGCCAGTATTGGAAAATATTTTATCAACTAAAAACCAGTGCCTTTCCCCATTCTTAATTTTTAATTCTACATTCTTGATTAAAAAATAGGGGGAACACTAATTTCAATCGTCATGGGGTTGGGAAACCTTTTTTCCCGATAATTAAATGACCTAAAAAATGAAAAAAGACGATTACACTTTACTGATTTACAAGAATCTCAAAGGAGAATTAACTTCTAATGAGCAGAAATTGTACACGCAATGGTTAAATGAGCGTACCGAAAACCAAAATTTTGCAAATGAAATAGCAAGAAATTTGCAAATGAGTAAAAGATATCAGCTAGACGTTAAGGTTGATATAAAAACAGAGTTTGAACCGCTTATACAGCGGATTCGGGCGCATAAAGCACAAGAAAATCAAGGTGGCAAAGTTATTCAAATGAAATCATCCCGTAGGCGATGGCTGTCGATAGCAGCAGCAGCAGCTTTACTGATTGCTGTGGGGCTTTGGTGGAGGATACAATCTTTTGGTGGAGAAGAAATGGTCGCCTTTTCGACTGCTGCTGGTGAGAAAAAATCCGTGACTTTAGCAGATGGTACACTTGCGTATTTGAATGAAAATAGTCGCCTCTCCTACCCTCTCACTTTCGAAAACAAAACCCGAACCGTGAAATTTTTGGGAGAAGCTTACTTTGAAGTAGCAAAAAATCCGAGCAAGCCATTTATTATTGAAACAACCAATGTCAAAGTGGAAGTTTTAGGAACGGCTTTCAATCTTCGGGCGTATCCGGAAGAAGACAAAGCAGACCTATTAGTAGCGGAAGGAAAAGTGCGGTTTTCTGTGGTAAATTCTGAGAAATCCGTGACCCTAATCGCCAACCAGAAAGGTGTTTTTGACAGCGGAAATGTCGAGAAAATTGAAAACTCAAAAAGCAATGCTTACGCTTGGAAAAGTGGTATTTTGAGTTATAAAGACACGCCATTGGAAGTTGTGTTGAAAGATTTGGAGCGTTTATTCGATGTGAAAACAGATTTACAAAATAAACAATTGAAAAATTGCCAGCTGACGGGACGTTTTCCGAATGCCCAACCTAAGGCAATTTTAGCGTATACAGCCGCGTCTTTAAAAATGGAATTGGTAGAAATTAAGAAAAATGAATTTCAGCTGAAAGGTGGCAATTGTGAATAAAATTATTTTATGATAGACCAAGACAAATCGCCTAATTTTATCTTCATTTCAACCGCAAAATGGGCGATTTTGGTCTTTCTGACTTTTGTTTCCACTACGCTACTTTCTCAATCTTCGCTGCAATCCCGAATTGATTTTAAAGTGATAGACTTGCCTGTTGAAGATGTTTTGCTGCAACTAAGTGAGGTTGCCAATATCGGTATATTATTTTCTGCTAACTTATTTTCCGAATCTCAAATAGTAACACTAAAGTTAAAAACGAATCTGTTAAAAATGTTCTAAAAAGATGCCTTTCAGCGACCAATATCAATTTTAAATTAGAAAATAAGTCACTACTCAGGTGGTTTTTAGTCTATTTTTAGTTAAAAAAAAATAAAATAATGTCTTTTAAGTTACGGAAATGTTGAAAAAATGATTTTTTGTCAAAAAATTGAGAAAATCAGACAAATATAATTTTTAAACAAAACTATAAATAACTGATAATCAATAAATTAAAGTACCTAAGTGGTTACGAAAATAACAACCTCATTTTATTTCCTCTTCCGCCTAAAAAATTAACGGTCAGTGGTTTTATCGAAGATGCCCAAACAGGGGAACGATTAATTGCCGCAACAGTCGTTGACTTAACTTCAGGAGAAGGAACCACTACCAATGAATATAGCTTTTTTAGCTTACAAACGGTGGAAGGCGATTGTAAGATTCAGTGCTCTTATGTCGGTTATCAAATTGATAATGAATGGTTTAAATTAGCAAAAAACAGCAAATTATTAATTCAATTAAAACCTGCAATTGACCTTCATCAAATCGTTATTTCCCCCAAACAAGCATTAAATAACAATCAACTATTTTTATTAAGTAAAGGAACTGAAGTGCGTCCAAGTGATTTAGAAAATGTTCCTACATTGGCAGGAGAAGCCGATTTATTCCGGTTTTTACAACTACAAGCAGGTGTACAGGGCGGTGCGGATGGTCTGGGCGGATTGCACGTTCGTGGTGGCGCAACTGACCAAAATTTGGTACTAATGGACGGCGTTCCGATTTACAATCCGTCGCATACTTTGGGGCTGTTTTCTATTTTCAACTCGCCAACTGCAAAATTGGTGAAAGATGGTTTTTCAGCACGGTATGGAGGAAGACTTTCTTCGGTCATTGATGTGCGGATGAAAGAAGGGAACAATCAGGAATTTTCGGGTTCATTGGGTTTGAGTACTTTAGCGACTAACTTGCTTTTGGAAGGTCCGATTGTGAAAAATAAAATTGGCTTTTTTCTATCCGCAAGGCGCAGTTATATTAACCTGCTGATTCTTCATTTAAGTCAAAAAGAGAAGCAAAAAGATGGCAATGGATATGGTGGAGAAACCAATTATCATTTTTATGACGTCAACGCTAAATTGCATTTCAATCTATCGGCTACCGACCGAATATTTTTAAGTTTTTATAAAGGTGCAGACCAATTTGATAATAAAAATAGCTACTTCGAAGAATTCACAGATGACTATTATTACACTGGTGACGTGTCCCAAGTTTTTGATGATAAGTGGGGACAAAAACTGGATTGGGGGAATCAAATAAGCGCGATTTGATGGAATCATTTATTTGGTGAAAAATTATTTTCTAATGCTACTTTTACCTTCAGTGAGTTTAAATATAAAAGCCAGAATTTTTATAGCCTTTATGATGAATTTTATGGATTCGTCAATACAGATGAAGAGTATTACACTCGTTTTCAGTCAGTTATGAAAGACAGAGGGATGAAATTTGATTTTGATTATTTTCCAAATAACAAGCACCATTTGACTTTTGGTAAGTAGGTGACCTTAAATAATCGACACTTTTGACAGAGGATATTTTTTGTTTTAAAAAAAAAACCTTTAATAGTCCTTCTATTGAAGGCATTTTTAAGTTTTTTAAACGGAAAATAGTCCTGTCGAAAAGTGTCGATTATTTAGGGGCACTTA
>JBLHWU010000046.1:0-33494 GCA_047629355.1 Saprospiraceae bacterium | reverse complement strand
CAAGATTTTTTCGATAGTTTTCTTTTAAAAATCGTTGCATGGTCTACATCACGGAACTATTTTTAAGAGGAAAATAGCGGAATAAAGATGTTTTCAAATTACCCCAATAAATAGTGTTACGTACTTAAGTACTTGGGCATAATTAATCGAACATTTAAAAAGTATCTTTTTCCCTTATTTTCCTCTAAAAAATACTTCAATAAAGGGATTGTTCAAGATTTTTTTAGAGAAAACTAACGAAAAAATCTTACTCCTTTGATTGTTCGATTATTTATGTCCAGATACTTAGGATTTTTAACCAGTAAAACAGACACCAAAGGTAAAAATATTTTACCTACTTATTTGTTAAAAGCAGTTCCCTTTATTTTGAAAGCAAAACGACATCCCCTAAATTGTTTCCAACTTCATTTCTCATTTAGCCATTTTACTCGTAAATTTAATCTTTTAAATAAAAATGGGAATCAAGGACAGAAAATCATGGTGATTTTAAAAACCACCATGATTTAGACTAAAAACCAACCCATCACACATCAATATATCTTATGCTAATAAAATATACAAATATGAGTTTTCTAAAAAAGACGACGATACTATTCAGTATTTGCTTTTTTTCAATGGCACTCTTCGCACAACCGGGGCAGGAGCACAACCACGAGCATCAGGGCTGTCATTTTACAAAAAGTCAAATCAAAATGGCGCCGCTGACCGAAGCAGAAAAAGTAATGCTGACGGAAAGCAACGAGCGTAGTGACACCATTGATATTTTAAATTATATTATCAATTTGGACATTACCAATTTTAGCGGACAGACTATTTCTGGCAATTGTGAAATTGGTGTCGCCGCAAAGTTGGACAATGTGAATTACATTTCTCTCGATTTGCTAAATTTTGATGTTGATTCCGTCACCATGAATAGCACTTTGCTAGCGTACAATTACGATGGCAATTTTCTAAATATCACTTTCCCGCAACCGTTGAATACCGGCGACAATGCCGATTTCACCGTTCACTATGGGGGTCAACCAACCGTTGCTGCGGGTAATTTTGGTGGCTTAAATTTTGAAGACGGCATCGCTTACAATCTAGGAATTGGTTTAGGAGAAAATCCATACAACTACGGTCGCGGCTGGTTTCCTTGCTTCGATAACTTTGTAGAACGTTCGACTTTTGACCTAAACATCATTTCCGATAGCGGTCGAAAAGCCTATTGCATCGGTACGTTCCTTGGTGAAGAAGACCTCGGAAATGGCGCGATTATTCGCCGTTACCGCATGTCTCAGCAGTTGACAACATATTTGGTCGGTGTAGCGGTTTCGACTTACACACATCTGGATTACACACATACGGGAGCTTATGGTGATATTCCTGTTCAACTCGTTGCGAAACCGGGCAACATGGCGGATATGGAAAATTCCTTTGAATTTCTCGGTGATGCAATTGACGCAATGGAGGCTTGGTATGGCCCATATGCTTGGGAACGTGTCGGTTATGTCCTCACACCGCGCGGTGCAATGGAACATTCGACCAGCATCGCTTTTCCAACTTCTTCAGGTATTAATGGTCCAACTTTTGGCGCAAATCGGCTGATTGCCCACGAATTAGCCCATCATTGGTGGGGCAACGTCACTACACTTTCTTCGCCTGCCAATATGTGGATTAAGGAAGGAAATGCGGAATATGGCGCGCATCTTTTCACGGAATATTCAATGGGCAAAGCGGAATTTATTGAGCAAGTGAAGAACAATCATCAATTGGTTTTGACAACTGCACATGTCAACGATGATGGATTTCAGCAACTTTCCGGTATTCCTTACGAACAAACTTATGGCGTACATACCTATAATAAAGGGGCGTCTATCATTCACAATATGCGGGCGTATATGGGCGATACTTTGTTTCAGCAAGGACAATCGGCTGTTTTACAGGATTATGCGTTTCAAGCAGTCAATGCAGAAACCTACCGTGACCATTTGACGGCGACGACGGGTGTAGATATGACGTCTTATTTTGACGATTGGATTTTCGTACCGGGTCATGCAGATTATGAAATTGACAATACGACGATTGCGCCAAACGGTAATAATTTTGATGTAGTTTTAAACATTCAGCAAAAAGGTCGAGGAACTGTACAGTTTCATAATAATGCGCCGCTAACAGTTACTTTTTATGGGGCAGATTGGACAAGCCAAACGGAACAGTTTATGGTTTCCGGAGAGTTTTCAACGGCGAATTTCACATTGCCATTTGAGCCAATCGCTCAGATTTTAAATCATCAGCATAACTTAAATTTGGCGCAGATTGAAAATGCACAAGTCGTTAACGAAGCGGGTGATATGAGTCGAAAATGGACCTCCATAACAAATTTGGAAGCAACTGTAGTGACAGATTCTGCATTGGTTAGCATCGTTCATCACTGGACGAACGCGGATGATTCAGATAATCCAGATGTACGTATGTCTGATATTCATTATTGGTCATTGCGTGGTATTTTTCCTGATGGTTTTGAAATGAAATCCACCATTGGCTACGCAGGTAATTCAGAAAATAGTTTTGAATTTGACTTGCTACAAGAAGGTGACGACAGCCTCACAATGATGTGGCGACCGACGCCTGACGTTGATTGGGTAGAATATCCGCATCAGCAAAAATTGGATTTTGGAAATGCTGGTTTCTTCCGATTGAATCCAATGTTGCCGGGCGATTATGCGTATGCAAATGCAGATTTCCCCGTATCAACGACGGAGATTTTGGAGGAGGCAACGATAGTCGTTTATCCAAATCCATCAACAGACATTGTTTATTTGAAAGGTAAAATTAAGGAAGCAGGCGAGTTGAATTTAATTTTAACAGACTTGACCGGCAAGCAAATTTTATCAAAAACGGTAACTGCCCAAGGCAATTATTTTATAGAAAGTATGGACGTAAAATCCTTGCCCTTTGGTATTTATCAATTACAAATTGCGAATGCGGTGGGTGAGTTGATTTTGACCGAGAAGATTACAATTTCTAAATGATGAATGATTAATGATGAATGGTGAATGGTGAATGATGAATGATGAATGATGAATGATGAATGCACTTTTTGGCAATTCATCATTCATCATTCTTTTAAAGCGCTTTGATTTCCTTCAATAATTTCATCGTTTCTGTCGCATCTTCGCCTTCTTCTTTTGCCAAATAAAGTGCTTTATTCGCAACTTTCAATGCTTTTCCTTTCTTTCCCAATTTGAAATATAGAGCCGCCAAAGTGTCATTATTATAATATTGATTCGACATTTTGATAGATTTCTTTGCAAACTTTACGCCCTTCTTCAAATACTTTTTTTCCTCGACAACCTCATAAAAATTCCAAGCCACTTCATTCAATTCATCCCACGACTGCGCTTGGTATTCTTTATAATGTGCGGTAGATACTTTCGCGTATTTTTCACCATCGCCAGCACCTAAATAATATAACATTTTAAAACTGGAAACCATCTCCGCTGCCCGTTCAGGATAGACCACAGGAAAGATTTTTTCGGCATTTGCCAATACATCACCATCTTTCTCATACAAGGAGGCCTGGACCAAACCTTGAATCTTAGCAGCTACTGCTCGCTCGCTGTATTTTTCAGTAAAGACTGCCTTATTTTTAACAAAGTACTGAAACATTTTAGAGGTCGCATCATCCGTCAATTTGTAAATAAACTCCATGTTTTTATCACTCTGCCAGTTACTTTGCGTCGCCAAATATTCCTCCGCAATTGTACCGTGACTGCCATCCATCGTCTCCGATTTTGCCAGCGCATATTTGTACAAAAAATCAGGATTGCGCTCGCCTTTCTCATACATCGCATCCAAGGATGACAACTGCATCATCGGATTAGAAGCTGCGCTGCCCAACTCCAACAATTGGTCAGGATTATGGTAGCCAATCGAGCGGTGAACAACTTTGCCATCCCCATCAACGAATAAGAAAGTTGGGTAAGCGCGAACATGGTATTGCTTCGCCAATTTTGGACCTTCGCCTTTCTCCATATCAATTTTTGCATTGACAAATTGAGCATTGAAAAAGTCCCCTACTTTCTTGACCGGGAATACTTTTTTGGACATCGTTTTGCACGGCCCACACCATTTTGCATAAGCATCTACGAAAATCAGTTTATTATCAGCTTTGGCTTCGGTTAACATTTCTGCCCAGGATTTGGTAGAAAATTTTATGCCCTCGTTCTTAGCTCTTTCTTTTTTAATGACCTCTTGCTGAAGTTCTTTTTGAATAGTCTCTTTTTGTGCAAAAATTGTAGTTGCAAAAATCAATGCGAAAAAGATGATGGTGAGTTGTTTCATTATATTAGTTTCTATTTTTTTTGAACGTTTAATTTAAAAAAATAGCTATACCGCAAAGTCAGGAATATAACCATTAAATTTCTAAGACGACAGAGGTCAAACCGTTTTACTTTCAGCAGTCAGCAAGAACCTATTTTCAATCTGACTTCTGACAGTAAAACGATCTGACCTTTGTCTTCTCTAATTATCCTTCAATTCTTTTAATCATTTTTTGTACGGCCATCTGTGCACCACGTCCCGCAGGTTTCGCCAATTCCAACGATTTTTGGGCAGCTTTTAAGGCATCGCCTTTCTTACCATTTTCATTTAAAATGTTGGCGTAAGTCAGATAGTAGGCGTAATGTTTATTAGACTCCGCAGCTTCTTTCGCGTATTTTTCTGCCGCTTTCATACACTTACTGTCGCCACCAAAATGGCTTTCGATGTCTTTCGCCAATCTATTCAAAGCTTTTGGATTTGCACTAATTACTTTTTTAGCGTATTCCGAACAAGCTTTCATGTAGCTTTTTTGGTCTTCTATTGCTTTGTAATAATCTAAGTCGGCTTTGATGGCAAATTTTTCAGCGTGCGCCGGATAGTTGGTTTTCATAATGCTTTTCGCATCATCCATCAACTCTGGCATTTCGTATTCGATGGCTTTATTGACCGTACTTTGGCAGGCCAACTCAATTTTTCTATTCAATCCATCCAAACCGACGAGCATTCCAATTTGCTTTTTGTTTTCCAGCATCAATTCAAAAACACGCGAATCGGCTTCAACTGCTCCTTCGTGGATGAACCGCAAATTGAAATCTGAAGTCAACTCTTTCTGCGTCCGCAAATACTCATTCGTCACTTTCAAACTCGGTTTATTCGACTTATTTAAAGCTTTGACATATTTGAATAGAAGCTCTGGTTCACGATTCCCTTTTTCATATTCTGCCGCGAAATCCTTGCTATAATCAACTTTCCCTAAAACGAATTCACCTAATTTTAATAAGCCACCGACTTGCTGTGCGCCTTTTACTTTATGCACCACTTCGCCGCTTGAATCAATGTAAAACAAAGTTGGAAATGCAGAAACAGGATATTTTCTTCGGAAAGTCAAACCAATGCCTTTCTCCATATCAATCTTCATATTGATGAATTTCTCATTGTGAAATTCCCCTACTCGCTCTTGCGTAAATACATTTTTAGCCATCCGTTTGCACGGTCCACACCACTCCGCGTAAGCATCCACAAAAATAACTTTTCCTTCCGTTTTGGCTTTCGCAAGTGCTTCTTCCCAAGTTCCGTGAAAGAAATCTATTTGACCAAAACTGGTTGTCATTGCCGTAAATAGGATTAAAATAATAGCTGATAATTTCATAAGGATTACTCATTTTTCTAAATACTTCATTAAGATAACAAGAGTATTTAATTCAAATATATACAATAAAGCAAAATTTCTACCACAAAAGAAAAGGATTTTTAGCGAATACGTTGTCTTACCGAAGATGAATTTGAAAAGAAGGGAAGAATTTAACTTTTTTTAACTGAATTAGTGACCACTTTTCAATAAAGGTGGTACTCCTTGGTAAAAGAAATAACCTAAAGTAAAAAGCAAGAACAGTATTCTTGTCATCATCATCATTTCAAAAAAAATCAAAAAAATGTCTAGAATACCTTTGTCGCCGTTAATAATAAAGCCAATAATTACGAAGGAAAAGCAAATAACGCAATTTTAATTAAGTTTCGTTGATGACTCATTTTGCAACAATTTTGGTTCTTCGACAAATCCTATGGAGTAAAATATTCCTTAAAAGAAACTATGCGCTGCCTGCAGTAGTCCAGGTAGGGTTTTGAGGGCTCAAAATCCATTTATAAAACAAGAATAAACTTGTATTTTAAGGGATTTGTCAAAGAATCACATTTTTTAAAATCTTTTAATGATGAAATTAATGGAAAATTTGCTTTTAATGAACTCCTTGGTTTATAATATTTTAAAAAGTATTAAGTTTACCGCTCAAACAAAACATAAGTAGATGCCCTCAAATAATCGATACTTTTAAACAGGGCTATTTTCCGTTTAAGAAACTTAAAAAATCATTTGATAAAAGGATTATTCAAGAATTTTTTAAACAAAAAATATCCTCTGTCAGAAGTATCGATTATCTAAGGTTACGTACTTAAGATTTCGGACTTATTTATTAGTGGTTTTTATAACTGTCTTTTCCGATATTTTACCTTTAAAAATATTTTAATAAGCGCGCTATTAAAGTATTTTTAAAGAAAAACTATCAAAAAAAACTTAGTCCTAAAATTTCCCGAATAAATAGGTCCAAGTACTTAAACAGTCCAAATCAACCGAGAGTGACAAAAAATATAGCGATATTCGCTTCGGGCACGGGTTCGAATGCACGAAAAATAGTAGAATATTTTCAAGATACTGACCAAATCAACGTCGGCGTTATTGTTTCTAATAAATCAACTGCTAAGGTGTTGCAAATGGCAGCCGATTATGAGATACCTACCATCATTTTAAATCGTCAAGAATTTTACGAAACAGAAAATATTTTAAAAAAACTATATGCGTATAATGTTGATTACCTGATATTGGCGGGCTTTTTGTGGTTAATCCCAAAATACTTAGTTCAGTCCTTTGAAAATCAGATAGTTAATATCCATCCGGCGTTGCTGCCAAAATATGGCGGACCAGGAATGTATGGTATAAATGTCCATAAAGCAGTTAAAGCTACTGGAGAAACGGAAAGTGGTATGACCATTCATTTTGTCAATGAAAAATATGACGATGGGGCAATATTTTTTCAGGCAAAATGTTTACTGGAAGAACATGACACCCCCGAAGATATTGCCAGTAAAGTTTTAGCACTAGAACATAAGTATTTTCCTAAAGTTATTGAATCGATTATTAGAGGTAAAAAGTAATTCATCGGTTATTTACGCGCTACCAGCGGCAGTGCGGGTTAAGTATGGAGGGATAAAAAAGGCTTTTACAAACCTTTTTCATCCCTCAAACGCTCTTTGAGAGTAGCCATAAAATTATGAATTATTTTTTACTGTGAACAATTAGGCTGGTTGTCAGCCACCAAATCCTGAGATTATGAAATTTTCCAAACAGGTACTTCTATTTTCTTTTTGCTTTTTAACGATTAGTGCATTCGGTCAACAAAAGTTGAGCTGGAAAAAACATGTTAATTTAGCGAAAGAGCTTTTTGAAAAAGCGCAATACGCAGACGCGGGTGAACACTACCGTGCAGCATGGCGACAAAAAACAAAGAAGACCGAACTAATTTACAAAGCGGGCGAATGTTTCGACATTATCCGTGACTATACGAATGCTGCCGAGGCATTTAAGCATGTCAAGAAAATGAATAGCGAATATCCAAAAGTGGGTTTAAAATATGCACAATGCTTGAAACAGTCAGGTGATTTTGATAATGCTTCTCATGAGTTTGCTGACTTCTTGGCAAATTATCAAGGAAGCGATAAATCAGGTATTGCGAAGTTGGTGCAAAACGAAATCAAAGGTTGCGCATTGGCTCGAAAATATGCCAATAACGTGAATTCTTTGGACGTGGAAGTAACCCATTTGAGTGAAGCGATCAATACCCCAGAAACAGAATTTGCGCCGTTACCGTTCAATGATGAAATTCTTTATTA
Organism: Saprospiraceae bacterium; assembly: GCA_047629355.1. Classification (GTDB taxonomy): domain Bacteria; phylum Bacteroidota; class Bacteroidia; order Chitinophagales; family Saprospiraceae; genus CAYUNA01. Next base: position 25,526 of record JBLHWU010000046.1, on the reverse strand, counting down.
CTCTTCAACGATGGCACAACGAGCGGCTATTTACCGTTCTAAAAATGTAGATGGACAATGGAGTAAGGGGAAAGTGCCAGAGAGTTTTCCGAAGATTGAAAACGACCATTTTTGTAATGGGTCTTTATCACCCGACCAAAAACGGTTCTATTTTACCATTTGTAAAAGCGTAGAAAGCTGGGGTGGCTTGACGACGGTTTGTAATTTATACGTGACCGAACGAACGGGTCGAAGCTGGAAATCTCCTGAAAAGTTGCGAGATTATATCAACATGGCTGGCTCAACCACAACGCATCCATACGTTGTTCACCAAGGCAATTCGGAAGTGCTTTATTTTGCTTCTAACCGACCAGAAGGTAAAGGTGGCATGGATATTTGGTACACGACGCGTGATAAAAATAGTACTTCGAACGACTTCTCCTACCCTTCCAATGCAGGGTCGAAAGTAAATACCGCAGGCGATGAAATTACGCCGTACTACGATAATGAAAAAGAAATTTTGTACTTCGCTTCCAAAGGGCACCCTGGCGTTGGTGGATACGATGTTTTTAAAGCCGCTGGCAATAAATCACATTGGACGGAGGCGGCCAACATGGGTGTTCCATACAGCTCAAGTGCAGATGATTTTTTCTATGTAAAAAGTCCGTCGGGTAAAATTGGGTACTTCGTTTCTAACCGTTTATTTGGCGCGCAAAAAATTACGACGACTGACGAAGATATTTTTTCTTTTACAGCAAGTACGCAAAAGGAATTGTTTGCAGCAGGTGGCGTTTATCATAAAGCGACGGGTGAATTATTGCCGAATGCGACTGTGACTATTTTTCAAATAGCAGACGATGGCACCCGTCGAGAAATGATGAGTAATACCGCTACTGATGGGCAATACCGTTTCGTTTTATTTCCAGAAAAAAGATACGCGATTGAGGCTCGGAAAGATGGATTTATGCGGAAATCATATGACTTCAGCACAGAAGATTTTTATAAATATGAAGATTATGGTCAGCCACTTTATATTGAAACTGGTGATGATTCAGTTAGTCTTTTAACCGCATCTCAACCCGTTTATCAGCAGCCTGCTGTTGAAAAACCAGCCGTGCAAAACCCTGTTTTTGAAGAATCAGTAACAGAAGAAGTAGCTGTAAAAAAAGAGGTAATTGTGGAGTTGAAGAAGAGCGTGATTCAGACAAAGCCAATGGTAGAGCTGCCAGTTTATGAAGCTCCTGTCGTTGATGAAACTGAAATCAAGAAGACGACTTATACTGCACCAAGCAGTGATAATTGGGAAGAAACGAAACCGACGGCGACTGAAAACGTTGTAGAAGGCTCAACCAAAATACAGGATGCCATTTACCGTCCATTGGAGGAAGTTGACGCATCAAGCTATACGCCAACTTCTACTCCAGCGACGATATCAACGCCAATGGAACGGACGAATACCAGTCCTGCAAGAAATAATTCTACCAACGTTTCGACGTCAATGAATACTTCAATTCCAGAAGGAACGGCATATACAACCAGAGGAAAAGGACCGCGTGACAACTACGAAATTGTAACCGCTGCACCCCGTCGAATGGGAGAATATTATAAGATTCAATTGATTGCAGTTCGGTCATTTGATGCCAATCATTCGCGCTACCGTCCGGTCGAAAACATGGGTCGTTTGGATACAGAATATATCATTGAAAAAAAATTAACGCGGGTTTTGTTAGCTGAATATCACTCGTTTTCGGAAGCAAAATCTGATTTAAAAAAAGTACGCCAGAAGAGTAATTTTGAGCGGGCTTATATTATCAAATATGTAGATGGAGAAAGGATTGGACGAGTAAATTAAGATTGACTTTAGCATTGATTTTGCTTTCAAAAAAGCTGTATGGATATTGAGTTCTGTACAGCTTTTTTTATGTTTTAAGGAGAGCGAAGGTTTGCAATTTTCGCTCTCCAATAAAAGTCGTGCGCCTTGCCTGCGGCAGGTAGCGCAAAATATATTTTTTGAAGCTCGAAAATCTTACGGTTTTCTCGCTTCTCATTTTTTCACCTTGTAATAAGCAACCCTAAAATTACTACCTTACCCACCAAATGAACTATTTCCTACACATCGCCTACGACGGCAGTACCTATCGCGGTTGGCAATTTCAGCCCAATGTCCCTTCTGTACAGGAAGCGATTGAAAAAGCATTAACGCAAATTTTCAACGTACCTGTGTTTGTTCATGGCTGTGGACGTACGGATGCACAGGTTCACGCAAGTCAGTACTTTCTAAATTTTAAAATAGAAAAAACCTTCGATTTTGATTTGAAATTCCGACTCAATAAAACCCTTCCTAAGCAAATTGTCGTATTCGATATTTTAGAAATGGCAGACCATCAGCATTCCCGCTTTGATGCCATTTCTCGTACTTATGATTACTTTATTCATTTTAAAAAATCGCCCTTTTTAGTAAAATACAGCTCTTATTATGAATTAGAAAATTTCGATATTGCTGCAATGCAACAAGCGGTGCAACTCTTGACGCAGTACACCAATTTTAAATCATTTTGTAAGAGCCCTGATGCCCATAACCACACGATTTGTCAAGTTACCAATGCCCAATTATTTTTTAATACTAACCAAAACCGACTACGATTCACCATCACTGGTAACCGTTTTTTACGAGGTATGGTTCGACTTTGTATGGCATTCCTACTCGATGTTGGCAAAGGAAAATTATCCTTAGCAACTTTTGAGAAAATGCTGTCGAAACAATTCGAGATGCCGAAAAAACCTGCGAAACCACATGGTTTGTATTTATCAAAAGTAGAATATCCTTATTTGAAAATGACGGCTGTTTCTGAGATGTGTGAATTTTTGAAAATGGGATTAAAAAATTAGGACGATTACATAGGTAAAATAAATAAAGTTACCTATTCAATAGTGTCGGATAAATTTGGTTGAGGTATTTGACATCAGAGTCTTGAATATCTATTTATCTACTGCTTCATAAGCAGTAAAATAGTAATTTCCATTCCAAATTATCCGAATTAAATTTTATTCATAAAAACTATCATCTACTTTTCAAAATGAAAAACCGAATTAATACTGCATTAAAAATTTTAATTTAAAAATTGTATTCTTTCCTAATTATCTTCTTTACCCTCTTCCTCACTTGTCATAAAAGCGTCAACTGCTGTTTTCAACAAAACCATTGTTTAAATACGCGGTTTTGTAGTCCTAAAATATTCATCAAAATTTAATTTTAAAAAATACGATAAGATGTCAATAGTAGGAAAAAAGTTCCCAAATTTAGAGGTCAACGCGATGAACGAAATGGGCGATACCATCAAAATTAACGTTTTAAAAGAAGCGATAGACAATAAGAAAAAAGTATTGGTATTTTGGTATCCAAAGGATTTTACTTTTGTTTGTCCAACCGAATTGCACGCATTTCAAGCGGCTTTAGGTGAATTCGAGAAAAGAAATACCATCGTTATTGGTGCGTCTTGCGATACACCAGAAGTGCACTTTGCTTGGTTGAGTACCCAAAAAGACAATGGTGGAATTGAAGGCGTTACTTATAATTTAATTGCCGATTCTAACCGTAATTTGTCGAATGTCCTTGGCATTTTAGATACTACAGAAATAGAGGAAAATGGTCTAAAAATATTGGAAGGCGACAATGTAACCTACCGTGCTACCTACTTGATTGATGAAGAAGGAACGGTTTTTCACGAAGGTATCAACCACATGCCGATTGGTCGTAATGTCAACGAATATTTGCGATTGATTGACGCATTTACACACGTACAGGAGAAAGGTGAAGTTTGCCCTGCCAACTGGGAAGACGGTAAAGAAGCAATGACAGCTGACCGTACCGGTGTTGCATCGTATTTGAGTATGAATTAATTGATTTTTGAGTTAAGGAGACTTTTCAAGTTTTGAAAACTTGCCAAGTCTGCTCACAAAATTCAATAACAAAAAATTAAAAATATGGTACAGGAATTAAATCAAGATAACTTAGCGGAATTGGTGCAAGAAAACGATACAGTAATTGTGCAATATTCGGCGGGCTGGTGTGGTAATTGCCGCATTATGAAGCCAAAATTCAAGAAATTGGCAGCAGAAAATGCGGGCGTTTCTTTCGTAATTGTGGATGCTGAGAAATTTCCCAACTCGCGCAAGCTCGCAAATGTGGATAACTTACCTACTTTTGCTGCTTTCAGAAAAGGCGATTTTGTCAATCAAGTACAAACCAATAAATTTGATTTGTTAAAAACGATGGTTCATGAAGTTACCAATAATTAAACAATTAACGGAATTTGCTAAGCGCAAAGATGTTGATTATTTGCACGAAACGATTGAGGTATTAGAAGAAATTACGGAAATTTCTTCGTTAAAAGACGCTGATTTGGATGTGATTGGTGAGTTGTTGTCCAATTTGTATGGCGCAATCGAAGTACACCAAATGATCGTTCAGGGTACGCCGCAGAAAGAAGCGTTAAATGGTTTTATGCAGCGAGTGATGGGAAGTATTGATACGTGAATTGGCGGTGATTTTAGAGATATGAGAAAGACCTGCTTGAGTAAAGTGGGTCTTTTTTTATTTTCATAGTTCAATTTCTTTCCTGAAGATATCTATTCGCAAGTCTTTGATGAATTCTTGCAATCCATCAAACCCTCTTCACTCTAAAGAAAACTAGCAAAAAAATCTAAATTTCATACAAGCATTTTTAAAGGGTAATAAGTTTAACATCAAAGTAGAAGAATTATCAGAAACTGACAAGAAAGAAATCAAAGCATCTTTAAATAAAAAAAGTATTAGCCCTAAAAATCAAAGCCAATATCAATAAAGATTAAACAAAAAAAGGGCGAAGCCAACCAGCTCCACCCTTTCCTTATATCTTTTAAAAATCAAGAATTCTACCCTTCCAACGCAGCCGCTCCCCCAACAATCTCCAAAATTTCATTCGTAATCGCTTCTTGCCGCGCTTTATTATAGCTCAATTTCAATTCTTTCAATAAGTCCTGTGCGTTGTCCGTCGCTTTATCCATCGCTGTCATCCGTGCGCCATGCTCAGATGCGTGCGTATCCAACAAGTACTTCTGGAAAGAAGTCTGTAAAATACTTGGAATCAACTCTTCCAACAAGGTATGCATATCTGGTTCAAAAATGTACCATGCTTTACTTTCACTTGCACCTTCTGCTACTTCCGTTTTTGGTACCGGTAACCATGCTTCATTTTCAGCAAACTGCATTCCTGCATTTTTGAAACGACCATACGCTACATCTACTGCATCGTATTCGCCCGCTACAAAACCGTCCATCAATAGCTGCGATACTTTAGCAACATTGTCATAGGTCAGCTTGTCAAACAACAAGACATGTTCTGCTGGAATGTTGGCTTTTAAATACCGCTTTCTGAAGTATTCGTATCCTTTTTTACCAATACACAAAATGGTCAAATTGCCTGCTTCGTACACCTCTGAATAGTTCTCATTGATATTCGCTACCGCCGCCTTGATGACATTGCTATTGAATGCGCCCGCCAATCCTCTATTGGAAGTCACGACTACTTGCACCGCTTTGGTGACAGGTCGCTCAATGCCGAAAGAAGATTCTGCGCTACTACCCAAATTAGACAATATGTTACGCAACATTTCATCCAATTTGTTTGCATACGGTCGCATCTTCGTAATCGCCATTTGCGCTCGACGCAATTTCGCTGCTGATACCATTTTCATTGCTTTGGTAATCTGCTGCGTATTGTTTACCGACTGAATCCGGTCACGTACTTCTTTTAAATTTGCCATTTGCTATTGAATGATAAACGATGAATGATGAATAATGAATAATGGACGCGCGAAGCATTCATCATTTATCATTTATCATTCATCATTAATAATTTATCCTTTATATTGTGGTACCAACTCTGCTGCTACACGCTCTAAAGTCGCTTTAGCATCGTCCGTCAATTTACCAGCTTTCAACGTTTTCAACGTTTCTGCTTCCATGTTTTCCAGTTTCAACAAGAAAATTTCTTGAAAATCACGGATTTTATCAACAGGAACATTACGCATCAAGTTTTTAGAAGCCAAATAGATAATTGCTACTTGCTTTTCTACTGCCATTGGTGAGAATTGTGGTTGTTTCAAAACTTCCACATTACGCTCTCCTTTTGCCAATACAGCCTGAGTCGATGCATCCAAATCCGAACCGAATTTCGCAAATGCTTCCAACTCCCGGTATTGTGCCTGATCCAATTTCAAAGTACCAGATACTTTTTTCATGGATTTAATCTGCGCATTTCCTCCTACTCGACTTACTGAGATACCTACGTTAATCGCTGGTCGAACACCTGCGTTAAACAAGTTAGATTCCAAGAAAATCTGACCATCTGTAATCGAAATTACATTGGTTGGAATATACGCTGATACATCACCCGCTTGTGTTTCAATAATCGGCAATGCCGTTAATGAACCACCACCTCTAACGATACCTGCGTCTTTCAAAGACTTCGGTAAATCGTTCATGTCGTTAGCAATTTTATCAGAGTTGATGATTTTTGCTGCACGCTCCAACAAACGGGAGTGTAAGTAAAATACATCACCAGGATATGCCTCACGACCCGGAGGACGACGCAACAACAACGATACCTCACGGTAAGCTACTGCTTGCTTAGACAAATCATCATAAATAATCAATGCCGGACGACCTGTATCACGGAAAAATTCTCCAATCGCCGCACCCGTAAACGGAGCATAAAACTGAAGTGGTGCTGGGTCTGCCGCAGAAGCTGCTACGATTACCGTATAAGGCATCGCACCATTTTCTTCCAAGGTTTTCGCAACGTTGGCAACGGTAGAAGACTTTTGACCAGTCGCTACATAAATGCAGAATACAGGTTCGCCTCTATCGTAAAATTCTTTTTGGTTAATAATCGTGTCAATTGCAATGGCAGTTTTACCCGTCTGACGGTCACCAATGATTAACTCCCGCTGTCCACGGCCAATTGGAATCATCGCGTCAATCGCTTTGATACCGGTCTGCAATGGTTCAGCTACTGGCTCTCGGTAAATTACCCCTGGTGCTTTCCGCTCAATCGGCATCTCGTATTTCTTGCCACCAATAGGACCTTTTCCATCAATCGGCTCTCCCAATGCATTCACAACTCGACCGACGAATTCTTCGCCTACATTCAAAGAAGCAATCCGACCAGTACGACGTACTGTAGAACCTTCCCGAATCTTGTCACTTGGTCCCATCAATACTACCCCTACATTGTCTTCTTCCAAGTTCAAAACGATGGCTTCAACACCAGTTTCAAAAGTTACCAATTCACCAGCTTGTGCGCTATCCAAGCCGTAAACACGTGCAATACCATCACCTACTTGCAAAACAGTACCTACCTCTTCCAATTCGGTAGCTGTTTTGAAACCAGACAATTGTTGTTTGAGTATTGCTGAAATTTCTTCAGGTCTTACGTCAACCATTTTTTATATTTTATGATAATGAAAATTAAATGGATTTGGCCAATTTTTCAAATAAATGAAAAGAATCGACCATTATATTGTCACTAAAAGTTTTTACGTGCAAACCGTCCACCGTGGGTAGTCCGCCGTCAACTGTTAGTTTTTATCTTGCATTAACTTGCGAGGTATAATGATTCCCTACAAATTCTTTTTTCAAGTTTGCCAATTTGTGTCGAACACTAGCATCGTACAAACGATCACCAAATTCAACAACAAATCCACCAATCAATTCTGGATCGATAGCAGTTTCTACTTCGATATTATCGTCCGTATTCCCACTTTTCAAAAACTCAGCTTTAATCGCTTCCAACGCTGCGTCATCCACTTTTTCTGCAGTCGTAATTTTGATTGAGGTAACGTGGTCGAGTGTTTTATTTTGCTCCAAAAACTCATGTACTACTTCTGGAAAATAAGGTTCTCGACCTTTTTTCACCAAAAGTAAAATGAAGTTCATCGTCAATTCGCCCAATTTTCCATCAAAAATCGCTTTCACAATTTCTGCTTTCTTCTGAGCTTTAACAATTGGACTTTTGAACAACAAATACAAATCTCGACTTTCTAAGGCAGCAGCAAACGTTTTCATATCTTCCTTAACCTCTTCCAGTTTATTCAATTCCTGGGCTAAGTTAATCAAAGACTTGGAATACCGCGAAGCTATTCTTTGTACAGACATCTTTTTTATAGTTGTCAGGGGCAAGGGTCAGGGGTCAGAGTTTCCAAGCTATTGCTGCCTGACTCCTGACTCCTGACCCCTGACTCCTCAATTAATTTAACTTTATTTCTTTCACCAATTGGCTCACCAATTTCGTTTGCGCACCGTCATTCTTCAAAGTTTGACGAATCACTTTTTCCGCAATTTCTACTGCCATGTTACCCGCTTGATTTTTCAAATCAGTTACGGCTTCCATTTTCATGTTGGTGATTTCTTGCTTCGCGTCAGCAATCATTTTCTGAATCTTCTCTTTGGCTTTTCCGCGTTGTTCTGCTTCAAAATTAGCTGCGACTTCTTTGGCTTCTTTCAAAATAGCCGTACGTTCTTCTCTGGCTTGTGCCAACAAAGCTTCGTTTTCTGATTTCAAATTGGCCATCTCTTTCCGCGCTTGTTTTGCTTGGTCAAGAGAATCTTGAATATCATTTTCTCGGGCTAATAAAGCATCTTTGATTGGACCAAAAGCCATTTTTCCCATGATTACCCAAAAAAGGATAAAGAAAAGAGCAGACCAAAGAATCAATCCTAAATCTGGCTTAATCGGTGAAAAGTCTAATAGAAATAACATGATAATTCTTATTTAGAAATTTTCGACACTATAATATTATAGTGTCAAAAGAATTTAATTTAAATTTGAATAACTGAAGTTGAATCAGGCAGCAACCAACCGTTGCTAACCTGATTCGTCTCTTTTAAGCTTTGTCGATTTCTTAAACGAAGAAAGACAATAGGATAGCGATTAATGCTGCACCCTCAACAAGTGCTGCCATCAAAATCATGTTAGAACGGATGTCACCAACTGCATCTGGTTGACGTGCGATAGCTTCCATAGCTTTACCGCCAATCTGTCCAATTCCAATTGCTGCTCCAATTACTGCTAATCCAGCTCCAATAGCTGCTAAACTTCCAGTCATGTTCGGAAAATTTAAAGTATTATAAAAAAATTGATGCTACTTTTTAAGTGTAAAAAAGTCTCATCATTGAAATTTCAAAAAGTGTTGAATCAACCCCCAGCCCCTAAAGGGGAGCGAGCAGTTTTTCAATTTGGTTTCTTACAAAAAATTAATAAAATCATTTTCACTTTCAAAAATGTAATTTATTAATCTTGGATGTATTCCCCTTTAGGGGTCGGGGGGCAATGCCCAAAAGCTATTCGCTTAGTGCGCTTCTTCCGTCGCAGCTCCTAAATAACTTGCGGTCAAAATGGTAAATACAAACGCTTGAATAAACGCTACCAACAACTCAATCGCCATCATAAACAAGGTCAACAAACCTGACCCAATTGTCATTCCCCAACCTGCTGCTGGATTCATACCATTTTGTCCAAAAATAAATATCAAACCTACAAAAATCACAATTACCATGTGACCCGCAGTCATATTACCAAACAAACGCAACATCAAGGTCAATGGCTTAATAAACAAGCCCATAATCTCTACTGGCGTGATAATCAATTTCAACGGTGCAGGCAAACCTGGCATGTTGAAAATGTGTCCCCAGTAATGACTGTTACCATTAAAGTTAGTCATAATAAACGTAATAAGCGCCATTACCAAAGTAAAAGACAAGTTTCCAGTTACGTTAGAACCACCGAAAAACGGTACTTGACCAAACAAGTTCAATCCTAAAATAAAAAAGAAAATTGACATTAAAAATGGTAAGAATTTTTGCCACTTATGACCCAAGAATGGTTTTGCTACTTCATCTTGAATAAAAATGAAAATTGGTTCAATCAAACCTTGCAAACCAGTCGGTGCTTGTCCTTTTCGTGTTTTATAAGATTTTGCAACTTTTCTCAACATCCAAACCAAAAACAAAAACACTATAAACATCGACACGACATTCTTCGTAGGAGATAAATCTGTAAAAGAAGTAATTCCACCGCCAAACAAACCACCATCTAAAGTAGATTTATTATCTGCTCTCCATTCCTTATTATCATAGCATACGAAAACTACATCCCGCATCTTGCCTTTTGCATCAGGCAATTCTTTAATATAAATTCTATGATGCCCCAATTCTACCAAACCATCAGGAAAAGAAGCATCCTGAATTTTTCGAATAGAACCTTCGTATAAGACAAATTTATTGTAGGCACTTGATCCAATACCATGATAGTCCGCGTGAAATTTTCCAGAAGAAAATACATCAACACCGCCACCGCCATGATTGTAAGCAAATACTGGCAAAGGCAACTGAAGTGGTCCGATGCTGTAAACATTCTGGTCAGAAATGTGATGAAACGCTGTTTTACCAGGGTTGAACACATTCGGGTCCTCATGAGGAATCTGACAAGAACCAATTGTTTCAATGTGCGCGCCATCGTGGTTCCCATGATCAGCCGGTGCTGCATGGTCGTGTCCAGCGTGGTCGCCGTGGTCATGTCCATGGTCGTGCCCACTGTGGTCATGCCCGTCTTGCGCAGAGGCAATAACAGACAAACTAAAAAAACAAATAAAAATCCAAATAATTCGCCGCATCGAAAATGCTTTTTATCTTAGAGTTAAACTAAATATAATTGTCTCTTTCTTAAAAGAATTGACAACCAATATTCAATCTTAATATTGGTCTCAAAATTTGCCGCAAAGATATGTTTTCAAACGTTATTTTTATAGTGAAATTTAGTTTTTTTTTCAATGTTGTGAAGTTGTTTTTGAAGAACAAGGTATTAATGACAGATTAGCGACCTCTACACCTATTGACTTTCAGCAAAAAACATTTTATTTATTCTAAAAAAATAGAATTTATCGAAACAAAATTTAAACAAAATCAAATTTTACCCACTTTTTAAAATATAAAAATGATTAAATTATTAGAAAAAAAATATTATTAAAAAGTCAACTTAAAAACCTATTTTTCGTTAAATTTCCAAATAAATTGACAAAATGAATCTAAATCAAGTGACCATTCCTTCCATTAATTTGGAAAAGGCGACTATTTTTTATCAAAAATTGGGATTGCAGCTAATCGTCGATGCACGACCGAAATATGTGCGTTTTGAGTGTCCAGAAGGGGATGCAACGTTCTCGATTCATTTGGTGGAACGACTGCCAACGGGAGAAGGCGTGAGCGTTTATTTTGAATTGGATAATTTGGATAAAAAGGTGGAAGAATTGATTGCGCAAGGCATTGAATTATTAGAAATGCCTGAAGATAGAACTTGGCTGTGGCAAGAGGCGCGGTTGCTTGACCCTGATGGAAATAAGGTTATTCTATTTTTTGCGGGAGATAATCGGAAGAATCCACCGTGGCGAGTCAAGTAGTTTGTGCAGTAACGTGACGCTATTTAGAAAATAGCGTCACGTTACTGCACAACTATAATTAATTCACCACCTTAATCGGCAAGTTATAAGCGACCTTCACCGGTACTTCTAACTGATTTTGCCCCGGCGTAAATTGCGGAAACTTCTTCACCACAGTTATCACTTCTTTCGTCAATTGATTATTGTCCGATTTTAACATTTTAATATTCGTCACTCGACCGCTTTCATCAATCACGAAAAAGACGACGCCCTGCCCTTCCAAACCTTCAATACCTCCCAAATAATCTTCCACTTGTTGGCGTATGCGGTCTTCTGTACAACCGTTTTGCTTGCTCGGTTTCTTGCGTTTACACTTCGGATGTATTGGCTTTCGTGCTACATTTCTGAAAGTCGCAACGACTTCTTTTTTTGGTTTTGTCGCAGGTTCTATCTTTTCAGCAGTCGTCGTCGTTGTTCTCGTTTTAGGCGTGGAGGATTTAGGTTTTTGCTTTGATTTATCCCGATATTTGAGAATTCCTTTTATCGGTTTTGTACTCGTTGGTTTATCTTTTTTAGTTTCCCCCTCTTTTTTAACCGTCAAATTTGCCAAAGAATCCTCTAAAAAGTCCAAACGGTCAAATGCTTCATTTTCAAATTCTGACCCTTCAAATTCATATAAAAACTGCTTAATTTCCGTAGTATCCCCCAAATATTTTAAATAATTCCACCAAGCAACTGTGTCAATCAAAACTTCATTTTCCATCGTTTCAACTGGCTCAGGCGTTGGAACATCATTTGACTCTCCCGGTGTAGTCACTTTGTCAATATCGTCATTATCAGGTTTTTCACCCGAAAATAAATCACTAAACAAACCACCATTAACCGCCATCACCAAACCTAAAAACACTGCCATAATGCCTCCCATCGCAGGAATCCGCTTGCGCCAATTGGATGGCTTAGGAGTTGAAGATGTAAGCGTTCCCGATGGTTTTCCCGCTGCCGCAACAGCTTTGTTTTCCTCAGCTGCCATAAATACCAAGCCTTCCGCTTCCTTCGTTGCTGCCCCACTCGGCTCAACTTCGGGTGCTTCCGCTATAATTTGCACGAGTTCGCGCAACACTTTAGTCTTATGCACTTTTTCTCCATCTACCGTCTCAATAACGGCAATGCGCAGAATCAACGGATATTTTCCTTCTTTCAATGGTTTCACATAAAAGATCCACTCGGTCGAAAGTCCTTTTTCGATGATTTGCTCCGTCTCATTATAGGTCGTAATTTCAAAAGCATCCCCTTTTCCATGACAAAACAATTCAACGCCCATTACATTTGAGATACGAATATCGCGCGCTTCATCGACTGCTTCCTGCTGCACTTCTTTTAAAATCGTATCTAAATCAAACGCAATCCAAACATGACATTCCACCTCTTCATTGACTTGCATTTTTGGTGGAATGCGGTACATGGTTTTACCAATCCGCATGTCCGTTTGTTCCTCAGCAATTGCCTGTTCTGAAAAATCCTTATCCTTCAATCCATTGATAAATGTCAATAAATTATTTCGAGATTTATTTAATTCCTCGTTCTGTTTTTCATACGATAAAATACCCTTCAGTTGGTCTTCGATAATTTTGTCATAACGACGTTCCAATAATATCAGCAAATCGTACTTCGGTGAGTTTTCGGGTAAGTGCTTTTTAATATACTTAATAGGTGTCAGCAAATCCTCTTGCGCGGTCAAATCCTTAGCTTCGCGCACAAAATCCAGAAGGGTCATTTCAGCAGGTAAGTAACTTTTCATCTATGTATTTTTGGCTTTAGTATCAAAAATTCTATATGTCAAAGATAGTAGGAAATATTTAGAAAGTAGACGCATTGGTGAAAAATTGTACTTTTTTAAAAATAACGCTACACTAAATCACCTTCTCCAATCGAATTGCCCGCGACCCTTTGATTAAAAAATGCGCATTTTCAATACGCTGCTTGTCCAACCATTCTTTCAAAATTTCTACCTTTTCAAATTGTAAAACACCGTCAACCACATCCAATTTTCCAAACTCTTTTCCAACTAAAATAAGCTGCTCAAAACCACCCGCCAATGCTTGTTCATAAATTGCCTGATGTTCCGCTGCACTATAATCACCCATTTCTAACATATCACCCAAAATAGCAATTTTAGTCACCGCTTCTATTCCATTAAAATGTTCCAGTGCGTTCTTCAAACTCGTCGGATTGGCATTATACGCATCCAAAATATAAGTATTGTTATCTTTTTTAACAATTTGAGAACGATTATTCGAAGGCACATAATTTTCGATTGCCATCTTTATTTTCTCAGCGGGCACTTTAAAATAACGACCAACTGCAATCGCCGTCATGATATTATTGAAATTATAATGACCGATAATCTGACTTTGTACTTCAATTTTGGTGGTTGGAGAACCATAGAAAGCAGCTCTTACAAAAGGATTGGTATTGACTAACTTTGTTTCATAAGCGGGTTTTTCCAAATCAATTTCATCACTCTCTTTATAATATATTTTTGAAAAATTATTAGCAGCCAAATCTTGTAAAAATGGCTCATCCAAATTGATAAAAACGATACCTTTCTTTTGTTTTAAATATTTATACAACTCGGACTTCCCTTGTTTTACGCCTTCTATTCCTCCAAAACCTTCCAAATGCGCACTGCCAATATTCGTAATCAAACCATGCGTTGGGTCCGCGATTTTGCTTAAAAAATCAATCTCTTCGACGTGATTCGCGCCCATTTCAATAATCGCAACTTCCGTCCCTTTGGGCATCGCCAATAATGTTAAGGGTACACCAATATGATTGTTGAAATTTCCTTTTGTACAATGCGTTGGATAATGACTGGACAACACCGCATTAATCAGTTCTTTGGTGGTTGTTTTTCCGTTAGAGCCAGTGATTCCGAGGACAGGAATATAAAATTTCTGTCGATGGTAAGCCGCTAATTCTTGCAGCGTTTCCAATACACTTTCAACCAAAATACAGCGGTCGGAAGTCGCATATTCTTCTTCATCAATAACGGCATACGCCGCACCTTGCTCGAGTGCTACCGCCACAAATTTATTTCCATTAAATCGTTCTCCTTTCAACGCAAAGAACAAGCAGCCCGACTCAATCGCGCGACTGTCCGTAATGATGTTTCGATGACGAAGAAATATTTCGTATAATTTTTCCATGATGTTTGTTTTCGGGCGAAAATTAGGCATTGTAACGCATTTTTTTTCAAAAAAATCAAAAAATCTTGCAAATACTTGACGGCCAGTAGTTTGTTTAGTCACCCATGCGGCGTACATTTGTCCCAATGAATCTATTCAACGAGACTTTATTTTTAATCAAAAAGGAAATGCGACTCGAATGGCGACAAAAATACGCCATTGGCGGGATATTCCTGTACGTACTTTCGACGGTTTTTATCATTTATATTTCAATGATAAATGTGCAGCCGCAGGTTTGGAATGTGCTGTTTTGGATAATTGTTTTATTCGCTTCCGTGAATGCGATTTTGAAAAGTTTTGTCCAAGAAAGCGGCAGTCGGCAGTTGTATTATTATCAACTGACCTCTCCGACGGCGATTATTTTATCCAAAATGATTTACAATGCGTTGCTGTTAGGATTGCTGAGTGTGCTGACTTTTGCAGCGTTTGGCTTTGTGGCAGGCAATCCAGTGAAAGATTATTGGCAGTTTTCGTTGTCCTTATTTATGGGAAGTTTGGGCTTTTCGATAGTGTTTACTTTTGTATCTGCAATTGCGACGAAAGTGGACAATAGTGGAACCTTGATGGCAATTTTGAGTTTTCCACTGGTGATTCCGATTTTAATGACCTTGGTGAAAATTTCGGCAAATGCCCTGCGTTTGATAAATGATACGAGCATTGACCAAGATGTTTTGATATTGGTGGCAATTGATTTAATATTAGTGGGATTGGCATTGTTGCTGTTTCCGTTTTTGTGGCGAGATTAAAGTAATTTGGTTTTTTAACCAGATAAGTACCTGAACATAAATAATTGAACATCTAAAAAGATACTTTTTAGATGTTCAATTATTTATGTTCAGGTACTTACTTAGGCAAAACACAATAGACTTGTTTCTCGGATTGGAAATCCGTGTGACTACTTCTCGGGTTAAAAACCCGAGTTACTGCGTTTGTTAATACAAATTTATTATGAAAAATAACTGGTGGAAAATCCTTGCAGTCCTTTTAGTTATCTACTCCATTACCGTTGGAATGCTTGTGCCGTTGAAGCCAGGTATTACGCAATGTAACACGGCAAACGGCGGTAGTAGCGTCAAAACGGGCGAGAATATTACCCTTTCGGTAAAAGGCTACAATTCCTTTTATCAAGAATCGGGCGATGTGCGAGCTTGGTTGAAATTGGATAGTGCGCGATTGATGGTTGCCTCCGATATTCAGGTGGTAAATGATAGAGAATTAGCTTTAAACTTCGCGCTACCTGCTCATTTACCGATTAATAAAAAGGTGCATCCGCTGACCTTAATTTTGGACAATTCAATTGATGGAACAAGCGTTTTGCCAAGTGCTATTTTGGTGACACAAAACGAAATTGATGTGCAAAAAGGAGAAACTGCATGGGAAAATGCCGACATCGATAACCTGCATGAATTAAAAACCATGTCCTACCCTTTCCGAAACATTTTGAGTGAAACTATTCGAAATTTGTTCTTTCACGTTCCCTTGTGGTTTGGAATGTTTATCATTTTTACAGCAGCGGTGGTACAGAGTATTTTATATCTGGTCAAAAAAGATTTAGACCGCGACCGTAAAGCGCGGGCTTTGACGAGTGTGGGTATTTTATACGGCATTTTGGGCTTGGTGACGGGCGCAATTTGGGCAAAACACACTTGGGGCGCGTACTGGAATTTTGACATTAAGCAGAATATGTCAGCGATTTTGATGCTAATTTATGCAGCATATTTTGTACTCCGCAATTCATTGGAAGATGAGGAAAAGCAAGCGCGAGTCGGCGGTGTTTATAATATATTTGCCTTTGCCACAATTATTCCTTTGTTGTTTGTGATACCGCGATTGGTCGATAGTTTGCACCCTGGGAATGGCGGAAACCCTGGTTTTGGTGGCGAAGATTTGGACAATACAATGCGAATGATTTTTTATCCTGGGATTATTGGCTGGACCTTATTGGGCATTTGGATGGCGCAAGTGAAATTGCGGATGTCGCGATTGGAGGATAAGTTGTTGGATATTTAAAAGAGGGTTTTCAATAATAAAAAAAGCAAATTGGCGGGTCGCTGGTTTACTTTTTTTATATTGAATGCTGTGTAAAGTAAGTTTGTTTTAAATTTGAAAAGCGAGAAAATCATAAAATTTTCGAGCTTCAAAAAATATAGTGCGCGTTGCCTGCGGCAACGCAGCGTGGATTCTTGAGGGAGAAAAACGGTTTTTAGAAACCGCTTTTCTCCCTCAAACTCCATTTGTGAAAACAATAATTTATTTAATGTACAGTCTACTATGTGTTAAAAAAGTTGTGCCAGGAGTTTAAATTTTTATTCTTTAAATTTGTCCTCCAATTATCTCTACTTTAAAAAACACCTCTTCCATTTTTTAAAAAATCAGCCAATCATGTACACAAAAAAACTAACCTTATTCCTCGTCCTATCTCTCTTTCTTTTCAGCCAATGTAAAAAAGATGAAATGGCAGGCACAGGCACAAATCCAAATACTGGTAGCGGCGGTGGCAGCAATCCAGTGACCAATACAGGGCTACCGACCATCGTTCCGACAGGGAATGAAAAATATTTGAACGAAGATTCTGACTATATTTTTGACCAAGAAGTGCTGCATACTTTTGAATTAATCATTCCAGAAGATGACTTGGCCATTTTAGATGCAGACCCCGCAGCGGAGGAATATGTAGAGGGCATGTTGATTTTTGAAGGCGATACAATTAGTCCCGTTGGCGTGCGGTATAAAGGGTCGATTGGGGCTTATGTCAATTGTCTTTCTGGAGGTGATTTTGCGAATCCTTCGGGTTTTAAAACTTGTACTAAATTATCGATGAAAGTAAAAATAAATTGGGAAGGACGAGCGGAGAAATTTTATAAACTCAAAAAACTGCAATTTCATTCTCAAAACAACGACGCGTCTCAACTTCACGACCGTTTGGGCTATTGGTTATTTAGAAAAATGGGTGTGCCTGGTCCGCGTGCCGTTCATGCGAAGTTGATGATAAACAGCAATTATTCAGGGCTTTTTTCCTTAGTCGAACAAGTGGATGGGCATTTTGTAAAATACAATTTTGACGATGATGAAGGCAATTTGTACAAGGAAGTTTGGCCACTAAACATGAATGGAAACGCCCACAATAAACAGACTTACTTAGATGGTTTGAAAACGAATGAAGACGAGAATCCATCGGTGGATATTATTAAGAACTTTGCGGAAAGTATCGCGAATGCACCGCAAGAAAATATTCCAAACATCATCCAACAGTCTATGGATATTGATGAAATCATGTCTTACATCGCCGTCGATAGAACGATTCGGCATGACGATGGACCATTTCATTGGTATTGCAATGGCAATAATGGTTGTAGCAGCCACAATTTTTATTGGTATGAAGAGCCGACCTCAGAAGAATTGCACCTCATTCCTTGGGATTTAGACAATGCTTTTGACAACATCATTTTCCAAGCCAATCCTGTCACGCCGATTGCGGATGCTTGGGGCGAGAGTTCTAATAATTGCGAACCGTTTAGTCATGGATTTTGGGGACTGCAACAGTGGTCAGCGAAGTGCGATAAATTGACGGGCGGTTGGACAACTTTCACCCAAGAATTTGAGGACAAAAAAGCCGCCTTAATCAACGGTCCAATGTCTGAAACGCAAACCGACGAACTATTGGACGCTTGGTCAGAGCAAATCCACGAAGCAACTATCGAAGCCGCCGATACCCATAATGATGCAATCTCTTTGTCAGAATGGGAGAATGCCGTGCAAAATTTGAAAAGTCAGCTTAACTTTGCGAGAGATAATTAATTCTACATTAAGCAATGCGAATTAATTAAACTCAGACTCTTAAATCTGGTGCAAAAAAAGGAATTTTGAGGGAGAAAACAGTTTTAAAACCATTTTTCTCCCTCAAAACCCCTTTATAAAACAAGAATAAACTTGGGTTTTATTGGCTTTGTCAAAGAACCATAAATTTAAAACCCAAACTAATGGTAAAATACCGCTTATGAATAATTTATCAACAAAAACTTTAGTCCTTTTCATCTTGAATTTGATTGCCTTTTCCGCTTGGTCTCAACCTGCCCCTTGTGGCGCTATACCTATCATGGCCAACAATTGTGCAGACGCTTGTGTCATCTGTGACATCAATGGCTACACAGGTACAAACGACCTCCAAGACGGTGGTCAAAGTCTAGGTAACGACTTTTGTAGTACGCCGAATGACATGCACTTTATTGCCTTCATTGCGGGTAGTACAAGTTTGAGTATTCAGATTGATGTATCCAATTGTACGGCGGGACAAGTCAATTTTTTCAGTCTTGATATTGGCTTTTTTGAGAGTTTGGATTGTCAAAATTTCACACCGATTACCGAGTGTAAAATGGATTTGGGAAATGGCGATGCCTTTGTTTTCAACACCACGACGCCACTGACCATTGGGCAGCATTATTACATCGTAATGGATGGTAGTGCAGGTTCGATTTGCGACTGGACATTCACCGTTTTAAATGGAACGACTGAGGTCAATGCTTTGGAAGAATCAGGCGAAATCTTAGGAGACAGCCTGGTTTGTATTGACAATCCATTGCAATATTCCGTTGATTTCCCAGTTGGTGCAGCAGATTTTGAATGGACCTTAAATGGCGAAAATTTGAACATCAATAATTCAACAATTGACTATACTTTTGATACCGAAGGCACTTATATTCTTTGTGTTACTTCTAAAAATGCTTGTGATGATGCACCACCAACTTGCCGAACGCTTGCGGTGAAAGGTCCAAATTTGACAGAGATTGACGATGTTTTTTGTGCAAATGATTGTTATGAAGTCGGTGGAGCGTTGATTTGTGAAACAGGCTTTTATGAATTTACTTTACAAAATCAATTTGGTTGCGACAGTATCATTACGGCGGAATTGGAACAATTGATAACGCCAATATTGGACGTTCAAGCGAATATTTGCGACGGCGATACGCTATTTGTTGGTACAAATCCATTTACGGCAACGGGACTTTATGAAGTATTGTTAATCTCTATTTTTGAATGTGATAGCGTTGTTAATCTCGACCTTTTTGTGATTCAATGTAATATTGAAGGGACTGATTTTCCTACGCCTGCGATTTGTTTTGGAGCAGCGACGGGTATGATTGATTTTCAAGTTGATAATGGCACACCGCCGTTTACTTATGCTTATGAAAATTTAAATGCAACGCATTCTGGCAATGGTAACATTTCCACTTTGGGCGAAATTAACAACATTAATAATATTCCAAATGGTACGTATTTAATAACGATTGAAGATACTTTTGGAAATGTCGGCGTCATCATTTCGGAAGTAACCGAACCGCCGTTGTTGACTTTAGATTTTGTGCCATCGGATTATAATGGCTTCAATGTTTCCTGTGCAACAGGTAGCGACGGCATGGTGATGGTCACACAAATGGGTGGGGTTGCGCCGTACACTTACTTGTGGGAGGAAGGACAGACGACTGCTACGATTGACAACCTATCGGCCAACACCACTTATACCGTCACGATTACGGACGCAGTCGGCTGTGAATTAATCGGCGAAACGGTTCTCAATGCGCCAGATTCCTTAACTTTATCAGCTACTTTTACCGATGCCAATTGCGATGCTTTGAATACGGGTTTTATTACCATTAACTCTAATACTGGCGGCATTCCACCGTTCACTTATGCTTTAGATGGTCTATCCAATGGCTCAAATCTCGTTTTTGAAAACTTGGAAGCGGGCGAATATACGCTTGAAATTACGGATGCAAATGGCTGTACGGGTGAGTTGACGGGTTCGTTAAGTGATGTCGAAATTCCAATAATTGACACGGGTGAACCGTTTGAGGTGGAATTGGGTTGTGAGGCGGAACTGAGACCTGTTGTTAATCCAATTTCCATTCAAAGTACCGTTTGGAACTCTACTGAACTACTAACGTGCGACACTTGTTTGAACACCGAATCATTCCCGATGTTTTCTGCCAGTTACGAACTCACAGTTACTTCAGAAGATGGCTGTGTGCGGTCAGACTCTATTGATATTGGGACGATTGTGGTGCGTAAAGCATTCGTTCCCAATGTGTTTTCTCCCAATCTGGATGGTATCAATGACTTTTTTACCGTTTTTGGTAAACCTCGAAATGTGATGATGATTGAAGAATTAGTCATTTTTGACCGTTGGGGTGGCATGCTTTTTCAGCAAAAAGAGTTTCTGCCGAACGACCCAAATTTAGGTTGGGATGGCACTTCGAGAGGAAAAGCGATGGAAACGGGCGTTTATACTTATTTTGCAAAAGTACTATTTTGGGATAAGGAAGTTTTAATATTGGAAGGGAGTGTGATGTTGTTGAAATAACGTTTTAGTAGGGGGTACTGAAAAAGTACCCCCTACTTTAAAGGCGCTCTTTTTACTGCTATAATCCTTAGTTTTTTACAAATTTTAAAGACTTTTTCTTTTCTTCATTGAAAACGTATAAAAAGTACATGCCTTTAGAAAAATCAGATACGTTTATTGTTGTTATTCCATTCCAGATCGCTATTTTTCCAGCAGTTATATTATTTCCAATAGCATCAAAAATTTGATAATCCAACGTTTTTGAAATATCGAAATTGACAGATAAGTCTAACACTTCTAAAACTGGATTTTGAAATATCGAAATTTCTGAATCCAAAAATTCTTCGTCCGTTGCATTTGGCAGCATAGTGGCAAAGCAATCATCCAAACCAGACCCCTCAAATTTTTGAGAATAAAATTCTATCTCGTCATCCATATAACAACGCAACCAACTGAAATCAGCTTCTGGAACATTAGTCAACGTCGCACGGTCTTGTATTATTTTTCGAGTATAACCCATCCGTTCGGTATAATTGTACTGATGAAAATCATCGTTATCAAAGCCAGATTCATGACTATAAACTTTTTTTAGTTCAATACCATTTATCACAATCTGCGTTACGGAATCAACTACATAATCTATGGGAATGATTTCGGGAGTTGCGTCTCTGTTCAATAACTCAAAAATTACGCTGTCTCCTGTTGCTACGCCAAAATCATAAATGAGGCGTAAAGAATCTTCCAACAGTAAATAAAATTTTTCTTCATCTTGATGAATAAAATAATAGCTACTATAATATGGGTCAGAAACCACCCGATAATTTACATTATTGATTACCGTATCTCCAGTGCATTCTAAAATGTAATATTCATACATTGGGTCATAATAATGCTCTTCGTTTTGTACCCATTTAGCACCGACCACTGGCCAGTCTTGTTGGGCAAATAACATTGTAGGAAAAAATGCGAGTAAGAACGTGACTGTTTTCATATTTTACTTTATTAATTGAGTGTGCTTTTTTTGTTTTCACAACTTACTTCGTTGAGCAAATTTTGTTAAATGAAGTTAGGCATTTTTTTTTTAGTTAAACCCAATAAAAAATAATTAAGTTGGTCTGGCCCCCTATTAATCAGACAATATTTCGAAAGTTGTTTAAAAAATATTAAAACGTCGTATCTTTGTGAAAGGAATTAAATAAAATGGGCCATTATGGTAAAACAGTATAAGAAAATAGAGATAAATTGGGATGCCTCAAAATTTTCTTTTCATTGATGTCATTTTTTTTTAGACCGCTGTTTGAGAAGATATTGTTTTCTAACAATTCTTACTTCGACAGGTAACCCTTTTGAATGAGAAGTTTTTGACATTAAGGATTTTACCTGTTCCAAATCTGTTAAAACAGTGTTTTTGATAGTTCTTTGCACGTGCGAAAATAATTTTCCTTCAATGCTGAAAACTCAACAGATTTTTCAGATTGGTTGTGACTAACTACTTAGGAACGCGAATTCAATAAATGCAGATTCTTGGGAGGGAGATTTTGTTCTAACTCCCAAGAATCCGCATTTATTGAATTCGCGTTCCTAAAGGGAGTTTGAGGGATAAAAGTGTTTTGCAAAACCACTTTTATCCCTCAAACTCCCTCTACTAAATTCATCTGTAATAATATAGAAATCACAATATCTCTTTCCCCATCTTCTTCCAAACTCTCGATAATAAAAAAGCAGCAACCACAGAAATCCCTGTCAAAACAATCGCTGGAACCGTTTTCTGATACACCCAATTTCCTGTCGCAAAAAGCAAGCTGTACACCAAGATTGTACCCAGCAACATTGCTAAAATACCAGACGGTACCGACCATTTTTCGGTTGATAAAATCACTTCTTCCCCATCATTTTTCGCTTCCTCAATCACTTTTTGCCAACCTGGACCACCGGGCTGTATTTTTTTATAAAAATCGCGCAACGTTCGTTTAGAATCTGGCTGCGTCAAATACATCGTCGTCACCCAAACAATCGTCGTAATTAAAACCACCATTGGAAATTTTGACCAAGCAGGCAGACCTTCCGGAAACCAGCCAAAAATACCAATCCCAATAGACACCACACCAGACGAAATCATCGCCGAAATTTCACTCCAAGCATTAATCCGCCACCAAAACCAGCGCAAAATAAATATCAATCCCGTTCCTGCCCCGAACATGATAATAATGTCAAACAACTGCTTGGCATTCGTCAAAAACAAGGCAACCAAGATCGCAAAACCCATCAAAATAACCGTTGAAATTCGACCGACGACGACCAACTCTTTCTCCGTCGCATCTTCCTTGATAGTGGCTTTGTAAAAATCGTTGGTGAGATAAGATGCGCCCCAATTTAAGTGCGTTGAAATAGTGGACATAAATGCCGCAATTAAGGATGCCAATACCAAACCTAACCAGCCTTTCGGCAAAAAAGTCAGCATGGCAGGATACCCCAAATCTTGCCCTAATTTATCAACAGAAACGTTAGGGTAAGCCAATTGAAAAGAAACCAATTGTTCGTCTGCTAAAGGGCTGCTCCAATCTTCTGCTGCTTCATCTTTATTTTTTCTGGAAAATACATACGCTAAAGACTTAATTTGCAATGCGTCTTTATTGCTGTTAAGAATAGTATTCAAACGAGCTAAATCTGTTTTTTCAGCAAGGACTTTCTCGCTACTTTGATTTTTACCTTCCAATTTAGCCAAGGCAACTATCATCCCTTGTTGCAGCATTTCAAAATCCGCTTGACTCACACTATCTTGTAGCATCTGCGCCGTCTCTGTTGCAATGACAATTTGCGGTGTTTGATTGTCAGACAATTGCATCGGGAAAATTAATAAGGAAGCCAAGGCTACCAAAATCCAAGGCCACGGTCGCAACGCATAGTGCAAAATATTGAAAAAGAACGTCGCTTTAATCGCGTGTGTTTCATCTTTTGCGGCAAGCATTCGTTGCGCAATATAGCCACCACCACCTGGTTCTGCGCCCGGATACCACGAGTTCCACCACTGAATAGACAGTGGAATAATGAAGATAGAAATTAATAATTCCGTATTGTCAA
Source organism: Saprospiraceae bacterium (assembly GCA_047629355.1). GTDB lineage: Bacteria > Bacteroidota > Bacteroidia > Chitinophagales > Saprospiraceae > CAYUNA01. The sequence continues at coordinate 1,409 of JBLHWU010000046.1, read as the reverse complement.
AATCAGGCAGAATAGACATTTTCGGCATCAAGGATTCATTCTGCACCAATGCCGTCAAGCCACCAATACTTTCGTGCGAAACCGCAAAATATGCCGCTGCAATCGCCCCAATCATCGCCGTAAAAAACAATAAAAAATCGGTGTAAATTACGCCTCGAAAACCACCCAGTGAACTAAAAAGTACCGTAACAAACGAGGCAGATAGAATCGTTTCGTATTTATCCAAACCAAGCATCACTTCCCCTATTTTCATCGCTGCCAAACACACGCCTGCCATCGCCAGTACATTAAAAAATAAGCCTAAATAAACTGACCGAAAGCCCCGCAAGAATCGCGCACCTTTTCCGCTATACCTCAATTCATAGAACTCCATATCCGTCAAGACATTCGAGCGACGCCACAGCTTCGCATAGATAAAAACGGTCAACATTCCTGTTAATAGAAATGCCCACCAAACCCAGTTTCCAGCGACGCCATTTTGACGGACGAGGTCAGTTACGAGGTTGGGTGTATCGGTCGAAAAAGTCGTTGCGACCATTGACATACCCAGTAACCACCACGGCATATTCCTTCCAGAAAGGAAGAATTCAGAGGTGTTTTTTCCTGCTTTTTTGGCAGCAAATAGCCCAATAGCGAGGGAGATGATGAAGAAGCCAATAATGAAAGACCAATCGAGTGTAGTTAGTTGCATATGTATTTTCGTTTTGTTTGTTTTTTTATTTGCTCATCCCCTAACTGGAGTGATGAAAGTAGCAGATACTCTGAAAGTATCCGCTACCTGCGAATTTAACCGTAAGGATAAGAAAAGATTTGGAGAAAGAGAAAAGATTTTTACGTTGGACGGTCAACGGCAGACGGTTGACGGCATTTAAGGTGAAGAAAATAGTTGTTTTTGAAAAAGAAGGACGAGATAAAAAAGGAAAATTAATCAAGGAAAGAAACGCTCCATGCCCACACTAAGAAACAAAATAATTCAGTCCGTTATACACATTCTTTTTCCTTCTAAAAAACACGAAAAAATAATTCCGCAACCCTGCTATGCAAAGATTTTTTGAATTCTTTAGGCGAAAAGATAAAAGAGCATTACGACCCGACTTATTTAATTTCTTTTACTAACTGATGTTACGCAGGTCAAAAATTAGAAAATCACCAAAATATTATTAGGGAAACTTCATAACATATAATTTTCGGCTAAAAGAAGCTGTATTATGAAAAATCCACACATTTTGGACTTGTATTCGGATTACCTGATTTCGTCGTTTAAACTAACGGCAGCCACGGAAATGTCCAAAGTTTTGGGCGGAGCATTAAGCCACGACCAAATTACCCGCTTTTTAGGTCAGGAGTTATTGACGCAAAAAGAGTATTGGAAATGCATCAAAAAAGTCATTCGCCAAATTGAAAGCTCC
>JBLHWU010000045.1:0-33644 GCA_047629355.1 Saprospiraceae bacterium | reverse complement strand
AAATAACGGAGAAAGATACTTTTTGTAACTACTCAGGTACTTTGTAGTTGACAAAGGGGTTTTAGGGGAGAGGAAAATTGGATTTTTATAAAAAAAACCAATTTTTCTCTCCCCTGAGCCTTCTCCCCCGCTGGCGAAGGCGACGGGCGGGGTGCTTTTGAGGGAAGAATTTGGGCTTATTGCCCAAACTCTTCCCTCAAACTCCCCAAAATAAGACCTGAGTAGTTACTACTTTTTAGATGTTCGATTATTTGTATCTAGGTACTTATTATGGGCTAAGTTATTAAATCGTTTCTACCAAATCCCTAACAATATACTCCCCCGAAGCCTTCGGCTGCGGGGGAGTATATTTTCAGAAGCGAGAAAATTGCAAAATTTTCTCGCTTCTGAAATTTAAGAAACTTATGTTACAGTGTATTGTTTCAAAGAGAGAACAGAGAGCAACATTAAGCAGCGACATTTTATGGAATTATCAAGATTAATTGGACGATATACAGGACCAGAAAACGGACCTTTGTTAATAGTTTTTGGCGGCATGCACGGAAATGAACCTGCGGGCGTGCAGGCCTTGGAACGAATGTTCGAAATGCTGAAAGTCGAACCAGATAACAATCCGAAGTTTAATTATAAAGGTCGAATCGTCGGGATGCGGGGCAATCTGCGAGCGATGCAATTGCAGCAAAGATTCATTGAAAAGGACTTAAATCGGCAGTTTACAGCAGAAAATATCAAACGAATTCAAAGTGCGCCAGACAGCGAATTGGATTCGGAAGACAAGGAAGTCAAAGAAATTTTAGCCTTCGTTGATGCTGAGATTGCAGATTACCAACCCGAAAAAGTTGTCTTCTTAGATATTCATACCACAACCGCTTTCGGTGGAATTTTTGGTATTTCAACCGACCAAGCTGAAAGTTTACGGATAGCGGTAGAGTTGCATGCGCCGGTGATTACTGGCATGATGAATGGCATTCGCGGGACAAGTTTGCACCATTTTTGCGAAAAAAATTATGGTAGAAATGCCATCGCCGTTGTTTTTGAAGCTGGGCAACATGACGAAGGATTATCAACCAATCGTGCCATTGCTGCCATTACCAATTGTATGAGAACCATCGGCAGTGTCGAAAAGGATGATGTCGAAAATCGCCATGATGATTTGTTAATTACGTATTCTAAAAATTTGCCGAAAGTGGCAGAATTGCTAAAAGTTCACCGCATTCATTCTGGAGATAACTTTGAAATGGTGCCAAATTATAAAAATTTTCAACGGATAAAAAAGGGTGATATTTTGGCGACAGATAAGCATGGCGTGATAAGAACGGATATTGATGGGATGATATTGATGCCGCTTTATCAAAAGCAAGGAGAGGATGGGTTTTTTCTAATTAAAGAGGTTGAATATAAAAATGGCAGACGGTTGACGGCACAGCGTGTAGGGATAACTCAGCAATAATTTTTTAACGCAATTCCATTCACACTCACCAATTTATCTAAACGAATTTCATTTCCATTTTCCAAAACCAAAAATTCCTCTTTGTTCTTAGTATAGAGCGTTTTAATAACATTTGAAATTTCTTCTACGCCGTCTTCTTCCTTGCGAATGACAATTTTAGCAACCGTTTTGCGCATTGCTAAAAGTTCTAATTCATCGTAAAAGTCACAGGAAATGGGTTGGTATTTCTCGTTATTCATTAGACATTATTTTCATCGTTATTCTCTTTCGCAACTTCAGTCTCTTCCATGTTTTCGATGGTTTCTCCATGTTCTATAATTGTTTCGGTGAGCCAAAAATTGTTAAGCCCTTCTCCTTGCATCAACTCGATTTTCTGCATATTCAATAATTCTAACAAAGCTAAAAACGTAACGATGGCATGAACCCGATTTTCTAATTTTGAAAACATCGACTTAAACGTTACTCGTTTTCCTCGCTGAATTTTCTTAAGAATATACTCCTTCTGCCCACGAATTGTATAAGGCCACCGCATAATCGTATGCACCGTCGCTTTCCGCTGATTGTCTTCAAAACGTTGCATGACTTTCTCAAAATTCTTTAATAATTTGAACAAGGTCAGTGATTCTAATTCCGCATCAACAAGTGCTTTTGTCGCAATTTCGCGCAACTCTTTCGTCGTATTTCCTCGATAATTTTGATTGGCACGACTTTCTTCCATTTCCCGCAATTCATCAAGTACACTTTTGTAGCGTTTGTACTCCATCAAGCGCTGAACGAGTTCCTCCCGTGGGTCAATTTCGTTGCCCTCTTCATCCAGTGGTTTGCGCGGAATCAACATTTTCGCCTTAATGCGACACAGCGTTGCTGCCACCAAAATAAATTCACTAGCCAAATCAATATTCAGCCCTTCCATATCACGGATATAGTTCAGGAAATTTTCTGTCACCGTATGAATCGGAATGTCGTTAATATCCAATTCATCCCGCTCAATGAAGAAAAGGAGTAAGTCGAAAGGTCCCTCAAATTGGGGAAGTTTTATCGTGTAGGAATCTGTAGCTGTCATATTATTGAGAAGTCAGAAGTCAGAAGTCAGACCGCTACGCTGTCAGATAAAATCAATGCAATCTGACTTCTGACAATAAAATGGTCTTATTTCTGTTCTCTTTTAAGCTGCAAAGATACGGAAATTCCCTAAATTTGCGCTATGAACGCACAAGGAAAACTATACCTTATACCCACGCCACTTGGCGAAGATACATTGGCGACGATTCCGCAATATGTCGTTGATATTTTGCATCAACTGGATTTTTTTATTGCAGAAAGGGCTAAGACCGCGCGGCACTTTATCAAAACGACGAAACCTGTCAAGGCTTTTGCTGACCTGCATTTTTCTGAATTGAATAAACGGACGACACCAGAAGAAATCAATCAAATGTTGCGCCCTGCCGAGCAAGGAAATGACATGGGATTGCTTTCCGAAGCAGGTTGTCCGGGCGTAGCTGACCCCGGTGCTGTAATAGTGGAAATGGCACATCAGAAAGGTATTGAAGTTGTGCCGTTAGTCGGTCCATCGTCGATTTTATTGTCGTTGATGGGTTCTGGATTGAATGGTCAAAACTTTAGTTTTGTTGGTTATTTATCTGCTAAAAAGCCTGATTTGGCGAGAGATTTAAAACGTCTGGAACAGTTGGTCATGAAGCAAAAACAGACGCAGATTTTCATTGAAACGCCTTATCGAAATGGGCAAATGATTGAAACGGCTTTGGCGACCTTGAATGCGAAAACGCGGTTTTGTATTGCAGTGGATTTGACCTTGCCGACGGAGTATATTTTGACTAAGACAGTGGGAGCATGGAAGAAGGGGAAGGTGCCGGATTTTCATAAAAGGGCGGCGATATTTTTGATTGGGTGATTTTTTTAAGATTTAAAAAATAACCCCAAAATATCCTTCACTTCCTAAAATAACTAAATAATAAATCATCAGAGGAGGAATATTTAACAGCGCAAGAATTCCAATGAATTCTTGAATAGTTTGTACAGGATTTTTAAAAAAGAGGTAATCATCTCTCATTTCCTTATTTTTCGTCCTAGAGGTTGCCACAATTATTAAAATTATTGCTTCTCCAAAACAATATAAAAATAGACCAAATTCTGTGCTTAGATAAAGCAAAAAAGAGGACATAATGATGAGAACTAAAAATTGATAAGGAGACTCAGGATTAATGTTTAAGTTAGGCTTTAAAGCTAAAAAATTGGGAGCTAATTCTCCACTTTTGAATGGGTCTAAAAATCCAAAAGGTTAATATTGGAATATTGATAATAGCAAAAAAAGTCCAAAACAATATAAATGAATCTTCAATCATTTTGACATTGAGGAGAAACAAGCTAATGGTATAAACTGCTAGGAATAAGGAGATAGACCTTGAAAGAATTCCTTTTATTTTAGGATGAAAGTTAAGACTCCATCTAAAAAAGCGATTTTCTCTAAGTTTTGATTCTAAAAACCAAACCAACATTCTCTTCGATTTCGGGTCTTTTTTTAGAGCATTTTGGTAATGAAAACTCGCTCTTTCATAATCCTTTTCCATATAGGCGATTTCACCTGCCAACGAATGAGTGATAAATGAATCTTCAACGAGTTTTCCTAATTCATTGATTGGACGTTTATTTACAATAAATTTGCTTAATAAATAAATTGAAGGCTGATAGTTAGAGTTGATAGAAAGTGCTTTTCGCAGTGCATCTTCAGATTTTTTTAAATCTTTTAAGTAATAATAGATGATGCCGAGTTGATGCAAAATGTCATAGTTTTCAGGAACAATTTTTAGTGCATTTTCAAAATATGTCTTTGCAATTTCGTACTGTTTATTTCTTAAATAGGCATGCCCGTTAGAACTTAATATCATCGCGGAATTTGGATGGTTGCTTAATCCAAGTTTTCCGAATGTAAAGGCATTTTTAAAATCACCAAGCATCGTATAAGATAAGGTGATTAAATTATAAGCTAATTCATGTTTTGGTTCAACACTTAGGAACGCGAATTAAATAAATGCAGATTCTTGACAGGATATTTTGTCCTCATTTTTTACTTTAAAAATGCTCATTATATCAACATAAATTGCATTTTTAAAGCAAAAAGGGAGAACAAAACCTCACTCCCAAGAATCTGCATTTATTTATTCCGCGTTCCTTAGAACCTCTTTGGCTGATTTTATGGACTCTTTGTACTTTTTTAATTCAAAAAGACGTAGCGAGTAAGAGATGTTTTTTTTGTGGGTTTCCAAATGTTTTTTTTAAAAATTAAAACAGATTTTGAGCGTAACAAATTTGAAAATCCATCTCACACCAACCCCTCCCTAATCAAATCATGTAAATGAATAATCCCCAAATACCGCCCATCTTCTACCACAATCAACTGTGTAATACTTCCTTCCCGCATCACTTCTAAAGCCTTCACCGCCAAGCAATCTTTATCAATCGTCTTCGGATTTTTACTCATAATATCTTTGGCTTCGAGGCTCGAAAAATCTTGGGTACTCAACTTTTCTAACATCCGCCGCAAGTCACCGTCCGTAATAATTCCAAGCACATTTTTTTGCGCATTCAAAACTACGGCACAGCCCAAACGCTTGGAAGTCATTTCTAAAATAGTTTGATGAATCGTAGCATTTTCAGGAACGGACGGGCTTTCATTTTGAATAAATAAATCACTGGCGCGGAGATACAATTGCTTACCCAATAAACCACCTGGATGAAATTGTGCAAAATCTTTTGGCGTAAAGCCCCGTAATGCCAGCAAGGAAGTCGCTACCGCATCGCCCAAAACCATCTGTGCCGTCGTGCTTGCCGTCGGCGCGAGATTATTTGGATCGGCCTCTACACTAATGGGTGTATGCAAAACGTAATCTGACCGTTGTCCGAGGTAAGAGGTTTTATTGCTGACCATGCCAATAAGGAGATTGCCCATATTTTTTAACAATGGGACAAGGACTTTGACTTCCGAGGTCTCACCACTTTTGGAAATGCAAAGTACGATATCATTGGATTGAATCATGCCTAAATCGCCATGTATCGCATCCGCGGCGTGCATGAAAATAGCAGGCGTGCCTGTCGAATTCAGGGTAGCCACTATTTTTTGTCCAACAATTGCACTTTTGCCAATTCCTGTGACGACGACGCGACCCAAAGATTGAAAAATTGACTTGACTGCGTTTTCGAAGTCCGTATTAATACTATCAAATAGCGATTTAACGGTGTTTTTTTCGATTTCGATGGTGCGACGAGCAGTTTCTTGAATTATTTTTTCTGAATTCACAATGAATTTTTGTATTTTTGACGGCTTTTTGAAAATAAAGCATTTTATGAGATTTAACCAACAGTTTTAGCTCGCTTTTACCCTTTAATAACTAAATTTTTAAATGCCTTAAAATCAATTGGTTAAAATTATAAATATAACGATTTTTTTGTATTTTTGATACTGAAAACTGTTTTCTCGGAATAACGTTCCATTGTTGGCCAATTTAAGCGCAATAATCGAAATATTTCGAATTTTTTTTATAAATTTAAGCATTGAAATGGATTGGCTTGATTTTTAAAGCACCATTTTAATGTAAATATGTAAAATAGGTGATACATTATTTCACTTAACAATCACTTTTTGCCAAAATTTTTCTAAACCTTGCAAAGTCAATAACCACCGACAACCCATTAGTAAATTATAATTACCGAGTTCAAAAATTTTTAATTCAACAATAGAGGAACATGACTGCGACGAAAGATTTTTTATACGAAGCACTACAGGAACAATTTGGTTTCGATAAATTTAAAGGGACACAAGAAAAAATTATCCGAAGCGTCCTTGATGGCAAGGATACTTTTGTGATTATGCCAACAGGTGGAGGAAAGTCACTTTGTTATCAACTGCCTGCGTTGATGCTAGACGGTATGGCGATTGTCATTTCGCCATTAATTGCCTTGATGAAAAATCAGGTGGATTCTATTCGTAGTTATGGCGAGAAGGATTCGGTAGCACACTTTTTAAATTCTTCGCTCACTAGGGCGCAAATGAAAACGGTGAAAGAAGACGTTACCAATGGCGAAACAAAATTGCTATACGTTGCACCGGAGACATTAACCAAAGAAGAAAATATTGAGTTTTTCTCTAAGATAAAAATCTCTTTTGTAGCGGTAGATGAGGCGCACTGTATCTCTGAATGGGGACATGATTTCCGTCCAGAATACCGCAAAATTCGCATTATGATTGATGCGATTGCGACGGGTAAACGAATTCCCGTGGTTGCATTGACTGCGACCGCTACGCCGAAGGTACAGTCTGATATTTTGAAGAACTTGAACATGGATGAAAATAATTCCGAAACGTACATTTCTTCGTTTAATCGGGATAACTTGTTTTATGAAGTTCGACCAAAAGGTAAAAAGGACGGTGTTTTTAAGCAAATCATTCAAATAATTAAGGCAATCCCTGGTCAATCAGGTATTATATATGTGCAAGCTCGGAAGTCAACGGAAGAGATTGCTAAAATATTGAAAGTTAATGGCATTCGCGCCGCACCTTATCATGCCGGCTTGGATGCAAAGACGCGTTCAAAAACACAAGATGCTTTTTTGATGGAAGGTGTGGATGTGATTGTGGCGACGATTGCTTTCGGAATGGGAATTGACAAACCCGATGTGCGATTTGTGATTCACTACAACATTCCAAAGTCTATTGAAAATTATTATCAAGAAACTGGACGTGCCGGACGGGATGGTCTGGAAGGTCGATGTGTGGCTTTTTATTCTTATAAAGATATTTTAAAGCTGGAAAAATTCTTGCGAGACAAGCCTGTGGCTGAGCGCGAAATGAGTGCCCAGTTGATGCAAGAAGTCATGGCTTATACCGAAACGACAGGTTGCCGCCGCCGATTTTTACTGCATTATTTTGGAGAAGAATTTCCACATAAAGACTGTGGATTGTGTGACAATTGCCGTTTTCCAAAAGAGAAATACGAGGTAACGACGGAGATGAAATTGGCATTGGAATCGGTCATTCAGTTGGATGAAAATTATAAAATCAAAACGATGGTAGACTTTGTTTCGGGTATCCAAACAAAGGAAATGCAAGATTTTAGATTTGTCAAACGACCACTTTTTGGAAAAGGAAAAGATAAGGATGAAACGTTCTGGAGTTCGATTTTCCGCCATGCGATGTTGAATAATTTGTTATTGAAAGACATTGAAAGTTATGGTTTGTTGCGAATGACGAAGAAGGGACATAATTTTATTGCCAATCCAGAGAAAACGGAGATTCCAATGAATCATAATTATGATGAAATGGATGCCGAACCAGATACGAGTAATCACCGTTCTGCAGTGCTTGACCAGACTTTGGTTAAGTTGTTGAAAGATTTACGACGAGGTTTGGCGCGCCAGAAAAATGTGCCACCGTTCGTGATTTTTCAAGACCCATCGTTAGAAGATATGGCAACGCAGTATCCGATTTCGATGGACGATATGACCAAAATTACGGGGGTTAGTATCGGAAAAGCGAAGCGATACGGCAAGCAATTTATCTCCTTGATTGGAGATTATGTAGAAGAAAACGAGATTGAACGACCAAATGATTTTGTGGTCAAACAAGTGGCAAATAAATCAAAAGTAAAAGTTAATATCATTCAGAGTATTGATCGAAAAATTCCACTGGGTGACATCGCTTCGGCGAATAGCTTGAGTATGGAAGACTTGCTTGATGAATTGCACATGATTGTGACTTCCGGTACAAAAGTCAACATCGATTATTACCTCGAAGATGCGTTAGATGAATATGCTCGCGAAGATATTTACGAATATTTCATGGAAGCAGATACGGACGATGTAGAAGCCGCTTTCGCAGCATTGAAAGAGGATGATGCCACACGGGAGGAGATTTGCTTGGTTCGAATTAAGTTTATGAGTGAAATGGCTAATTAAAATATGGTCTACGGTTAATGGCAGACGGTTGACGGTGGGAACACGAAAATACAAAAATGTCGAGGTGACGGAAGTTGCTTCGACATTTTTTTCATTTACGCTGAAGATTTTATTGGCATACTGTCAACCGTCCGCCGTTGACCGTCAACCGTGAAATATGTTTTGGATACCAGAAGATGAAATGGGATTTCCGCCCGTTGAGTCCACAAATAAGGACGGAATATTAGCCATCGGAGGTGATTTGTCGCCGCAACGGTTGTTGGTGGCGTATTCTCAGGGCATTTTTCCTTGGTACAATGAAGAATATGAACCGATAGTTTGGTGGAGTCCTGACCCTCGATTTATCTTGTTTCCTGATGAGTTAAAAGTGTCAAAAAGTATGCGTCCGTATTTTAATCAGCGAAAATTTACGGTGACATTTGACCAGCATTTTGAAACGGTCATGCGCAATTGTCAAATAGCTTACCGCGAAGGACAAGGTGGCGGTACTTGGATAAATGAAAATATGATTGCGGCTTATACCAAATTAAATGAATTGGGTTTTGCGCATTCGGTGGAGGTTTGGAAAGGGGAAGAATTGGTTGGTGGCTTGTATGGAATTGCGTTGGGAAAAGTATTTTTTGGCGAGTCAATGTTTGCGAAAGCGAGCAATGCATCTAAATTTGGGTTTATTTCTTTGGTCAAAAAATTGAAGGAATTGGATTTTGAAATTATAGATTGCCAGCAAGAAACGGTGCATTTGGGAAGTTTGGGTGGACGAAGTATTCCACGCGCAGACTTTATAGAAATTTTGAAAAAGAATGAGGAACTAGATTTGTTTAGAGGAATGTGGAGTGATTGGGAATTTTGACAAGAGGAGTTTGAGGATGAAAATGATTTTGCCAAAAAATCATTTTCATCTTCAAGAACTCTACCCGCGATGCCGCAGGCATCGCGCAGTATTTTAACTTACGCCAAGTTGCACCACAGCTAAAAAAATAATAAATGAAAGCATATCGAATAAAAATAGCCGCTATCTTCATCCTCTTCGGTTTAGGCATCTTATTCCATTTAAAAAATGGATTGGGAACAGCCTGGTTTTTCTACGTTGCTAGTTTCCTATTTATGCTAACCCATTTTTTATATGGAACCGTGCGCCAAGCCTTGAATGTTTTACAAACAAGAGACTATGACCAAGCGGAGTTATTATTGTCAAAAAATAAGCATCCCGAATGGTTAATTAAAGCGAGTCAGGCGTATTATCATTTTGCGTACGGAATTATTTCGTTGCAACATGAGGACTTGGAAAAGGGGAAAATGCACTTTCAAGCAGCAGCAGAACTTGGCTTGCGAGATGGAAAAGACAATGCGTTGGCATATTTGAATTTAGCGCACATCGCGTATGTTCAACAGAACGGCTTGGTGGCGCATGGATATTTGAAAAAAGCGCAATCTTTTGAAACGAATGATTTAATTGTCAAAGAAAATTTACAAAAATTAGCAAAAGCATTGAAGCGGTTGAAGTGAGGTAGCTAATTTTTTATTTATCTTTGCAGAAAGTCAAATACATTTTGATTTGAATTTTAAACAAATAACTGCTACTGTTTGCTTGCTAAACCATCAAACAATGTAGCAATTTAGCAACATAATTTATGTTTACGATTAATATTTATCTACGTTTTGCCCTTATCGCTTTATTTTTAGTAGGCGGTATTATTGCAACCTTTCTTGTTGGTATCGTGTGGTCATGGTTGCCGCTTTTGATTGGTATCGCACTTTTGGTGGGTTATATTTTACTGGGAACGGTTCAATCTGCTTCGCAAATGATGCAAATGAATGATTTTCTTGGTGCAGACGACCGCTTGGATTTGACTGTAAAGCCGGATTGGTTATACGTTACCAATCGGGCATATTTTTATATTTTGAAAGGAACAATCGCGAGCCAATTGCACAAGGATTGGGATAAAGCAGAGAAATATTTGACTAAAGCAGAAAGTTTGGAACTGCCTTCGGATAATGAAAAAGCAGCGGTTAAATTGCAATTAGCTAACATCGCAGCGACACGAAATAAGTGGAAAGAAGCGAAGTTGATTTTCCGACAAATGAAAGATTTGAAAGTAACCGAATCAAGTTTGAAAGACCAAATCAAGCAATTTGAAAAAGCAATTGCACAAAGTGGACAAATGCAATCAGCACAACGCATGGGCGGCGGTGGACGACGAGGTGGCGGAGCGGTGATGAATCCAGGTGGAAAACGACGACGACCGAAGATGCGGTAGTTTTGAATTGTTAAATTGCTAATTTATTATTTTATTTTATTTTATTTTATTTTATTTTATTTTATTTTATTTTATTTTATTTTATTTTGTCTTACTTAATTGCAAGTCAATGTAGCTATTCAACAGTTTTCAAATTTACAGAAAAAAAGGGCAGCGATTGTAAAAATCACTGCCCTTTTTTTAGTCATTTCCTTCAAATTTAGGCGCGCCGAACGAATCCCGTGAAACCTAAGACTATGGACACCCTATGACTGTTATTATTTTACCGTTACTTAACGGTCCACCTAATAATCCGAAACACCAAAAAACAATGGAAAATGTGTATCTGTCCATTGAATAAATATGGGTTTTCGGGATTTAAATATAGGGTTTTAGCTGATTTTTTTTGTAAAAACAAATTTTAAAATTGTACTTAGGCCAATTCAGCTAACTCCACCCATATCATTTCTTTTTCTTCAATCTTTTCTTTCACATCACTCAATTCTTGCGAAAGCGTTTTAATCTCTTCCACAGAAATATCAGGACTGGCAAATTTTGCTTGAATTTTCGTCTTTCTTTCTTCTAGTTTACTAATCTCTTTTTCTACTTTATTCATCTCCTTCCGCTGTTCATAAGTCATTGTCGGCGCATCAGACTTTATTTCTTTGACAGCATTGGCAGCTTTTTCTTTTTGCTGTTCGGCTCGTCCCTTTTGGCGCTTTTCGAGTTCTTTGGCTCTGATATATTTACGGTACGCTAAGTGATTACCGTTGAAATCTTTGATTTTACCGTCGCCTTCGAAAATGAATAAATGGTCAACCACTTTATCCATAAAATAACGGTCGTGAGACACAATGACAATACATCCTGGAAAGTTCATCAACCACTCTTCCAAGACATTCAGCGTCATAATATCTAAATCATTCGTCGGCTCATCTAGAATTAAAAAATTCGGATTTTCCATCAAAATTGTGAGTAAATACAAGCGACGTTTTTCCCCACCACTCAACTGTGAAACATAAACCTGTTGCTGCGCTCGCGGAAACATAAAACGCTCCAATAAAGTCGGCGCAGTCATTTTATGTCCTTTATCAACTGGAATATATTCAGCAATGTCGCGAATCACATCAATGACGCGTTTGTCCTCATCGAGGGTGATACCGTCTTGGGTATAATAGCCAAATTTGACCGTACCACCAACGGTGATTTTTCCACTATCGGGCCGAACTTGCTGGGTTAACATTTTTAAAAACGTAGTCTTTCCTACTCCGTTTCGACCAACAATTCCTACTTTTTCTCCCTTTCTAAATTTATAGAAAAAGTCGTCTACCATTTTCACACCGTCGTAGGATTTACTGATATACTCTGCTTCCAAAATCTTGCTACCCAAGCGCGAACCTTTTAAGCTATCTAACGAAATCTCATCTTTATTCAAATCCTTATGCGCCGATTCTTTGATGCCATCGAAAGTATCCACCCGTGCTTTTCCTTTTGTTCCCCGTGCCTTCGGTTGTCGCCGAATCCATTCCAATTCTTTTTTATACAGCTTCTTACTTTTATCTAAATCAATCGCCTCATTCTCTTCACGAACTGCCTTTTTTTCTAAAAATTCAGAATAATTTCCGGTGTACCGATAAAGGACGCCGTTGTTTAATTCTAAAATTATCGTACAGACATTTTCCAAAAAATAACGATCGTGCGTCACCATAAAAATGGTCAAATTGGGCTGCTGTAAATATTCTTCCAACCACTCAATCATGTCCATATCTAAGTGATTGGTGGGCTCATCCAGAATAATAAATTCGGGTTCGTCAATCAACAACTTCGCCAATGCCAACCGTTTTTGTTGCCCTCCAGAAAGGGTCGAAACGAGTTGGTCAAACATCGTAATGTTTAATTTAAAAAGCACCTCTTTTACTTTCGCTTCAAAATCCCAAGCCTTCAAATCATCCATTTTGGCAAGGGCATCCTGCATTCCTTGGATACGGTCAGGATAAATCATCGCCTCTTCGTAAGCTTTCACCGCTTGCATCATCGGATTTTCCGAATCAAAAACAGCTTCCAAAACGGTATGCTTATCATAAAAACTAGGATCTTGATCAAGCCAACCGATTTTGATATGTTTATTTATCCAAACGTTGGCATTTTCCCCCTCGCCTGCTTCTTTTCCTGCAATAACTCGCATTAACGTCGTTTTTCCACTACCATTTTTGGCAACGATTGCCACCTTTTGCCCTTTTCCAATTTGTAAATTTACATCTTGGAACAGCACTTTCTCTCCGTAGGATTTGTTGACATTTTCGAGTGTAAGATAATTCATTAAATGGATGTTTAGACTTTTGGATTTTTAGATATTTGGAAATGGCCAAATACCCGATTTCGCAAATGTAAAATAAATTTTTTTGTTAAAAGTTTCCGCATCCACCATTTTGATGAAAAAATGCATCTATTTTTAAATATAAGTGTTTGACTCTGAAAAATAAAGCTCGCGATGAAATTTTTATTGACTTTTTCTTATTTACTTTTATTGACCAATTTAAATGCACAATCTCAACTCATTTCGGGACTTTGGGACGGTCATCTAGTGCTCAATCAGCAAAAGTATACCATTGAAATGAATATTAACGTCAAAAATAATGGCAAATTGAATGGTTTTACGAGTGTCAGTTTACCCGATGGAAGAGTGGTCGAAATGAAAATCCGGGGACAATTGCACATGGATAGGTCGGTAACGGTGCGCGAATTTAGGATTGTCAACAAAGATGAATTGGAAGATGTGGATTGGTATAAGCGTAATTTTCAATTGATGTTCAAACGCGACCTTTGGCAAATGACTTTGGAAGGATATTGGCAGGAACAAATTCCTCAAATGGTTGATGAAAAAACTCGAATTGGGCGTGTTTTTTTGAAAAAAAGGGAAGTAAAGGCTTGATAAGTATTGATAAATTTGTTCTTTTACAAAAATTGGTAAACGCATTATACAAAGCCAAAATTCAATCCTTTTAATGAAAAAAAAACATACTTTCTTTACCAATCATTTAATGGAATGGTTTGCTCAAAATCATCGTCCTTTACCGTGGAAAGGCGAAAAAAATCCATACTTTGTCTGGCTATCCGAAATTATTTTACAGCAAACAAGAGTGGAACAAGGCTTACCTTATTTCGAGCGATTTAAGGCGAAATATCCGACGGTGGCTGACTTGGCAGATGCGCCAGAAGATGACGTGATGAAGCTATGGGAAGGGCTGGGTTATTACTCGCGAGCGCGGAATTTGCATTTTACTGCCAAGATGATTACACATGATTTAGGGGGTGAATTCCCTGATTCTTATGAGGATATTTTGAAGTTGAAAGGGGTGGGAACGTATACGGCGGCAGCGATTGCATCATTTGCGTATGACTTACCTCATGCGGTAGTTGATGGAAATGTTTATCGGGTTTTGTCGCGAGTTTTTGGAATAGAAACGGCGATAGATTCGACGGTGGGGAAGAAGGAATTTGCGGTATTGGCGCAACAATTAATCGAGGAAAAACGGGCGGCAGATTACAATCAAGCGATTATGGATTTTGGGGCAACGCATTGTAAGCCTAAAAATCCGAATTGTAAAAATTGCCCGATGGCATCCGGGTGTTTTGCTTTTCAAAATAAGAAAATTGCCACATTGCCATTCAAGGAAAAAAAGATAAAAAAGCGCGACCGATTTTTTAATTATTTTATTTTTAATCAAAATGGTCATGTTTTTATTCAAAAGCGGACGGAGAAAGATATTTGGCAAAATTTATACGAATTCCCGATTTTAGAAACAACTAAAATTATTGACGAAGAGGAGTTATTAAAAATGGAAATATGGCAGACTTGGACGGGCGTTGCCGATTTTAAAATTGAAAAGATATCGAAGCCATATAAACAACTATTGACCCATCAAAAAATTATTGCGCAGTTTTGGGAAATTGAAATAACTGGCGAATTATTGCTCACAAATGCAGCGATAATGACGGTGAAACGGGAAAATCTGACTAAATTTGCATTTCCAAAAGTGATGGATACTTATTTTAAAGATAAAAATAATGTATTGGAATTGTTTTAATTGTTGGAATATATTAAGTTTTACAACAAATTTTTACTTAAAAATTTGGGTTACCTAAAAAAAGTCATTACCTTCGGCATCGAGAAGACTTTTTTTAAAACCATAAAAAACATAAACACATGGTAAACAAAGTAATATTAGTAGGAAACTTGGGCTCGGATGCGGAAGTTAGACGACTGGAAAGTGGTGTGGCAGTAGCGAAACTTTCGGTAGCGACTAATGAATCTTACAAGGATAAAAATGGAGAGTTTCAAACTAATACCGAATGGCATAATGTAGTCGTTTGGCGTTACTTAGCGGAACGTGCGGAGCAGCAATGCAAAAAAGGAAAACAAGTATATATCGAAGGAAAATTGACGCACCGAAAATATCAAGATGCCAACGGCAATGAGAAATATATTACAGAAGTAGTCGGCGCAGTGATGCGGGTGTTGGGGGTAAAAGAGGGCGGTGACTCTGGTTATATGCCAAGTGCAAATGATGAGCCTGCTTTTTCTAAAGCTCCTGCCTCGACTCCTGCTTCTAATGGTAATAGTGCGGCTACTCCAAAACCGGAGGAAGTAAGCGACGCTGCTGGCGACGACCTTCCTTTCTAATTTTTGCAAAGAATGAAAGCGAATGAAACTTTCTTCATCCGCTTTCGTTCTAATTTTGAACCAACCTTTCAAAAATTGGAAATAGAACCTGATAGTTTACATTTCTTACTCTTCTTTATTGACTTTCCCTTCCTCGCTGCTTTTTCTTTCGAGGTCTTAGGTGCTGTTTTATTGGTATTGCTCTTACTGTACTCTTCCGCGATGATTTCGGGGTCTGAGGTTGCTTTTTTTTCATTGACGCCTAATGATTTGGCGAAATTAGAGGAAGAAAGTTCGGAGTCTTCTACGCAATTAATAGAATTGCATGAGAAGCCGAGAACGCTGTTAGCAACAATTTTGATAGCTAATAATTTCATTAATATCGCTATTACCTTGATTGCGGAATTTATCGTCAGTCAGGTATTTTCTAATGCTATTTTTAATAGTTGGGCAGAAGTTTTTTTACAATCATCGACTTATCAGAACTTACATAATTTATCAGGTTGGACATTTACGGCAGGAGGCATTTCAAATGTTTTCCGATTTTCAATAGTAGTATTTGGGGTAACCTTCTTTTTAGTTTTATTTGGGGAAGTTGCGCCTAAGATTTACGCGAAACTGAATAACGTTCGACTAGCACGAACGATGACTACACCGTTAATTATTTTAAGGAAATTCTTTTGGCCGGTTAGTATGATGTTGGTGAAAGGAACAAATGTGATTGAAAATCGGTTAGTTGGCGAAGGCCAAAGTAATGTGACGAGTAAGGAAGAAATTGGTGAGGCGATTGAATTAACGGCCAGTCAAGACTTGGAATCGCAGGAAGATGTCGATATTTTGAAAGGAATTGTGAAGTTTGGAGAGGTAACAGTCACGCAGATTATGCGGGCGCGGGTGGATGTGAAAGCGATAGATTTTCAAGTACAATTTTCTGAATTACTGAAAGTGGCGAAGGATTCTGGGTATTCAAGGATTCCTGTCTATGAAGAAGATTTTGACCATGTGACAGGGATTTTATATGTCAAAGATTTGCTTGGTCATTTGCACGAAACGGATGAATTTGAGTGGCAATCCCTGATTCGAACCAATACTTTATATGTACCCGAGACGAAGAAAATTGATGATTTACTCAAGGAGTTTCAACTAGAGCGGCGACACATGGCCATTGTGGTTGATGAATATGGCGGTACGTCAGGCATCGTAACTTTGGAAGATATTATGGAGGAAATTATCGGAGAAATTCGGGATGAATTTGATGACAATATAGAGGTAGAATATACCAAAATTGACGATTTTAACTTTCTTTTTGAAGGCAAAACGATGTTGAATGATGTTTGTAGAATAATTGGAGTTGATACGGAAACCTTTGATGAAGTACGGGGAGAATCGGACTCCGTAGCTGGGATGATTTTGGAAATGATTGGTTTTATTCCAAAGAAAGGACGCGAGATTTCTTACGAAGGGTTTAAGTTTAAAATTGAATCAGTGTCTAAGCGACGAATTGAACAGATATTGATTACGCTGCCAAGAGAAAATTAAGGACAGCCGCAATCATTCGCTCGGCAAGCTACAAAAATTGAAATAATCAAGAATCCAAAAACCACTCGCCAAATATTCTGCTTATTTTTCATAATTTCGTTTTTCACAATTTTCATAATTTCATTTTCCTGAATTGCATTCAGGACTATTGCTATTCAATCACTTCGTGATTCTTTTTGCAAAAATACTTAATCTATTTGAATTTGAAGAAACGCATATTGGTTGCGCCGCTGAATTGGGGATTAGGACATGCGACGCGTTGCATTCCAATTATTCGAGAATTGCAGCGGCAAGGAGCGGAAGTGCTGTTGGCTTCGGATGGTCGTGCGTTGCAATTGTTGCGGGAGGAATTTCCTGATTTGCTACATTTTGAATTGCCTGCCTATAATATGAGGTATCCGTTTTCGAGTATGATTTTGAGTATTGGGTGGCAATTACCGAAGATTGTACGAGCGATTTGGTTGGAAAATAAGGCGATTGATATGTTGATTGAAAAGCAAAAGATTGATGTCATTATTTCTGACAATCGCTTTGGCTGTTTTTTGAAAAAAGTAAAAACGGTTTTTTTGACGCATCAGTTGACGATTAAAATGCCGTTCAAATTATTGGAAACACCAGTAAGATGGGGGAATTTCTACTGGATTCGTAAATTTGATGAATGTTGGATTCCTGATTTTGAAGGAGAGAATAGTTTGTCTGGAGAGTTGAGTGAAATTGGAAAATCTGGGCTTAGGTTTACTAAAATTTTAAAGTTTAGTAAACTTGATAGCAAGCAAAAGCTAAAATTTATCGGCATTCTTTCACGCATGAAGTCAGGCATTTTAGAAAAAAAATACCTAGCAATCTTCATCCTTTCTGGTCCCGAACCGCAGCGAACCTTTTTTGAAAGTGCTATTTTAATTCAGTTGCAAAATCTGGAAGGAGATTTTTTAATTGTTCAAGGGAAAACAGAATCGAAAGAGCGTATTTTTTTAAAAGAAAATATTGAAGTCGTTTCCTTTATGACTTCGGAAGAGTTGAATGAAGCGATTTTAAAAAGTGAAATAGTCGTCAGTCGGTCGGGATATAGCACACTGATGGATTTAGCGAATTTACAGCAAAAAGCCATTCTGATACCTACGCCTGGGCAAACGGAGCAGGAATATTTAGCGAAACGTTTTTTTAAGAGCGGTGTTTTTTATTATCAAAAGCAGGAAGATTTAGATTTGAAAGTTGCATTGGAAAATAGTGAAAAATTTACTGGTTTTCAAAATAGAATACCTGACGAAAATTTACTAAAAAAGGCAATAGCTCAACTTTTACAAGAGGAAACTTAATTTTCCCTTTTCCATTCTTATATTTGTCCTTTTAAATTAAACAAGAGAAGAACTAACGAAATCAGAAGTAAGACTGCTACACTGCTAGAGGTCAGAAATCAGAGGGTTAGTGAAACGTATTCAATAACTTGAGCCATTATACTTGTCCTTTCTCCTTCTAAAAACCTTAAAAAATAAGTCGGTAACGGGGCTATGCACTGATTTTTTAAAATTTTTACAAGAAAAAATCACGACGCATTATTACTCAATTTATTAAATTCGTTTCACTTAACATTTTTTTAATTAATTAACGCTCTGACTTATGACAATGAATATGGTCTGACTTCTTTCAAAAATTATAGATATGACGGTAAAAATCATCAACAAATCAATCAATGATTTGCCACAATACGAAACGAAGGGAAGTGCAGGAATGGATTTGCGCGCCAATATACAAAAAACGGTGACGCTCGGTTCGCTCGAAAGAACGATGATTCCGACGGGATTATTTATTGAATTGCCAGTGGGTTATGAGGCACAAATTCGACCGAGAAGCGGTTTAGCTGTGAAAAAAGGATTGAGTTTACCGAATACACCAGGGACAATTGATTCTGATTATCGTGGAGAAATTAAGGTGATTTTGATAAATTTATCGAAAGAAACGCAGACAATCGAGCCAAGCGAACGAGTGGCACAAATGGTAATTGCAAAGTACGAACAGGCGGCTTGGGAAGAAGTTGAAATGCTTTCCGATACCAAAAGAGGAGCAGGTGGCTTCGGTAGCACAGGTACGGCATAATTATGGCTGTATTGCTAGGTAGTTTCATCGTTAATTGCGATGAAACTACCTAGCAATACAATTTTCAAACAACTCCATTTCCCTTAATTGTGTATACCAAAATTTAACGAATTTAATATGAAAATTATCATTCCGATGGCAGGACGCGGCACTCGCCTCCGCCCACATACCTTGACTGTACCTAAACCTTTAGTGCCAATTGCTGGCAAGCCGATGGTGCAGCGAATTGTTGAAGATTTAACAAGTGGTGTTGATGAAGAGATAGAGGAAATTGCTTTTATTACGGGTGATTTTGGAGCAGAAGTTGACCAACAATTGCATGATATCGCAAAACAATTAGGAACGAAAGCGAAGATTTATCAGCAAGACAAACCGCTGGGAATTGCGCATGCATTATTGTGTGCAAAAGAAAGTTTGAATGGCAATTACATCATCGTTTTTTCGGACACGTTGTTTAAAGCGGATTTCAAATTTGACCTAAATGATGAAGGCGTGATTTGGGTGCAAAAAGTGGACAATCCCTCTTCTTTTGGTGTGGTCAAAACGAGAGAGGATGGTATCATTACCGACTTTGTAGAGAAGCCAGTTGAGTTTGTGTCTGACCAAGCGATTGTGGGTATTTACTATGTGCGCGATGGTGAGAAATTGCGGGATTCGATGCAATATTTAATTGACAATGATATCAAAGTGAAAGGTGAATTTCAGTTGACTTCTGCCTTGGAAAAAATGAACTCGGACGGCACGAATTTTCGAGCAATGAATATCGAAGAGTGGTTGGATTGTGGTAATAAAGCGAGCGTAGTCAATACCAATCGGCGAATGTTGGATTTCAAACACAAAATAGAAAATTTAGAAAGCGAGTCGGCACGAATTGAAAATTCTGTAATCAATCAACCGTGTTACATCGGACCTTATGCCAAAATTATAAACTCTGTGGTTGGTCCACACGTTTCAATTGGAAGCAACACTACGGTAGAGAATTGCGTTATAAAGAATAGTGTGATTCAAAATAACACGACGGTCAAAAATGCAATTTTAAAAGACTCGATGATTGGCAATCACGTTGATTATCAAGGAAATGCTTCAGATATTAGCATTGGCGATTTTACCCAAATTAGCGAGTAGATTGACTCGATTGTTTGAATATTTCGATTGTCTCGATTGGGTGGCTAATCGAAATAATCGAAATAACCAAGTCAATCGAAATATTCAAACAATCGAAATATTCAAACAATGAGATTAATAGTATTGACTTTGGCGGCGACTTTTTTGTGGCAAACCAGTTTTGCACAATTAGGACAAACGACAGAAGAAGAAATCAAATTACAGGAATTGTTCATTGCTGCAAATGCGGAGAAATTGCGGGGCAATTACGAGAAAGCGATTGCATTATTTGAAAGTTTTTTGGAAAAAGACAAGGAAAATGGCGCGGCAGCTTACGAGTTGGCGCGACTGTATGACTTGGAAGAAAAGAACGATTTGGCGGTAAAATCTGCGGAGAAAGCGGCGATACAAGACCCCTCTAATGTTTGGTATCAAATGTTTTTAGCAGAGTTGTATTTGGAAACGAATGAAGATAAAAAAGCGGCAGGAGTTTATGAAGCTTTGGTTGAAAAGAATCCAAATGAGGAAGACTTTTATTTCAAATGGGCGTATTTTTTAGTGCGGTCAAATGAAACGGAGAAAGCGATAAAAGTGTACGATGAATTGGAGAAGAAAGTTGGAATAAATGAGGAAAATTCGCGACGGAAACATTCTTTGTACCTCGGATTAGGCAATTATAAAAAGGCAAGAAAAGAGTTGGATGTTTTGATAGAAACGTATCCTGAAAGTCCTGCTCTTCGACATTTGTTAGCTAATTTTTTAGAACAAACGGACGATAAAGCTGGTGCGAAAAGCGTGTATCAAGATATTTTAAAAATTGACCCAAAGGATGCACAAGCGAAAATCTCACTGGCAGATGGGAATAAGAAGAATGGTAATAATGAAGATTACTACGCCAAATTGACGGATGTTTTTAAAAATCCTAGCGTACACATTGATGTAAAGATTACGGAAATTTTTCCATTGGTAACGAAAGTAGCGGATACTGGCGATAAACAATTGGCAGCGGAAGTTCTGGAATTGGCGTATATTTTAGAAGAAGTTCATCCAAATGATGCCAAGTCGTATTCGATTATTGGTGACCTTTTATTTTATGCTGATGAGAAAGAAAAAGCGTTGGAATATTACAAAAAAACATTGGAGCGCGACGAGTCGGTTTATTTGGTTTGGGAACAAATGTTGTACGTTCTGGCAGACTTGAAAGATTATGAGCAATTGGTGAAAGAATCAGATAATGCCTTAGATTTATACCCAAATCAAGGGGCGATTTTTTACTTAAATGGCTTAGGTTATAGTGGACAACGGAAGCACAAAGATGCGGTGAGTTCTCTGCAACAAGCGTTGATAATGGCGAGCAAAAATCTGCGATTGAAATTTCAAACGCATACCTTACTTGGGCGCGAATACAATGCGATGAAGCAATATGAGCGGGCGGATAAAAATTTTGAAGATGCTTTGAAATTGAATCCACAAGACGCGATTGTATTGAATAGTTATAGTTATTCCTTGACGCAGCGGACGGATGGAGATTTGGAAAAAGCGAAGCAAATGGCAGAAATGGCAAATGACTTGGCACCGAACCAGCCGAGTTTTCAAGACACTTATGGCTGGGTCTTTTACCAGTTGAAAGACTATAAAAGTGCAAAAAAATGGTTGGCAAAAGCAGTTGAAGGAAGTGGGGAGGAAGATGCGGCTATTTTGGAACACTATGGTGATGCGCTTTCGCAATTGGGGGAGGACGATGCGGCAGTAAGTGCTTGGCAGAAGGCGTTGGCTTTGGAGGCGAGTGGGGAGTTGGAGAAGAAAATTGCGGAACGGAAGGTGGAATAGGTATTGGGTTTTAGGTACTGGGTATTGGGCACAAATATTATTTTTTATGGCACGGAAGGCTTATAGTTTGGAGATGGCGATGGAGAAGCCGGAAGAGGTGGAGGAATTGTATTTGCATCAACGAAATTTAGATGTATTTCCAAGTGAAATTTTTCAATTAAAAAATCTAAAGAAACTTGATTTAAGTCTGAATAAAATAACAGAAATTCCTAAAGAAATTAATCAGTTGACACGGATAACTGAACTCCATTTGCGTAACAACAATTTAACAGATTGCTCATTTGAGAACTTAGACGAGCTAATTTTTTCTAAATTACAAGCACTTGATTTATACGGTAATAGCCTTTCAATAATTCCTTCCAAAATTTTTAAATTTAAGAATCTACAAGTATTAAGTTTAGATAAAAATAGAATAAAAGAAGTCTCTTCTGAACTTATAAAGTTAAAAGCATTAATACATATTGGTTTAAGTTATAATTGTATTAAAACGTTGCCTTCTCAAATAGGGCAATTGAAGAATTTAAAAGGATTAGATTTAGACGGAAATCAACTTAAATATTTGCCAAAGACTTTTATAAATTTAGAAGGATTACGTCACCTAATATTGAAAGATAACCCACTTAGATTACTGCCTGATAAATTTGAACATTTGAAGAATTTAGATTACTTGCAATTTTCAATTTCTCAAAATTTTTCGACAAAAAATTTTGAGAAGCATTTAATCAATGTTAAAAGCTTAGAGGTATTTGGTGATAAAAAGTTAGCTATTCCAATAAATATTTTTCATCTATCTAACCTAACAAACTTAAAACTCATTGATTTTGGGTCTTCAACTATAGATAAAGAAATTAGTCATTTATGCAATTTACGTAAGTTAGTTATTGGTGATACTCCATTGAAAGTATTATCAGATAATATTGGCGATTTAAACTCTTTGCACAGTTTATCAATTTGTGGAAGTAGATTAAAACGACTTCCTACAAGTTTTATAAAATTGAAAAATCTACGTCAATTTTATGCGAATAAAAACCTTAGACCATCTGAAGTAATTCGTTTTCTAAAAAAGATAAAATCCGAAACCTTTCCAACTTACCTCAAAGAAGTTGCCTTCAATTTCCTTTTTTCAAAAGACAATTCATTAGTCAATCTTTCAAAAAAAGACCTGTTAATCTTAGTTCAATTTCCTTTCCAAAATTTAGGCGAAACAGTTACAAACCTTCTTTTTCAAAAGCATTCATTAGATATTTTAAAAAATCCTTTTGATAAAAATACGCATCTCGCCCTACTCGGAACAACCAACCTCAACCTCAAAAAAATAAACCCCCATCTAAAAAATATTTCTAAAAAAATTACCCATCAAACCACCCACATCGTCCTCGGAAAGCTTCCTGGCGAAATCGAAAACCTCTCCTTCCGTGACTTCGTATTCGTCCGCGAAAGTGAACTCAACCTTTGGCTACAGCAACAAGTGAATCCTTATTTATTAAGCAGTTCCAAAGAAGAAATCAAAAATTTATCACGTTTGCTATTAAGTTTTCAAGATGCGAATATTGACATTGCCTTGCAGCTTATGGAGACGGGCGGTGTGCCAACCATTTTATTGACAGACTTGGTGATTGTTTTTAAAAAGTTGCCAGCGAGCAAGCAAAAACGGGCGATTCGGAAATTATTATCCTTGAATTTATCAGAAGAAGCCTTGAAAGTGGTTTCTTTAAAAACAGGATTGTTGAAAGGAATTGACTTGGAAAAGAAGGTTTTAGAATTGACCGCAGGGACAGAGTTGAATGGGTTGAAAATTTTTAAATGGTTGACCGCTGCGAAAAAATAAGGGCTTCATCTTAACTTTTTCACCCAATTTCGTGTTTCTCTATTTTGAAATTATCACTAAAATAAAACGAAACTTATGTCACTTCCAACCATGCGTCGCCCTGAAAAAAGTGAGTACAATCCTTATTACGATACCTATATTAAATTGATTCCAACGGATGATATTTTGAACCAGTTGACGTCAACGAGAGAAACCACAACGGCTTATTTGAAATCTATTCCTACCGAAAAATGGGACTTCCGCTATGCGCCAGGCAAGTGGTCGCTGAAAGAATCTTGGATTCATGTCTTGGATACCGAACGAATTTTTGCGTGTCGAGCTTTGCGTATTTCGCGGGGAGATATGACTGCGCTGGCTGGTTTTGACCAAAATGAGTATGTGCCGTTTTATAATGCAGAGAATCGAAGTGAGGAATCTATTATCGAAGAATATGAGACAGTACGGGCTTCGACGATTAATTTATTGAAAAATTTGGATGCCGAAGCATTGAAGCGAATTGGGACCGCGAGTGATAGCCCTGTTTCAGTGCGGGCCTTGGCTTTTATGATTGGTGGGCATGAGTTGCATCATTTGAATATTACGGAAGAGCGATATTTAAAATAACAACGATGAAAACATGGTGATTTTCAAAATCACCATGTTTTTTATTCAATTTCAACGCCTCCTCAGCAAACCTGCGATAAAAATCACTACCGCTGCGCCACTCATGCCTTTGATTAATTGTCCGATCAATCCCGCGCCGACCGAAATATTAAGAAAATCAAATAACCAGCCACAGACAAAACTGCCGATGACACCAATAATGATGTTTCCAAATAATCCATATCCGCCTTTTATTAAAAAGCTAGCAATCGAGCCAACGACTGCGCCAAAAACCAGTAAATACCCCCAACCTGATTAATCACTACGTGTTACTTACGCGATGCTTGTGACATCCCGATTTTTTCAGTTATTGAGATGCGGAGCAGTTAAATTCACGTTTTATTATGATTCTGCCTTACTCCTGTGGGATTGTCAAGGGAAAGAAATTTTTCAAAATTTCTTTCCCTTGACAATCTCGTCGCGGCGGCTTGGATTTTATATGAGAAACTGAATTTTTTCGCAGCGAAGTGTACCAATATTTATTAAAAAGTGCTAATCTAAAGAAACGGGATGACTCCTATTTTTATTCTCAAACTCCTCTTGTTTTAAAAGGCAACGGATTAAAAGTAATTATTTTTACGAAAATTTTTAAGTAAAAATAGGGGTACTTTGTTCACCTTTGCATCATTATTTCAGAAACGGTAAAAAATAGTGAAAGACGAAGCAGTATATGCAGATTTGATTGGTCAATATCTCTCCGGCAATATCAGCCGTGACGAGCGGGCCAAATTAATGGCGTGGGTGGAATCATCCGCTGCCAATCGGACGTTCTTTGAGGATATGGTAGATGTGTGGAGTACTTCGAAAGAGTATCAGGAAGCACCTTTTGAGGCGAATATGGATGTGGCTTGGGCAAAAATTGATGTGCAAACGCAGCTAAATATTCAAAGCAAGCAACCTCAAGCGAAGGTGGTCAAAATGCGAAATTGGCGAAGAATGACTTCGATTGCAGCGGCGATTTTGGTTTTAATGGCGGCTGGTTGGTGGTATTTAAGTCAGCCAATTGAAATTTTTTATCAAGAAATAGTCGTAATGACGGGTGAGAATGAGCAGTTGGAATATACTTTACCAGACAGCAGTGTTGTTTGGTTGAATGAGCATTCGCAGATAGCCTTTGTTAAAAATTTTGAAAAAAGGACGATTCATTTAGTGGGAGAAGCCTTTTTTGAGGTAGAAAGAATGGAGGAAAGCCCGTTTGAAATTTTTAGTGGCAACGCTAAAACACGAGTCTTGGGAACATCGTTTAATGTACGAGCTTATCCGCAAGAAGACCTGATTGAAGTGACCGTGGCGACTGGGACAGTTGAATTTTCTAAAACGGAAGAGACTGCTGAAAAAGTTATTTTAACGAAAGGCAATTCTGGTATTTTGAAAAAAACTGCCGATAAAGCAGTAAAAGAAACGAAAGGGTTCAGTAATGCAGTGGCGTGGAAAACAGAAGAATATCAATTTAATAATTTCAATGATGTCTTGCTTTCTGTGGAGCGTTATTTTGACGTAGAGATTGAGGTAGAAAATAAGGCAATTTTAAATTGTAATTTTACTAACGCTGGTAAATTGGGTGAGTTGGATTTAGCTATTTTAAAAGAATTGATTGAATTTCAAACGAACAATTCGATACAATTAGAACAACGGAACGAGCGGTATTTTTTGAAAGGGGAAGGGTGTAAATAATATTTTGGAGTGCTTGTTATAGAGTAAGCGTTACTTTCGAAAGTAACGCTTACTTTATAAAAATAATTTAAAAACATAAAAAAACAAAGTATATTCGACTGTTAGTTATCATTAGTGGGCTATTTTTATCAAATATTGCTCTCGGACAATCGTCCTCGTTGGAGCGCAAGGTCTCGTTTTCCTATTATGAAATGCGGTTGGAAGATGCACTCGCAGATTTGACCAATACCTATTCTATCAATTTTTCTTACAGCAGTGATTTTATCCCAATGGATGAACGGATTACGGCGAGTGTGAAAAACAAACCGTTGAGTAAGGCATTAGACAAATTATTTTCAAAAACAACGGTCATTTATCGGCGCATTGGCAACCAAATTGCCCTGAGTGTTGACCCCAAAAAAGGAAAACCAAAACTAACGAAAAGCAATTCTAAAGGGGGAAAAGAAACGTCGATAGTAGTTGATGTTTCTGAAAAAGATACGGTAAAAATTATAGATTCTCTAGTTTTTGAACCGATTGATAGTTCGTTAATTATATTGGAAGAGCCGATTGTAAAAGAAGAAATGCCTGATATTAGAGATGCTGTGCCTTATCAAACGGACGATATTCTAACGCCTGAAGAAGTGCTGCGTCGACTATCGGTGAAAAATGATTTGGCGTTTGATAGAAGGGCGGCACAGATTTCGATTTTGCCAAATATGGGAACGAATATGGAGAACAGTCAAGAGATTACGAATCACGTTTCGTTGAATCTTTTGTGGGGACAAAATGGCGGTGTAAAAGGTTTTGAAGCAGGTACTTTTATCAATCAAGTGGAAAATAACGTAGAAGGCATGCAGATTGCGGGGCTTGGAAATAGTGTAGGGAATGATGTGACGGGAATGCAAATCGCGGGATTGTACAACCACAACTCAGGAAAAACAACGGGGATACAAATGGCATCCTTGTTCAATTTTTCCAGCACAGGTGATGCGGGGCAATTTGCAGGGGTGGCGAATGTCGTGGAGAATGATTTTAAAGGAATGCAAGCTTCCATCTTCTTTAATAAATCTGGTAAACAATCTAATTCCGTACAGGCGTCAGGTTTGATTAATGTGACGGAAGGGACGACAAAAATGCAGATTGGTGGCTTGATTAATAAGGCAAAAAATGTGACGGGCGGACAAATTAGTGGCTTGATGAACATCGCCGAAAATGTCAAAGGATTTCAATTTGCATTCATCAATGTGTCCGATACCGTGAGTGGTGTGCCGATTGGTTTGATTAATATTGTGAAGCAGGGTGGTTACAATCGGTTTGAAATTTCGGGTGGAGAAATGCTGCATTTTAATGCGCAATTGAAGCTTGGTTCGCCAAAATTCTACAATGTTTTCCATGTTGGAACGCGCTTGCCAGAAGTGGCAAAATATGTGTGGGGACTGGGTTACGGGGTGGGAGTGCGGATTAAAAAAACGGAAAAACACTCCATGAATTATGAGGCGATGGCGATTCAAATTAATGAAAATGAACCTTGGACGAATCAACTAAATATGATTGGACGAATTCGTTTTTTAGCGTCGTGGAAATTGGGTGAATCTCGAAAGGAATTATTTATCGGACCGACCATCAACGTGATGATTTCCCATTTGCGACAACCCGTTTCGGGCGAAATTGGGTCAGAAGTTATGCCCTATCATTTTTTCAATATTACCAATAGCAAGCGAACTAACTTCAAAGGATGGGTTGGTTTGAATGGTGGTTTTAGGTTTTAGAAAAAAAAAGTAAGAAGTCAGACCATATTCATTGTCTGAAGTCAGAAAATTCTAGGCTTAAAATTGGGCGTTTTCTGATTTGTTACAGCAATACATTCTAATTTCTGACCTCTATAATTAACAGCAATAATACACAGTTAAAATGAAAAAAACTTTGACAATGCTCTTGTTGTCAGCAGCCATTTCTATGTCTGCACAGCAGGATGAAACGATTTTTTTTGATATCAATCGAGTTGGTATTTTTGGCGGGCCGATTTTTGAATTCACGGCATTAAACGATGAAGTCAATACGGCAACAGGTGGTGGTGGCGCGATTATTTTGAATAACTTTTTTGTGGGCGCCTACGGCATGAAAAATAGTAAAATTGACGGTTTCGATTTTAACACTGCGAGTGAACAATTTACGGATATTCGGTTCAAGCATGGCGGTTTTTGGCTTGGAGGAACGCCCCTGCAAAGCAAAGCAGTTCACCCTTATTTCAGTGGTCGAATTGGTTGGGGAAATACGTCCTATAGTCGAGTTGATTTGAGCAGTTCAGAGGAAGTACAATTTTTAAAAGACGAAATTTTTGTTCTTACGCCAGAGGTCGGAGTTGAGTTCAATATCTTCCGTTTTTTCCGAATTGCGGTGACTGCTGACTATCGTTATGTCAGTGGTGTCGAAGATGCGAATCCTTTGACTAATAAAGATTTAAGCACTTTTGGTGGCGCGATAACGCTACGTTTTGGTAGCTTTGGAAACTTTTGGTGGTCAAACTCTTATGATGATTAACCAGCGTTTTCCATATTTTAAAATCAATTAAAACAACACAATAGACTTATGAAAAATTTAATTTTGATAGCAATTTTCAACTTGCTAACAGGCTCAATCTTTGCTCAAAAAGACAATACGTTATTCAATGGTCATACTCGAAATGGCTTTTTTATATCACCAATTATTGAATACAGCGATTTGAAAGAAGAACTATCGACTTCAGCAGGCGGTGGATTTGGCTTTATTACGGGTGACTTTTTCTTTGGATTGTATGGACTTGGTTTGACAGATTACGACGAAATTTTTGACGATAATTTTGATAAATTAACCTTCGGGCAAGGCGGTTTATGGCTCGGCTATACTTATCCACAAACGAGTGCCATTCACCTTTTTTCAAGTATAAAAATAGGGTGGGGCGGTGCAAATTTTGAAGTGATTGATGATGAGTTGGAATATGATGACAGCTTTCTGATTGTAACGCCAGAAATTGGAATCGAATTTAACGTCTTTCGCTGGTTTAGAATCGCAGCGACGGGCGGTTATCGCTTCGTGAATGGTTTAAATGAAATACCGAATTTTACGGAAAAAGAGTTAGAAACTTGGACGGGAACAATTACTTTTCGGATAGGTGGATTTGGTCGAGAACATGGACATCATCACCATTATAATGAATGGTGGTAGGAAAGAAATGATGTTGACGCTGATTTTAATCGAAAAAATCAGCGTCAACTATCAAATTATTGAGCCAATCGCTCTGTATAATTCATTATCAACATAATGTTGCCTTCTTTCATATCAGACTGCAAGCTTTCTACCTTAATCGTGTGCTAATTTTCATCCATTAACAAACCAACAAACTCTATCTATAACATCTGGATTTTTCATGATTCGATAATGCCCATGACCTTCTGTTGCCAGTAAATTAGCGTTGTTCCAACTATTAAAAATAGCTTCTGCATTATCAAATCTGATAATTGGGTCAGTTTTATCATAGACCAATAAGACATCTTTCGCCTTGACTTTTTGACCAATTTTTGCGACATCCGTCTCTGCCATTGGTATGCCATTTAGCTTTTTCTGAATAATGTCAACAAAGGCATTAGCAGCATTTGAAGGAAGATTTAATTGCTTGGTTGCTGTCCGTAAAACACTCTCCAATTTCGATGGAACGGCGATGAAAACCAGTTTTTTGACCGAAATATTTGAGTCTATATGTGCCATCGCAAACGCCGTCGTCGCACCTCCAAATGAGTGAGTAATGATGCCATACACTTCGCCAAGATGATGAATTGCCGCCGCGACTGCTCCTGCAAAATGCGGCAAATTCGTCTGTTTTCCACTTGAATTTCCGTGCGCTGGGCCATCAAAAGCAACGACTCGATAGCCGGCACGAACCAGTTTGGGTACAAACGTCCGCAGTCCCGTTCCGCGCGATTCCCAACCATGAACGAGCAAAATCGTTTTGTCACCTTTACCCCATTCATAGCCTTTCAAAATCTGGCGACCGTACATAAATTCAAATAGCTGTGCCGTTTCCAAAATTTCATCTGAAGCCTTGTGGCGGGCGCGGCTCGTTGGTGTAGAAAATAATTTATACGCTACTTTTCCAGCAGTTTTTGGGGAAATGCGCCCGATTGTTCCGAATAAAAACTGAATGACACTCAAAATCGCGGGGTATTTTCGAGGCTGCTCAGGCGTCGGGTCTTCCCAAGAAGTATTCAATATTTCGTAAGATTTGGTCGTTGTCATAAGTTTATCTTTAAATAGTTTTCAAAATAAAACCGATTGGTTTATGAAAAATTAAATACTTACTGGCTTCAAATTATCAATCATATTTACCAATTGTTTCGCCATAACATCAAAATATTTGACATCTTTATATATCTGCGCCAGCATAATTCCACCTTCCAAAGTCCCAATAAAAAGCGTCGCAAATTCATCGGCATTGGCATCAATTCTAATCTCTCCACGCTTTATTCCTTTGTTGACGGTATAGACCATCGAACCATGCCAATCTTCAATTGCTTGCAACACTTTATCGCGCATAATTGGGTTGTTGTCATCTGCTTCGACCGACGCATTTTGGATAGGACAACCGCCTTCAACGGGAGGATTCAAAATCCGTTCTTTGTAAAAATAAACCACCGCTTTTAGCTTATCCAAGGTATTGTCAATGACCGTTGTCCGTTCTCTTACCTTACGGGAAACTTTGTCCACTGCATGTGCAAATGCTGCCAGCGCAATTTCTGATTTAACGCCTTTTTTATCGCTGCCTTCCTTCTTAAAATTTCCATAAATACCGCCTTTCGTTAGTCCCGTTGCTTGCATAATATCATTCATCGACGTACCATGAAATCCTTGCTTATTAAACAATTCTGCTGATTTTTCAATGATAAAACGGCGCGTTTTCTCTGATTTAGTTTGTTTCATAAGTATTTGATTATCAGATTTTTAATCTTTTTATTTAAAATGTAGAACCAAATTAAGCATTC
The DNA here is from genome assembly GCA_047629355.1 of Saprospiraceae bacterium. GTDB lineage: Bacteria > Bacteroidota > Bacteroidia > Chitinophagales > Saprospiraceae > CAYUNA01. The sequence continues at coordinate 2,617 of JBLHWU010000045.1, read as the reverse complement.
ACTTCTGCGATTTTTTTCATTGCTTTCAAATGATGATTCGTGTGGTAAATCGCAAATAGTACCATTTCTCTCAAATTCAAATTACCCATCGCAGGATGCGGAATCCGATAAGTATCTAAATCTTCATCCGACCAATTTTTTAAGTTATTTTGAAACGCCAATTCGACGTCGTCCCACATTTTTAAAAGTACTGTTTTTGACTGTGGAGTAGAGGCTTGTGGGCTATAAGCAGGCGGTGCTTTAATTTTCATTTTTCCCAAAACAAGCAAGTATTTTCCAATAATTTCTGGACCTGTAAGAGACGGTCTTTCCGCTTTTCCAAACTGTGCCGCTAACGCTTCTTTTGGATAACTAAAAGTCTTACTCATCGCAGTATTCGTCAAAATTAAATGCTCTAAATTGCCAGCCATTGACCACTTTTCACCGAAAGGAGCGAAGTAAATTTCTTCTGTATATTGATTAGAAAAATCAATTAATTGTTGAGAAATATCAGCGAGTCCTTTTTGAATTTCTGAAAGCGTTTGAACCTGGTCTAAAATTGTCATATTGATTAAAATTTGATTAGGCAATTGAATTTGCTTTGCAAAAATAAACCAATCGGTCTTTTTTAGCAAGTTTTTGAGGACTTATTTTTGGTTCTTTGACAAATACGTTGACATATAAGTTTGTTCTTGTTTTAATAAAAGGGAGTTTGAGGGACAAAAATGGTTTTGCAAAAACCGTTTTTGTCCCTCAAAACGCTACCTGCGCTGCCACAGGTAGCGCGCACAGTGTTTTAAGAATACTTTGTTCCACGGGATTTATCAAAGAACCTTGTTTTTTATAATAAAACATGATGATTTTTAAAATCACCATGTTTTGAACATCTCATCTTTAAAATTACCTTTGCTTTCAATGAAAAAAACGCAAATCATCATCCTTCACACAGGCAGCAATATCGGCAACCGCATCGCCAACTTACAACTTGCCAATTCATTAATAAAAAAGCAAATGGGCCGCATTGTCCATTGTTCAAAATATTACCAAACAGCAGCATGGGGCGTGACGGAACAACCTGAGTTTATCAACCAAGCATTAAAAGTGGAAACAATTTTATCTCCTTTCGATATTTTAAAAAACATTCAGGAGATTGAGTCAAAAATGGGGCGGGTTCGTTTGCAGAAATGGGGGGAACGCTTGATTGATATTGACTTGATTTTTTATGAAAATAAAGTGGTGGACGAAGAAAATTTACAAGTTCCTCACCCATTTTTACAAGAAAGAAATTTTGTTTTAGTTCCTTTGCAAGAAATTGCCGCAGACTGGGAACATCCGATTTTTAAAAAGCTAATTTCGGAACTATTGAAAGAGTCGAAAGATGAATTGAAGGTTTTTCCATTTGGTAATTAAGAAGAATACAATAATATTAAAGATTTTGTATTTTAAAACACGAGTAAACCGTCTTAAATTTGGACTACACATTTCCACATAATTTCATAGCTATCGAAGGCAATATTGGTGCAGGTAAAACCACGCTGTGCAAAATGCTGGAGCGCGACCTTGGCAGTCGCCTTATTCTTGAGCAGTTTACGGATAATCCTTTTTTGCCGCCATTTTATGAAAATCCAGAACGATATGCTTTTCCTGTTGAGCTGTTTTTTATGACCGAACGGCATAAGCAATTGCAGGAAGCATTTTCCCACCCAGATTTATTTCATACGTTTACGGTATCGGATTATTATTTTATAAAAACGTTGTTGTTTGCTAAGAATAACTTGAATGGTGAAGAGTATCGCTTGTTTCAGCGATTGTTTCATACTTTAAATGCGAGTTTTCCAAAGCCTGATTTGTTAGTTTATTTACATCGTTCGATTGAAGATATCCAGAAAAATATTCATCATCGAGGACGGGAAATGGAGCAGGATATTAAAACGGAATATCTGAAATCTGTGCAAGACGGTTATTTTGATTATTTCAAAAATGAGTCAAAAATTCCGATTTTGATATTGGATATTGAAGGTCTGAGTTTTTGGGATGATGAGGAGTTGTATCAAATGATTTTAAAAGAAATTGGGCAAGTTTATCCGAAAGGAGTGCATCGAAAAAAGATTTTGAAGGAAGTATAGAATCTTTTAAAGTTTATTCTAAGATGCCTTCTGCTTAAGTAACGGGTGGCAATTAATTTTCAATGCATTTCGACAATGGGAGTTTAAGGGATAAAAGCGGTTTGTAAAAATCGCTTTTATCCCTTAAGAATCCAACCCGTGCTGCCGCAGGCAGCGCGCATAATGTTTCACGAAACTCTTACGATTCTCTCGCTTCTCAGGTTTAAAAGAAACTTACTTTACAGTATATTAATTGAACTTCAGTTCATATTCATTTAAGATTCAGTGATGAAATTACAATGTGGACTAAGGGTTTTCTTACAAACATATTGTTAGAAGATTTTACGAAATTTAACTCCTTGAAAATCAATAATATTTCAAATTTAAGTCAAAACTGATTACAGTAATTCTCGCTTTAGAATAAAATATCGTAAATCTATTCCAATGCAGGCATTTCAATTTGCTTTCGTTTGACAATAAAGCGATAAATAGCGTTCATTGACATCGTTGGTAAGAGATAAAAGATACTTCTA
>JBLHWU010000044.1:0-33896 GCA_047629355.1 Saprospiraceae bacterium | reverse complement strand
TATTGATAAAAGGCAAAATTTGTGCTTTTTCCATTTTTAATTTTATGCAAAGTTATACGTTTCTTTCCTTTGAATCTTTTCTAAAAACTTGAACATCGAGTAAAAAAAATACTTCAATAAAGGGATTATTTAAGAATTTTTTAGAGAAACCTAAAGAAAAAATATTACTTCTTTGATTGTTCGATTATTTATGTCCAAGTATTTAAAAGGAGGAATTGACTTTAGTTTTTTTTGACTTTGGCTGATTTTATTTCAACGACTTTGGTAATTTGTTCAATTCGGAGGGTTCATAAATATTTTCAGGACACTGGTATCGTTTAAATAGGGAAACGAATTTAATAAATACGTTTCCCTATTTAAACTATTTGCTTTGACAATACTGGAAAATCTAATATATCTTCTTATTCAAAATAATCTCAACTCGCCGATTCTCCGCACGACCGGCCGCCGTATCATTCCTTGAAATCGGATTCGTTTCTCCAAGACCAGTATAAGTCATCCGATTAACATCAATGCTTTTTTTAGCTAAGTAATCAAAGCAAGCTTTCGCCCGTTTTTCAGACAATTGCTGATTTAAATAATCATTGCCGACAGTATCGGTATAGCCTAAAATTATCAGATTATAATCTGATAAATTAGAGAATTGAGCGGCTACTTTATCTAAATTACGCTTGTCATTCGCCGATAATTCATTACTCGAAGTTGCAAAACGCATCATTTCAAAAGTAGGTGAAAGAACCGCAGGGATAGCTGCAATTTTTTCTTCCTTTAAAACAGGTGTTTCTTCCACAGCACGTACCTCTTTTTCAATAACAACTTCGGCTATAATTTTTTCCGTTTTATCCATTTCTAAAACAGAATTTTGTAGCTCCTCAATCACTGATTCCTTTACTTTAATGGGCTCTATTTCCGTAATAATTTTCTCTTTTTCTCGAAAATCTGGAACCGTTTCAGTCCCCGTTTCAACTTCAGCATCTTCCACGATAACTTCTTCTATTACCACCTCAATTTCCTCGCCTTCTGGACAGCCCCGAAACTTCAAAAGCCCCGTAATTTCTGGACATCTATCTTCCAAATCCATCACGCCGTCCAAATCTGTATCAGGGCAGCCTTTAAATTTTGCCAAGCCTGGCGTATTCGGACAAGCATCATTTTTATCAATCACATTGTCCCAATCTGCGTCAGGGCAGCCTTGCAAACGGCGCATTCCTTTGGTGTTTGGACAGTTATCTTCAGTATCTGCCACGCCATCCAAATCACTATCCAAGCATCCATTCAACGTTTTTGCACCAGCAATCAATGGGCAATTGTCATCTTTATCTTGTACTCCGTCACCATCGCTGTCCGGGCAGCCTTGAAACTGCCTTTCGCCAGGCACTCCAGGACATCTATCTTTTACATCCACCACGCCATCTCCATCGGCATCATCACTCGTAAATCGATAGCCAATGCTCAAGCCACCAAAGGCATACCAATCGTTTTTATCGGCATTGCCAGAGGCACTCACACCGTCTAATAAGTCTCCAAAAGTAGGGCGAAAACCAAATTCAAAACCAACAAATGACCGCTGACTTAAATCAACTTTAATACCTCCACCAAGCGGGATTCCAATTCTAAAATTCGACAAATTTTCTTTATCTTCTTCAATTAATGGATTGTCTTTCTGACTGTCATAAAACGTTTCAGACTTACCTATTCCACCCGCAATTCCTGCAAAAAAGTAAGGCGAAACGGTTTTTTTAAAACTCGCCACCCTTTTATAACGCCGCTTACCGCGCAAATCCCATTGTGCCAAAATAGAAACCTCTGTCAAAGGTGTTTCGTGGCTAAAACCTCGATTGCGATGACTTTCGAGTTCGGAATCTAAATCATTGGCTTTCAATTTTGTGTGGAAAATATTGGCGCGAATTGCCCAATTTGAATTTAAATTTCTAAAAACGGAAATTCCATAAGCGGGCTGGCTCGAACCTGCTGTAACACTAACGTCTCCGGTTAAATCTCCATAAATTAGCCCAATACCAAAAAATGCGCCTGCTTCCCAAGTTGGATAATTTTGAATGGATGGTTTTGTAATTAAATCAGATTGAGATTGACCAATAAATGGAAGGGATAATAGCCAGAGTAATAGAACTAAACTTTTAGAAAGCACTTTTTGCCGTAGGTTATTTATATGTTTCATAGGAAATTATATATCGAAAAGATGACTCTATTAAAATAAGTCAAATGTATGACGTTTTTAACTAATATCAAACTTTTCATATTTAAAAAGGAAATATTTGACTTGAAAAACAAGGATGGGCGGATTTTCACTATATTTGCGCCTCAGTTTGAAAATTTTAAATAATCAAAGGTCAAACCACGTTATTTTCAAACATTAATGGTCAGAAATTTTAGGTTAGAAATACTGGATTTTCTGACTTCTGGCAATAAAATGGTCTGACCTCTGACCTCTTGAATAATAATTTAGAAAATATGTTTGATAATCTTTCGGATAAGTTGGATGCGGCGTTTATGACGCTGAAAGGGGAGCGTACGATTACGGAATTGAATGTGGCGCAATCCATCAAAGAAATTCGTCGGGCTTTGGTAAGTGCGGATGTGAATTACAAAATTGCCAAAGAATTTACGGAGACCGTGAAGCAGCAGGTTTTGGGTGGTGAGAATGTGTTGAAGTCGGTATCGCCAGGGCAATTGATGGTAAAAATTGTGCAGGATGAGTTGACGAAATTGATGGGTGGGCAGCAAGTTGGCATCAATGTTAAAGGTGACCCCGGAGTCGTATTAATTGCAGGATTGCAAGGTTCGGGTAAGACGACTTTTTCTGGTAAACTAGCCAAGTTTTTAAAAGAAACGAAGAAGAAAAAACCGTTATTGGTTGCCTGTGATGTTTATCGTCCGGCAGCGATTGACCAATTGGGTGTCATTGGTGAGCAAATAAAAGTACCGGTATATAGTGAGGTAGAAAATAAAAATCCTGTTCAGATTTCTTTGAATGCGATTGCGCATGCGAAGTTACACGGCTTCGATGTCGTGATTGTGGATACGGCGGGTCGTTTGGCAGTCGATGAGGAGATGATGAAGGAGATTTCGGATGTTAAAGATGCGATTAAGCCGCATGAAACTTTGTTTGTCGTGGATTCGATGACGGGACAGGATGCGGTAAATACAGCGCAAGCCTTTAACGAAATCATCAATTACGACGGGGTTGTTTTGACAAAATTAGATGGTGATACGCGCGGTGGTGCGGCATTGTCTGTTAAATATACGGTAGGTAAACCCATTAAATTCGCCAGTACTGGTGAAAAAATGGAAGACCTTGAATTGTTCTATCCAGACCGGATGGCACAGCGGATTTTGGGAATGGGAGATATTACTTCCTTGGTTGAAAAAGCGCAAGAGCAATTTGATGAAAAAGAGGCGGAACGTTTAGAGAAGAAGATTCGTAAAAATAAATTTGACTTTAACGATTTCTTGTCTCAAATCAAGCAAATTCGTAAAATGGGCGACTTGAAAAGCCTCATGCGAATGATTCCTGGAATGAGCAAAGCCCTGAAAGATGTTGATTTTGATGACAATGCATTGAACAAAGTAGAGGCGATTATTTTCTCGATGACGCCATACGAACGAAACAATCCGGAGACCTTGAACATGAGCCGCAAAGAGCGAATCGCAATGGGTTGTGGACGAGATATTTACGAAATTAATATGTTTATCAAGCAGTTTGACCAAATGCGAAAAATGATGCACAAAATGACCAAAATGCAAGGCATGGGTGGAGGTGCATCTGCTTCTCGTGCTAAAAGTCGCTTGAAAAGACGGAAGTAATTTTTTGTCATTCCAACCATTTATTGTCATTCCGACCGAAGTGGAGGAATCTGGATAGACTACCACATCAGATTCCTCCACTTCGGTCGGAATGACAATAAAGCATTGGTCGGAATGACAAAATTGAAATACGATAAAATGACAAAAGATACCATTCTTGAAAAGCTACGACCCATCATTCAGCAATATGTTGAAGAGGAGTCAGCGTTAGATTCCATTACGGAAGAGACGGATTTATTGCAGGATTTGAATATCAATTCGATTCACTTGGTGGACATTATTTTGGATGTCGAAGAAGCCTTTGATATAGAAATTGATGATGATGCGGCGGAAGAAATGATGACGGTGGGTTCGGCAATAAAAGTGATTCAAGCACGAATCTAATGTAGTGGCGACTTCAGTCGCCAAGCTGCCTACAATGATAAAAATTAGCATAGCGATTAAAGTCGCTGCTACAATTAAATGAGTTTGATAAAGTGAATTTGTCAAACTCATTTTTAGTTTAAAAAATAACCAATGTCAGACATAGAAAATTTTTTCCAAGCCGTTCAAAATATCTTCCAAGCCGACCCGAAATTGGTTTTGATTTATGTAATCGTTTATCTTACTTGGGGCGTCATGATGAATAGTTTTGGTCAATGGGCAAAAATCGCCCGATTTAAATATTGGTGGCAAATCATCACTTGTTACGTTGTTTACATGATACCTATTTCGTTGTTGCTCAAAGAGTTGCCTTGGTATCAGCAGTATGCGTATGGACTTTTTTTTATGGGCATTTTAGAAGTGGGTGGTTATGCAATGAAGTCTTCGATTGCTTATGACAATAATATTTTGGATAAGATTTTTACACGGACAAATTTTGCGTTGTGTATGACGTTGTTTTTTGCAGCTTATTTTCCGATTGGGAATTGGGTGGTGGGTTTGATTTATGGGATGATTTGGTAAAAAATAGAAGTCCCGCCCTCTACCGGGCAGGACTCTGCTAATGGGATTTAATCCATTAAGATTAACTTTTTAGTAGGGATAAATTTTTGGTTCACATAGAGATGGACGAAATACGTTCCAGATGGTAGATGACTTAGCTCAAGCGGAATGGTTTCGGAGTTTTGCTGTTGATTCTGGAGCGAAATTACTCTTTTTCCAAACATATCAAAGACATTGACCGATAAATTTACTGGTTTTGACAAATCAACTTCCAAATAAAGCTCCCCTGATGTCGGATTTGGAAAAAGTGTTAAGGCATTAATCTCTTCAATATCATCAATGCCCGTCGTTCCATCCAGTAAAAAATCAATAATTTCTTCACAGTCATTGTCATCCGTAATCGTCACAAAATAAGTCCCATACTCCATCGCCTCACGTAAAGAATCTGTGTTGCCATCTTCCCAAAGATATTCATATGGCGCAGTGCCACCCGTTGAAATTAGCTCAATATCGGACTGCATGTCTACTCCATTTGGATTGGAAAAATCAGGCGTTGCCGTCAATGCTTCTGGTTCATTTACTTCAAAAACAAGGTCGTCAAAGAAGCAATCAAACGCATCTGTGACGAATAGATAATAAGTTCCTTCACTCAGACCTGTCTGGTTTGGAGTATTTGGATTATCTAAATTGCCAGACGCAATCCATTCATATTTAAGTGGTTGCCATCCACCAGAGAAAGAAACGTCGATTGCTCCATTTTCATTACGAAAGCAATCCACATCGGTAATCGTACTGGTTTCTAAAGAAATGGGCAATATAGATTCTGTAATAAAATAAGGTTGCAACTGGAATTCACAATCCCCTGCATCCGTCATCGTCAAGCCGTAACTACCTGCGGATAGATTAAAAATATCTTGGGTTGTCATTACGTTTTGTGGCGTCATCGGATTACTCCATTCAAAAGTATAAGGTGGGTAGCCGCCACTTGGCGTAATGTCAATAAAACCGTTGTCCTCGCCAAAGCAAATCGTATCGCGGCTGAGGAGTGGAAAAATATTCAAAACGCTGTCAGGTTCGATTACTTCAATATTAGTAAATGTGCTAAAACACTCGTTATCATCGCGTATTTCAACGGTGTAAAAATCTGCAGCTACGGTATCAATCAAATTTTGTTCTGTGCCCCAAAGCACACCTAATTCATTATACCATTCAAAATTATAAGTAGGCGTTCCGCCCGTCACTTGAAGGTGAATTTCGCCATTTCGACCACCTTTACAACCGACTTCTTCAATTTCTGTAATCAAAATATCAATCGAATCAGGTCGGAAAATGTAGATAGAATCCGAAACCGTCACACAGCCTCTATCATCCGTCACGGTCACATTACAAATACCCGAATCCAAGTCTTCAATGACCAAGGAGTCAATACTGACGGTATCCATTGTACCATGACTCCAGATAAATTGAAACGGAGAACTACCACCATTGATATCAATCACAAATCTTCCTTCGGAGTCTGGGCAGTCTAAAAATAAGCTATCGTCTGGAAAGTTTAGCTGTAAATCTTCGACAGGATCTGGAATTTTTATGCCTTCGAGTACGCCTTCACAAGCGTTGGCATCGGTGACGGTGAAGCTGTACTCACCGGTTGGTTGGTCGATAATGCAGGTGCTGGTATTGCCATTACTCCAGAGGTATTCGTAGGGGGCAGTTGCGCCGCTGACGATTACGCAAAGGCTATCGACAAGGTCAGAAACGCATTCGTTGGCGTCGATTAGATTGTCGTTAATTTGGAAGGAATCAGGTTGTGTGATTTCAAAATCATTAGAGACTTCTACACAGCCATTATCGTCAGTGACGGTCAGTTGATAGGTGCCAGCTGGTAGGTTTTCATTGGTCGAGGTTTGCATTTCACCGTTCGACCAAGCTGTATTGTAAATGCCGCTGCCGCCTTCGATGCTGATTTCAATACTACCGATTTCACCAGCAAAACAATAGTTATTTGTCAAGTTTTGCGGAGTGATTTCAATGGCAGGGTTTTCTGAAATTATCAAGGAATCAGTCTGCTTCAGACAACCTAAATTATCCGTAATCGTTGCAAAATAAGCGCCTGGCGATAAGTTGGTGATGCCCGCTTGTTCATTCGCCATCATCGAAGCACCATTGCTCCATTCTACAAAAAACAACGGGTTTTCACCAGAAATGTTCAACATCACCGCACCTGATTGCGAACCAACGCAAGAGGAAGAAAGGGCCTGTGAATTTACAAAAATCCGGTTTGAGGTTGGCACTGTAATCACCGCATCGACTTTACACATATTTGGGTCAGTGATGGTTAACAAATAATCGCCAGCCGTTAAACTAGTTAAGCAAGAGTCCGTCTCCATCGGGTCAAATGTCCAACTGAAATCATAATCTTGTCCATCATTGATGATGATTTTTATTGCACCATCGTCCACGCCGTCGCAATGAGAAGGCGTTATTTGAGGGTCAAAACTGAGTAATTCTGGTGCATCAATATAAATCGAATCGGTGATGTAACTACAAAAGTTAGCATCTGTGATTAACGCAAAATAATAGCCTTGTGCGAGATTGTTAACCTGATTACCTGTCGGGCCGTGACTCCATTCGATGGAATACGGCGTTGTTGCACCATTGATGACCAAACTAATTGAGCCATCTTCCAAGCCGTTACAAGTAGCATTATTTTGAAAATCATCAATGGCAATTTCTTGCGGTTCAATGACTTGTGAAGAATCAATAATGGTGCAATTGTTTGCGTCAGTGATGGTGAAAATATAATTACCATCTTGTAAAAAGTTATTATTGAAACTCTGCGCGCCGTTGCTCCACGCAATTTGATAAGGGAGAATGCCACCGGCAGCGGTTAGCGAAATGGAGCCATTGAAAGAATTAAAACAGCTGGGTTGGTTGATGTTTTCAATAAAAATGAGCTGCTCGGGCTCACTAATTTTAATATTATTTAAAATGGTTTCACAAAGATTGGCATCTGTAATCGTTACCGAATAAAAACCTGCTGCCAAATTATTTCGAGTCGAAAGGGTAGAGTTGTCCTCCCATGTATAGGTGTACGGCATCGTTCCACCTGCTACGCCAATTTCTATAGTACCGTCGGTTTCTTCTGTACAATTGATATTGGAAAGGGTTGAAAATGCCATTAATTCAAATGGAGTCGGTATAAAAATACTATCCACTTCCGTCGTACAATTTCCATCAAAAACTGTCACTGAATAATAGCCTGTCACCAAGTCAAAAATTGTATCATTTGTCAAGCCGTTGCTCCAAATAATTGTTGGATTCGTGCCCGAAACTTCGATAGAAATGCTTCCATCTGCCTCGCTTTCGCAACTCACGGAAGTAATATCTGGCGTGCTTACCACTGCGCCAGGACCATTGATGATTTCAAGCGGCGTGTTGACTTCACAATCTGAATTTGAACTATCCGCAATGTCCAACGAGTAAGCTCCTTGTGTCAAGTTTTCAATAGAAAAAATCGTATCATTCGTCATCATTTGTCCGCCATTCCAATTAATGGTAAATGGAGGAGTCCCGCCCGTAATTTCAATATCTAAACTTCCATCAGAGCCATTGCAAACTGTTACATCATGTTTGGTAATTGATACGTTATCAATACTTTGAATGGTCGTAACGTTGAGAGAACTTGTATGCGAACAACCATTATTACCAGTAATCGTCAAGCTATAAATATCGGTCACATCTGGCATTATTCCATTACTAAAAATCTGTTGAGTCGTTGCTGTACTTCCTGTACTCCAATTATAGCTCAGTGGCGCAACACCATTGCCAATATCGGACCCATTTAAAAACTGAAAATCGCCTGTACAAATTGTCGGATTTCCAGTAATTTGAGTGGTTGGACTTGCCAATACATTTATAGATATAAAAATAGAATCGCGGCAACCGTCTTGACTGATTTTTTGAATTTTAATCGTTTCGTTTTGTAAGACATCGAGTTCACAATTTTGAATCGGCGCATCATTTTCATCAAAACAAAACCATGTTCCAGCCGTCGATTTTTCATCATCAACATAATCCAATAATGCTATATTTGTCCCTTCACAAACATCAGGAATAGGCTGCGCAACCAGTGCTGGATTTGGATAAATCGTAATTGTCACGGGCGTCTTATCAGAATTAAAACAAAATGGCGGCACAAAAGTCGTTACCCAATACGTCAAAACGGTCACGTTATTTACTTGAACATTCGGCACATCTGCAGGGCTAAAAAACTCACCTTCGTGGATTTGAAAAAAGTCAAATTCATCCTCAAACCAAAGAATTTCTGCATCTGGATTATTAACAATTGCTTGCATCGTCGCCAACTCGCCTTCGCAAATTTCATCAGGCACGACATTTGGGTATTCTACTTCATTTTCATCACCAAACCCATTGCAATTGTCATCTGTGAAGTTACAGGGAATTTCCGCGGCATTGGGATTGATAAATTCATCATTATCATTGCAATCGCCACCTTGTAAAATATAGCCTGTTGGCCCATTTGGATTACAAGTCGTAACGATATTGCCATCGTCTCCAAAGCCGTCGTTGTCACCATCAAAATAAAAAGTATTGACTTGATTCGTAGAGAGTTGCGGACCGAATAGTTTTAAATTATCTATCGCTATATCTCCTCTGAAACCGCTTCCTTTTTTACCAATAAATCGAAGCTGAACGTCCATATTATCATAAGCATCCAAGTCCAAATATTCCCTAAACCATTGGTCTCCTTTCGAGCCTTGTGCTTCAAAAAGCGGTGTCCAAGTGTCTCCACAATCGGATGTGATATCCAATTTAAGCGAGTTGATATGTTGTCCATTCATATGGTAATTGAAGGACATCTCACAGGCATTTGGGTTGGTATTTACGGCAATTAAATTGGACAATAGCACGGCGGAATCGCCATTTTGACAAGCAAAACCAGAGGTTTCCAAATAGATATATCGCCCTCCACCATCTGCATCATCACTTGGGCCAGTGAAGCCCGTTGGAGTGCTATTTTCACGCACCAACCAGTTCATGTCATCATCAGAAACATTTGCCCAAAGCCCGGTAATATCGCAATCAAGATTGCAATTGGAAAGTGTATTACATACATTTTGAGTATTAAAATCTTCTGACAAGGTTGCCATCGGTGGGGTACAAAGTGTGGTTACTTGAATCGGGCAGGAGTTGGTCGAAAAAATCCCAGTACTGCATTCTTCACGGATATAAAATTCGTAAGTTGTATTGAGAGTCAAATTTTGAATTGAGTTAGCGGTGGTCGTCATGCCTTGTCCCAAAGTAAAACCAATTGGTCCATATTCAAAAACGGTATTAATTGGGTTAGAAACATTTGATTGCCAAGTCAAATTAATGGTGTTTGCGGTCACATTATCTGCCATCACGTTGGACGGTGCGATACAGCCGCTTGCTTCAAAAACGAGTTCGATAAATTCAAGTTTACCGATATTAAATGCCCCATCATCACAAGCTTCTAATTGCCAAGCTCCATTCGGATTTTGACCATCATTGAAATCATTGAAATCTCCTTCGGGTAAGTATGTTCCTAAAAATGGTGCAGCACTACCTTTGATATTTGGTGTTGTACAGCCGTCATCATAAATGCTTGATATAAAAGTAGTTACTGAATCACAAGCACCATTTAGAATGCCATAATTATCTCCAGAACTTCCATTATCGGTCGAAACTTCAACACGCGTTCCATTGGGTGCAACCAAGTAGAAATCTAAATCTGCTGTCCAATCATGCGCAAAAATGACGCGCAATTCTTTCAAAAAAACATCCGTTCCCAAAGCCATTCCTGGCGCGGAAATGACGTCAATATCAACTTCTAAAATATTGTTGTTTGGACAAGATTCGTCGTTGATAGTCATGCCCAAATTGCAAGCAGACGGGTTGGTCACCTGAACGGGTAAGTTTTCGGTCGAATGGGGGGAAGCCGACAGCGTATTGGTGAAGACCAACACGATAAAAAGTAGAAAAGTAGACACGCAAGAAATTTGCGGACATTTGTCAAAGTTCAACATAGATTATTCGGTTTCGTTTAGGGAGTTTTAGTAACAAATAGTAGCGTCACTTTGGGTAGCTTATTTATTACCAATTCCCTTATCGCCAATGTAGTGGTAAAAAACGGTTTTTAAAATTAAAATTTTGCGATAAAACAAGTTTTCATTTAGGGTAATGAACAGTTTTCAATTGTCTTTTTGTACGAAATTATGATAAAATGTGTTTAGTGATTAGTAATAATTTATCTGTTAATTATACGCCTTTACAGTATATTTGGATGTTCTTTACAGGAGCTTATTTAAAAATATTGGAAATGATTTAGGTCATAAATAGCACGCAAAAATAGCAAAATATTTGAAGGAAAGTAAAGATGCGTGGATAAGTTTTTGGTCAGTCGAATTGGCCTAATAAAAATTGATGACAAAATATTGGTTTTCAGGGGATTAGTGCACTATTTATTAGTAAAAATTGTATGTGTTTTTAATTAATTAAACTTCGGAATCGTAAAATAAAAGCTCGTCCTACGATTCAATTCAAACGCTAACCAAAGACGTCCTCGGTACTGTTCAACAATGTTTTGACATAAAGTCAACTATATGCCATTACTAAATGTCTTCCCGTGTTTCATCCAAACGATGAAATCAATGTAAGAAAGAGTAAAAGCTAAGAAAATGAAGTGACTACAATCTTTAAAACATCTCCAATTCCTCCAAAAGCGACTCCCGTTCCGCAAAATCTTTCCGCAATTGCCGTACGATTTGACTCGCTAATTTGGCTTCCCCAATATCAAAAAGGTGCAGCAAAATTTCTTTGGTTTTAATCGCAGGTTTGCGCCCAAGATGATTGGTGAGGTAGTTGTGAATAAACTCAATATACAGCTTTTTTATCTCCTTTCGGAAGTTTATTAGCAACAATTTATCGTACCGCTGTAAAAGGTTTATGGATTTAAAATTTTCAATATAACGCAACAAATCTGACCATCGTTTTTCTTCCACATAGATGCGCGCTTGCACATCCCGCTTTAGCATAGAAAACGGCATTTTGGTAATTTCTGTAAAGATTTGTTCGACCTTTTCTGCCCAATCGTCGGTGTAATTTTCTTTTAAAATATGGTAAAATCGAAAATCTTTTTTCGCTAAAAATTGGCGGTAAGCATAGTGAACAATCTTTGCTTGACTTTTCTGAACTAAAGCAATTTCTAATAAGAAATACTCGATTTGAATGTTGATTAAAGGAGAAAATCTTTGCTTCAATCCTTTTTGTGCTAAGGTTTTAGCACGTTTGATTTCTTTATTTTCTAAAGACTTTTTAATTACAAAAACTAAAAAGTTAGGCGTTGAAATATTATCCGAAATAAAGTCATCAATCGCCGTTTTTACTTCAGATTTATCTAATAAATTAAACTTTAAAATCAACAAATGAGCGCGATAATTTTCCGCCAATGTTTTTTTAATCAACTCATTATCAATACTTTCGAGTAACGTTTCTATTTTTTCATTGTCATCAGAAATAAGGTGCATGAGCTCAAAGAAATGCTTCGACACATCGTGTGCACGATACGTCGCTTTGGTGGATTCTTGCAGGCAAAAATCCCAAATTACTTCTCGTAAATCAGGCGCGGGTTGTGCTTTCAAGAGTTCTTCTAGTTTAAAAAATGCCCCTTCAACCACTTCTTTCAAAATAGTCTCATCCCCCTTAGACTTCCCAATAACAGGTGTTATTTTTTCAATGACAGATTGCAAAATCATCGCGCCTTCTTGAAAATTTTCTAATGCAATCGCATCGTCTGATTGTCCCATCAATTCCTTGCACAATTTCACCAACTGCTGCCAGCCGCGATAACTAATCATGCCATTGGTCAGCCGGTTTCCTTTAATAGAAGCTTCCAGTAATTGTCGATATTTTTCATGAATATTGTTCATCGGTACTGCCCCGGCAAACCGTGCTTTTAATGCTAAAGAAAACTGTTTATTCGTTTTGGCGTAGGCTTTTAAAAAAGAATAAACTTGCGGTGGCGGTGCATTGTCCAATATCGAAGCGACCGTCAACCTTTTTGGCGAAGCCTTTCTTTTAATTTTTGGCGGATTGGCAACTTTCTGTCGTTCTTTCTCTTTTCTCAAAGCCAAAAGCATCGCGCCAATATGTTCGCAAAGCTTTTTTTCTTTAAAAATCGCACATTCACAGGTACAAGCTTTGACTTTGGTTGGAGAGATTTGAATTTCCACCTCTTTGTCTACTACTTTAGCAACCCAAAGATTGTGTTCCAGCTGTTTAAGGTTGCCCACGAAGCCTTGTTCGTAGAGCTGTTCGCCCAAAATTAGCGACATTTCAGGCAAGTGCTGTTCCAGATTTTTTAATGGAAAATTCATGATGGTTTCGACTTTTTTTCGGAAAACCTTCAAAGATACGAAAAATGAAGGGTTTTAAACGGCTTCTTCTAAAATGTGGTTTAAAAAAAAATGTTAATTTGTGCAAAATTAGCAAGAAACCAAATAAAATCAATAGGCGATACAACCCTAATTTTAAAGGATAACTCTTTAAATAAAAAATCGCTATTTCAAAATGGTTCACATAACCAGCATGACGGAACAGGAAATAATTGAAGGCTGCCTTGAGGATGACCCAATGGCACAAAAGGCATTGTATGAAAAGTACAAAAAGGCTATGTATACTCTTGCGTATCGGATTACGGGCGATTTTGAATCTGCCAATGACGTATTGCAAGATGGGTTTTTGAAAGTTTTTCGGGGACTGCCTGGTTTTCGTAGAGAATCAACCTTGGGGGCTTGGATTAAAACCATTGTCATTCGGACAGCCTATAGTAAAATTCGGAAGAATAAGATATATTTTGAACCTCTTGATAATATTGATTCAGGTGAATTGGTGGATTGGGGTGATTATCTTGCTGCCGAATATCTGGAAAAAGCAATTATGTCTTTGCCCGATGGTTACCGAATGGTTTTTACGATGATTGAAGTAGAAGGATATAGCCATAAAGAGGTGGCGGAAAAAATGGGGATTTCGGTTGGAACTTCTAAGTCGCAGTTGTTTTATGCTAAACGCCGGTTGAGGGAAATGTTGAAAAATTTTGCTTAAGATATAGAATTCAACAACAAAACTACACCGATGAGCTTGATACATTAAACTTTTTAGACCACAGCATAATGAAAGAAATCAATAAACATACCCTGATTGAAGCTTTGGCTTCTTTGCCAGAATATGAGCCACCGTGCTCTATTTGGAAGGCAATTGATGATCAATTGGTCTTGCACAGAGGGGTAGCGGCGTTGGAAGAATACGAGCCACCGAGTTTGGTTTGGGACAATATTCAAAATGAATTGGTGTTGCAAAAAAGCATCAGTGAGTTGCCTGAATATGCTCCGCCTACTTTGGTTTGGAATAATATTGCTGAACAGTTAGGAATGGTGAAACCACAGCAGCAAGGGCGAGTTGTTTCGATGAAAAAATGGATACGCTATGCAGGGGCGGCAGCAGTGATTGGTATTTTGACGATTTTTGGTTTGGAATTGATTAATCCAATTGAAAATGGGGACGGACAATTGAGTTATCACGTAGAAACGGTGGACGAAGACCTGTTTAAGAATGATTGGAATGAAGACGAAGATGCTTTTGAATATTTGATGAATATATGTAAGGAACGAACGATTGCTTGCGAAAATCCAGAGTTCAAATCATTGAAAATGGAATTGGAAGAATTGAATGATGCCAAGTCGATGTTGGAAGAAGCGATTGGCAGTTACGGAACGAATGCCAACTTGATTGCAGAAATGCGCGAAATCGAATTTGCTCGAACAGACATCGTCAAACGAATGATTGATAATGTTATTTAACGGTTGACGGCAGATAGTTGACCGCGCACGGAGACTAAATGAACCAATAAACCCTAACCATTAACCATTCAAAAAGTAAATTATACCAATGAAAGTAGTATTTCAAATAATGATTCTTTCGGCGATAATGCTGTTTGCAAACGGGCTTTTGGGGCAAGCTACATTGCAAGTAGTGTCGAAAAAGATAGAGAAATCTTGGCCCTATGTGGATGGTTCGGAGGTCAATATTGAAGGGGAAAAAGCAAAAATAAAAGTAGAAACGTGGGAAAGTAATGAGGTGAAAATTGTCGTAGAAATTATTTCCAAACACCCTGATAAAAAAACGGCGGAGCGTGACGTTAAAGCCATGATTTTTAAAGATGAGCAGCATAGCAATAATATTTATTTTAGAAATTATGTGAATAAAGATTTGAAGCCTGAATCGGATTTGAGCGTAACTTATACGGTCACTTTGCCCGCAGATTGTCCCGTTTATTTAAAAAATAATTTTGGCTTAACCTACGTTAGCGACCTCACGAATGCGTTGACCATTGTCAGTGAATTTTCTAAAATTTTCCTTAATAATTTGAAAGGAAATATTGGTGTTACGACTCGTTTTGGGGATGTGGATGGTGAGTTCATTGATGGGAATGTGAAGATTAATTCACGCCGTTCGGACGTCACTTTGAGAGAAATTAAAGGGAATTGGGACATCAATTCTAAATATGGTGTCATCAAACTATTTACCGTGCCTTACCCATCTGCAGGATTGTTGAGTTTGAATATTGACGCAGAAAAAGCAGATGTGTATTTCTTTGACCCACAACCTGATAAATATGGTTTTAACCTAAGAGCAAAATATGGAGATATCACGGTTCCACATGATTTAAAATTAAATTATATCGAAAATACAGAGGAGATGAAAACAGCTATTTTCTCCTCTAAAATGGGGGATGCGAATTCCATTTCGATAAAAATTTCTTTTGGAGATATTATTATTAAAAATCCTTAGATGAGGAGTCAGGAGCGAGGTGTCAGAGAATTCAAAGTTTAGTGCATTCTGACCCCTGACCCCTGACTTCTGACTCCTGACTCAAATTAATTCTTCCTTTTTAATTACCCATTCTTAATTATTCCCTACATTTGCGGCTAATCTGAAAATTTTCAACCAATATTTCAATGAGTAAAGGACGTGTCATACTAAATAAGGAACGGTTCGCGTTGACGATAGACCGCTTGTGTCATCAATTGATTGAAAAATATGATACGTTTGAAAATACTGCTTTGATTGGTATTCAAGAGGGTGGTGTGCCCTTGTCAGAACGCATTCATGCGCGGTTGAAGGAAATTTTAGACATTCCGACAATTCAATATGGCAAGTTGGACATTACGTTTTACCGCGATGATTTTCGGATTCGCGATAAGCCCTTGAAGGCAAGTAAAACCGATTTTCAATTTTCGTTGGACGACCAAAATGTGGTATTGATGGACGACGTCGTTTATACAGGACGAACGATTCATGCTGCAATGACCGCTTTAAACGATTTTGGACGACCTCGGCAGGTAGAATTAGTGGCAATGGTTGACCGTAGATTTAATAGACATTTGCCAATACAATCTAACTATATTGGTCTCACTATGGACGCCCTCGACCAAGCGTATGTGAAAGTAGAATGGGCAGAAAAAGAGGGCGAAGACAAGATTTTGATGTTTTCTAAATAGGAAGTTGGTTGAATAGTTAATTTGTTGATTTTCAGCTGAATAAATTTAATTAATCAAATTAACCAACTAACCAAATTAACTTTTTTTTCATGGCGACAGCGCTAAGTACCAAGCACGTTTTAGGCATTAAGCAGTTAACACCGGATGACATTCAGTTGATTTTTGAAACAGCTGAGAACTTTAAAGAAGTGATTAATCGTCCGATTAAAAAAGTGCCCTCGTTGAGAGATGTCACAGTAGCTAATTTATTTTTTGAAAACTCCACCCGTACCCGTATTTCCTTTGAATTAGCTGAAAAAAGGCTCTCCGCCGATGTCGTGAATTTCTCTGCAGCTTCTTCTTCCGTTAAAAAAGGGGAGACTCTTTTAGATACTGTCAACAACATTCTGTCGATGAAAGTCGATATGGTTGTGATGCGACATCCTGCGCCTGGTGCGCCAGTTTTTTTATCCAAACATATTGACGCCAATATTATCAACGCTGGTGATGGGACGCACGAACATCCGACACAAGCACTGTTGGACGCCTATTCAATGCGGGAAAAATTAGGGGATTTGGCAGGTAAAAATATCGCGATTTTTGGAGATATTTTGCATTCCCGAGTGGCGATGAGCAATGTTTTTTGTTTGAAAAAATTAGGTGCAAAAGTACGGGTTTGCGGGCCACCTACTTTGATACCAAAGCATATTGATAAATTGGGCGTTGAGGTTTCACATAACCTTCGAGAATCCTTAGAATGGTGTGATGTCGCCAATGTTTTGCGAATTCAATTGGAGCGACAAGACATCAAATACTTCCCTTCTTTGCGAGAATATTCGCAGTATTTTGGACTCAATAAAAAGATTTTAGATTCGCTGAATAAAGAAATTGTGGTGATGCACCCTGGACCAATCAATCGAGGTGTGGAAATCACTGGAGATGTAGCAGACTCTGAGCATTCCATCATCTTGCAGCAAGTCGAAAATGGGGTAGCAATTAGGATGGCTATTTTATACCTTTTGGCGTCCAAACGTTAAAACCTATTCAAAAAGATTATAATTTCAAAAATATTTGTCACTTTTGAGAATCGTTTCATTGTAATCATGTCGAATAGGCAAAAGATGATTGTATTTGTAAACGATGAAATAAACAGAGTAACGACGTGCAGATATTAAATGAGGAGGATTTATCTTTTTAATAGGCAATTTCCATCTATTTTATTTCCTGTAACTTTAATAAAAATTGGTTTTTACTCTAGTTTAGGATGATTAATTTTGAAAAAGAGGTTAATTCAATAAAAAAACTATATTCTTTTTCGATAAAATTTTCAAAAAAGAACAAAATGTCTATCTTGGATTTTTAAATAAATAAGGAATATATGAAAAAGCTTTTCACTCTATTATTACTCGGACTTATTTTGCCAACAGTGTACGTTTCAGCTCAAAGTTGTGCAACGATTATTGCGGACAATCGAAATGTAGGCGGGATTCAATTATTGCGAACTTTTCCAGAAACGATGGTAGTTCGTGGGAATTATAGTTACAGTATTGAATTTTCCAACGAAGAAAAAGGAGTCGTTGGTGTTGTCTTTTCGAAAGGAGGAGAATTATTTAATCAAGATGACGAGTTGATTTTTACCGATGGAAGTGGCAATCGTAAAACCTACCGTTTTATCGAAATGGGAGAAATGACGCGTCAGAGAAATGCGCCTGTCCATAAAAATATATTGCAATTGGATTTGGCGGCGATTGATTGGTTTACTCGAACCAATATTACCACTATTTATATTAAAAATAATATTTCCAATCAAATGCGGAAACTGACGGTCAATCTAAACCGCCAAGTTGCTTTTAAGAATATGGCTAGATGTTTTCAACAAACATTGAATGCCTCTGGTGTGAGAGATAAGAAATTGGTAGGCAATGATTTTTCGGCGGGTAGTCGAAAAATTAGTTCAACTGGCAATTCGACTAAGTCACAGGAAAATAGTGGACCGTCTGTAAGTTCAACGGGTTCTGGTCGAACACAGGAAACAGTTGATATGAATGATAGTGAAGTGAAGGCTTTGCGGAAGGAATTGGCAGATACAAAGGTACGATTGCGGGAAGAAATTTTGGCAGAGAAGGCAAAAGCAGATGGTATCAAATCCCAAATTCAAGAAGAAATAAAGTTTGCCAGAACGAGTGGAGAAGAGCAAAAAGCAGCATTTGCACAGGAAGTTTTAGCGGCACGACAGAGGTCTCAAAAAGAAATTTCAAATGCGCAAAAAGCTGAAGCGGCATCCGTGCAAAACGCTAAAGCTAAAGCAACGACGGAGATTGAAAAAATTAGTCTGTCTGTTCAAGATGCAAAATCAAGAGCGACTGATGAGATTTCAAAAACACAATTGTTATCAGCAGAAGAAGTGGCAGCCGCTCGTCAGAAAGCAGCGGACGAAATCAAGTTGATTAAGGACCGAACGGAAATGTCAAAAGTTGAATATGCGGATGAAATAGCGTCTGCACGGGAAAATTCTTCAGGTGAAATTCAGCGAATTAGAGAGGAAGCTGCACAGGTAGTTGAACAAGCACGAGAACGGGCAAAAGGTGAACAAACCAAGACTGCGGAAGAAGTCGTGACTTCTAAGAAAACGGCGTCGGAGCAAATTTTAAAAGTGCAGGAGGACGCCGTAGCAGAAGTGGCGGCTTTGCGAGAAAAAGCGGCATTGGAAAAAGAAAAATTGGCGTTAGAATTGGCGGAAACGCGTCGAAAAATTGCGGAAGAAAAAGCATTATTGCAAGAAAAAAATGCGTCTGAAATTGCGGAAATTAAAGAATCTGTCGCAAAAGAAAAAGAAGCGGCAGCAGTAGAAATTTCACAAACTAAGCGACAAGCATCGGAACAAGTCAATGCTGTAAAAGCACAAGTTGCGAATGAAAAACAACTGGCAAACGCAGAAATTGCAGCGACTCAACAAGCTTCGGCAGTAAAGGTAGCAGCTTCTAAAGAATCGGCGGCAGCAGAGAAGCAAGCGGCAGCGATGGAAGTGAAGGAAGCGAAGGAGGAAGCAGGGAAAAAAGTGGAGGAAATTAATAAAGAATCTGCAGCAGAAGTGACCGCAGCGCGAGCAAAATCCGCAGCGGAAAAGCAGAAAATTGGGGTAGAAATAACGGCTGCACGAGAGAAAGCGATAACAGAAATCGCTCGAATTCAAGCAGAAGTACAAGCTGTTATTGAGGCAGCGAAGGCGAAAGAGCAAGAAGTTTTGGCAGCATCAGCGGCAGAAGTTAAGGCAGCCAAAGAGCGAGCAGCCGCAGAAGTTGAGCAGGCAAAACAGACTGCTGCATCGGAAGTTCAAGCAGCAGTAGCCAAGTCAGAAGAGGCGAAAATGCAGTATGGTACGGATGTAAATTCGGCACAGGTTACTGCAGAAAAACGCATTTTAGAGATTCAGGCAGAGGCAGCCACAGCGGTGGAAGATGCGCGCACTAAACAAACGGAAGTATTGGCAATGTCGGCAGAAGAAGTCGTGGCAGCACGGGAAAAAGCGAATCAAGAAGTATTGACCGCTCGGGAGAATTCTGCGAAAGAAATTGGTGTTTCGAAAGAAGCAATTGCTCGGGCAAAGCAACAATCTGCTGAAGAAGTTGCGGCGACAAAGCGTGATGCAGCAGAGGCAATTTCTACAATTAAGCAACAGGAAGCAGAGCAAGTTCGGTTGTCAAAAGAGCAAAGTGCAAATGAAAAACAAAAATCGGCAGGGGAAGTAGCAGCAGCACGAGAGCGAGCAGCACAAGAGATTACTGGCGTAAAATCAAGAGTGGCAGAAGAAATTAAGACGGCTAAAGAATCGGCGGCTAATCAGAAAAAAGTATCCGCTTTGGAAGTTTTGGAGACTCGAAAAACAGCGGCAGAAGAAGTAGCAGCTACTAAGGAAAATGCGGCTAAAGAAGTAGGAGAGACGAAAAAACAAGCAGCCGAAGCTATTGCAATAGCGAAAGGAAATACGGAAGCAAGGTTGGCTGAATATACTGGGCAAGTGATGGCAGCGGCAGCGGCTTCTCAAAAACAAATTGCGCTTGCCAATCAACATGCAAATATGAAAATTCAGGAAGCGTCGAAGCAAGTAGCGGAAGCGGAAGCTCAAAGTCGAGAGGAATTGGGGGCAGCCCGTACGAAATCGCGCGAGGAAATTGCTACGTTGCAACGAGAAACTGCGGACAAAAAAGCGGCGATGGTTGCAGATACAGAAGCATCACGGAAAGCATCGTCTGCTGAAATTGCAGCGGCTAAGGATACAGCTGCGAATTCGATTTATGAATCCAAGCAGCAGGCGGCGGAACAGATTACAAAAGTGAAAGAAGATACGGCAAAACGGATTGCAGCGGAACGACAAAAATTCAATGCAGAGCAAGCTAAATTGGGACAATTAGCAGAGCAAAAGGCAATGTTAGAAAGTGAAGTTGTTCGTCTGGAAGCACAGTTGAAGAAGTTGCAAGAAGAGATGAAGGATAAAGGGAATTAGGCTTTTTGCTTTTTTGATATATCTCGTGATTTCCAATAGAACTCAGAGGTTTGAGAAACCTCCAAACTCGGAAAATACTGGTGGTTGGAGCGTTTGTAGACAATCCAATCACTATTGAAAATATTGTTTAAAAGGGTTTGTTCAAAGACCATTTCAACTGATGTTCTGGAGTGTTTACCCAAAAAAAGACTGACTTCCCAAACGGGGAAGTCAGCCAAAATTACTCACTAATTGTATATGAAACTTAAATTTTAGTTGTGTTTATTCAGCCTTCATTTAGCAACTGCTTTCTTAGCAGCAGCAACTTGTAAGCTATTTTTAGGTAAATTTAGTACATCAATATTTTTATAAAAACTTTTTAAATAAGCTATCATTTCTGCTTTTTCGAGAGACTGCAATTTTTTGAAATCATGGATTAAATTTTGAAAATTGTCCTCCTTTGCGTGAAATAAGGCTTTTGTGCTATGCAACCGCGTCAAACTTTCTACGCTGCCTAAATATACTCGGTCAGTCATCGTTCGTAATTGGTAGTCAACATTGGGCTTTGCATAAGATGCATTGACCAAACCTGAAAAGTCAAAATCGTAAGGTACTGGAATCAACTGACCATTTTTTCGGAACGTTTTTATGTTTTTTAAAGCATTTACTTTATAATCCTCGTTGCCAATCATGTATTGAAATAAAGCGACCAGCTCATAAGTTCCGTGGTGAAAGTTCGTATCATTCATTCCCCAGCAATCACATTTCTCAGCTTCAATTCGTGCCGCCAACTGTGCGGTATCTTCGATTAAAAAGCCCCAATTTTTGAACTTTTTGCCTGTCTTAATATCTTTATAGGTGATGCGAACCAGTTGTGTTCGGAAACTATTTTCAGTTAATTCCTCATACATTTGGTACGCTAAATATTCTTTCATTAGCAAGGCTTTCGCTTCTTCTTTATTCTCGACACAATGTGTCACTAATTTCATATCATTGAAATTATTGAAGCCTGCTGTTGCCAATTCCGCTTTTTTAAATTTCATTTTTAACGGTGGCATAGTACAAATTTTTCGGCGAAATTTACCCCGCGTTCGGAGTTTCATTTTCCAACTTTGTGTCTGCTTATTTTCGTCTTTGAAGGTTAAATACGCATTTTGGTAATCATCCGTCCGGCGGCTATTTTTTAAGGAATCCAAATCTGCTTCAATCGTCATTTCCAACACTTCTTGATAATTCATTGCATCAAAAATACTTTGAGATTGTGCAAAAGAATTCGTTGGGAATAAAAAGATTAGTCCCAAGAAAAGTAAAAAGGTGGGAGCAATCGTGATTTTAAATAGAGTCATCATATTTCTAAATTTTTGTAGTTACAAAAACTATAATAATCCCTTTTCGAAGTAAAATTTGTCAATTTTAAATAAGGAATCATTACTAATTGAATAAGTCTTTAGTTTCATCTTTAACTGTTAAGTAATTTCAAAAGTAAAAGGTCAATTTTTAAAAGGAAAACGAAATAAAACATTATTTTGTTTCCTCTGAATAATAAGACAAATTTAGCCCAAATAAGTTCACTAAATCAAGTTTTTCAGAATAAAAATTTGTTAACTGAAAATGATGATAAAATTAACATACCAGATTCCTAATAATAATTTCCCGAATATGGACTTACGAAATTTAATGTTGGAAAAAAAAAAGGGAGTAAATAAAATATTGAATATAGAAAGGGTTAAAAATACACTAAGTTACGTGAAAACAGAAAAAATATGGGTGTAGCCATCCTGAAAATTGAATGAGCCTAAGAGAAAATACTTTATTCTTTAGTCCAATTTTCAAGGATTTGACTTTGTAATAGTGTTTTTTCAGGACCAACTGGCAGGATATTTTGAGGCATCTTCAAAGTATCCATATAATCAAAGAAACTCTTCAAATAATCCCTCATTTCTAATTTAGAATCAACATCCAATTTTTTAAAATTAGTAACGATTTCTAAAATAGCTTGTTTTTTTGCATAAAAGAGCATTCGACTAGAATGCAATTCTTGTAAACTTTGAGGATTTCCCAAATAGACCCGGTCGGTCACAGCTTTTAATTGATAGTTTTGATTGGGGGTTGCATAAGGTGCATTGACCAATCCCGAAAAATCAAAATCATAAGGCACTGGGATGAGTTGTCCATCTTTTCGAAAAACTTTCACATTCTTTAAGTTCTTGATACTAAAGTCTTCGTTACCTATCATAAATTGAAATAAGGACATTTGTGCAGCAGCACGATACTGAAAATCGCTCGGTAGACTTGCCCAACAGTCACATTTTTCCGCCTGCATCCTATCCGCTAATTGAGCCGTATCTTCAATTAAAAAACCCCAATTCTTTGACTTTATACCCGTCTTTTGGTCTTTATAAGTTATTCGTACCAACTGTGTTCGATAGCTGTTTTCTGTTAATTCTTCATATATTTTATAAGCCAAATACTCTTTCATCAACAGCTTCTTTGCTTCTGCTTTGTTTTTCACAGCATGTGTTACCAATTTCATGTCATTGAATTCGTTCAAGCCAGCATCTGCCAATTCCGCTTTTTTAAATTTCATTTTTAACGGCGGCATAGCAGACATTTTACGACGAAATTTTCCTCTGGTTTTGAGCTTCATTTTCCAACTTTGTAATTGACCATTTTCATTCTTGAAAGTCAAATGCGCTTTTTGGTAATCATCAGAACGGCGGCTATTCTTTAAGGAATCTAAATCTGCCTTAATCGTTATTTCTAATACTTCTTGGTGATGCATCACATCAAAAATACTATTAGACTGTCCGAGAGAAGGATTGGGCAGCAAAGAAATCAGGACAAATAAAAAAGCCAGTATAGGTGCGGTTTTAGATAAAGTAGTCATGCTTTCAGATTTTGTTAGATGATTGACGAGTGCTCTTTTTCAAAACAAACTAATTTATTCAGCAAAATGATTAGCTTTTTTTGATATTAAAATAAATAATTAAACAAACGGCTATTAAAATAATATTTTGTTTAACGATGAATACAAGACATTTTTAGAAGTTTTTAGTTCAATAAATTAGGATTTTCAAAACATTAAATTGTTTCATGCTAATATGAATAAAATTCATGTTAAGATTATTCTAATAAAAATGGTCAGAATTTTTGATGTGAAATGCAGTGTTGAGAAGGATTCTTTGAAATATTAGGAACACGAAATAAATAAATTGACATTATCGAGAGAGTTGTTTTGTTGCTAGTTTTTGCTTTGAAACGGTTATTTATGCTGATATAATGAGCATTTTTAAAGTTAAAAATATGGACTAAATATCCTCTCAGGGATGTGAAGTTATCTTTATGTTCCTTAAAGTAGAATTAAAAGGTGAGGGAATAAAAAAAAGACAAAAAAAAAGCATGACCGCAGCCATGCTCAAAATTGAATTAGTATGAAAAAAATCTTTTAGTTCGTTGGTTTTATTTTGCGATTCCAGTAGACTTTGCTGTATTGACTCCTTGTTTATAATGTTTTTCAACTTTTACAAAATTCTCGTTTCCGTTATAAAAAGACTGCAAATAATGGACAATAGTTGCACGGTTTTCAAAACTTAATGATTTAAAGTTTTTAACGATTGAAATTAAGTCCTTTTTCTTTAACTTTAAATACCGCATTGTACTGGTCAAGTTCTCCTCTTTTTGAGCTGTTCCAAAATAAGCGCGATCAACTATACTTGTCATATTATAAGTTGCATTTGGAATCGCATATCCAGCATTAACAATGCCTGCGAAATCGAAATCGTAAGGAACGGGAATTATTTGCCCATCTGCTTTCTTAAACATTTTCAAATTTCGTACCATCATCAAATCCCAATCCTCATTTCCAATCATATATTGAAAAACGGTCATCAATTTTTCCGAATTCTGGTTTAAATCCGCCATATCCATACCATTGCAATCACAGGTTTCGGCATCTATTCGGTCAGCCACTTGGTCTTTATCTTCAATTAAAAAGCCCCAGTTCTTTGTTTTTTTGCCAGTTGGCACATCTATATAATTAATGCGCACCAATTGTACTCGAAAACTATTTGGCGTCAATTCGTTGTATAATTTGTAAGTCAAATATTCCTTCATCAACCACTCTTTCGCCTCTAATTTATTTTTAGAACAGTGCGTAACCAATTTCAAATCATTGAATTTGGATAAACCCGCAGTCTCTAATTCCGCTTTTTTGAACTTCAATTTTAATGGCGGCATTTCACAAATACGACGACGATATTTCCCTCTTGGACGTATCTTCACGTTCCAAGCTTGCTCCATTTTTGTATCATCCGCAAAACGAACAAAACCTGCTTGATATTCCTCTGTATTCCGATTGGTAGACAAATCAGAAATATCTGCCTCCAACGTTAGTTCTAAAACCTCCGTATGGTTCATTAAATCGAAAATACTGTGCTCGGAAGTTGCTCCAAGTGCAGGATTCCATGCGATGGTCATCCCTACTAGAATCCATGCAAAGGGTTTGATTATTAGTTCTTTTAGTTGAATCATTGGTTGTGAAAATTTGGCTATTAGTTAAAGCTATATCAGCTTGATTGTACAAAGAACGCTCTTAGTCGGTCAAAGTTCCATTTTTTTCGACGAAAGAAGATTATTTTGTACTCAATTTAAAAAGACCACAAAAGTATTTAAAGGTTGCATAAAAATTGAGCCAAACAATGTTAAATTTTGGTTACTAAATTTGGGGAATGTTCATTTTCGGGTAAAATCAACCTAGAAATTTATAATTTGTCTCCAAATGCGAACCTTTTTCGATTAATTTTATTAAAACCTCGACGGATTGTTAGACCACCGTGCAACCTTTCAAATTATGAAGAATCTCTTGACTAAGATGTTGATTAAAATAGCCTGTTTCTTTTTTCCAAATTTAATGGTCAAAATGGTTTATAAATTTATGACAAACCCACAAGTCATCAAATTGCGGACGAACGAATTGGATATTTTAGATAAATCTGAAAAAGAGACACTCATATACAAGGGATATAAAATTCAGACCTATCAATGGGGAAAAGGGAAAAAGAAAGTGTTATTGATTCATGGTTGGGAAGGTCAGGCAGGGAATTTTTCCGATTTGATTGAAAAACTATTGGCTGCTGACTATTCCGTTCATGCTTTTGACGCGCCTTCACACGGTTTTAGTAGCAAAGGGGCGACCAGTTTATTTGAATTTTCGGAAGTTGTGGGTCTTTTGATTCGAGAGTTTGAGGTTGACAAACTGGTCAGTCATTCCTTTGGTGGCGTTGCGGCAACCTATGCGCTTTACAATAATTTAAATCTTGCTATTAAAAAATATGCCCTTTTGACAACGCCAGATAAATTTACGGAAAGAATAGACAGCGTTGTGGAAATGGTTGGGATTACGGAAAAAGTGAAGGATAAATTGATTGCTAAAGTTCAACTACAAGTGCCGATGAATATAAGTGATTTCAGCGTTAGTAATTTTGTCAAAAATATTAATGTAGGAAAAGCCATGGTCATTCATGATAAAAATGACCGTGTGTTATCAATTGCTCAATCTGAAAATGTAGTCAAAAATTGGCAAAATGCAACCTTGAAAACCGTTGAAGGAACGGGGCATTTTCGAATTTTAAGAACAGAATCCGTTTTGAATGAGGTGGTAGAATTTTTGGAGAAGTAACTCGAATTATTGCTTCATCGGTACGTAATTAGCAATTTTCTAATAATAAATCAAATAATCAGCCCTTTCGTAGTATCTTTGCGGCAAAATTGGGCTTGGTTTTAAAGATGACTAAATTTTTATCTTTAAAACGCTAATTGTCAACAAGTTCAATCAATTTTTTATAAAAACAGTAATTATGGGAAAAGTAGTCAAACCATACGAACAAGAGGGTAGTAAAAAGAAGCAAGTATCGAATATGTTCGATAATATTGCTCCTTATTACGATTTTTTGAATCGGTTTCTTTCTCTGGGCATTGATACCATTTGGCGTAAAAAAATGGTCAAATTGCTCAATAAAAAGCAACCCAAAATCGTTTTAGACATGGCAACGGGGACGGGTGATGTGGCTTTAGAAATTGCGAAACAAACCAATGCAACGCGTATCGTCGGTGTTGATATTTCGCCGCAGATGTTGGAGATTGGTAAGAAGAAAATCAAAAAGAAAGGCAAAGACCAAACGATTGAGATGCACGTTGGTGATTCAGAGAATTTAACTTTTGATGACCATACTTTCGATGGCGTGACCGTTGCCTTTGGGGTGCGGAATTACGAAAACTTGGAGAAGGGTTTGCAGGAGATGAGAAGAGTGTTGAAACCAGGCAGTGATTTGGTGGTCTTAGAATTTTCTCGACCGACCATTTTTCCATTCAAACAGGTTTTTAACGGTTACTTTAAATATATTTTGCCAACTATTGGCAAAATGACGTCTAAAGACCCGAAAGCCTATGAATATTTATACGAATCGGTGCAAGCGTTTCCAGACGGGGAAGATTTTCTAACCATTATGAAAAAAAATGGCTACAAAAATACCACCCGCCAAGCTTTGACGTTGGGTATATGCACACTTTATAAAGGAGAAAAGTAAATGTGTGAGATTTTGACAGAAAACATTAATTTTAAAATAGATATGAATTTTCCATCCAAAAACGTTTTAAAGGGATTGGCTTTTATGCTGTGTTTTGTCGCGTTTTCTATTGTAGAAATGACGGCGCAAACGGGGCGGGGCAATTATAATTTCTTGGATTTTCAACAAAAGCCTTATTATTTCGGTATTACGTTAGCGTATAATCGGAGTTCTTATAAAGTTTTTCAATCCAAAGATTTAATTGCCAGTGATAGCATCAGTCGAGTAGAATCGGTGAAAGGTCCGGGTTTTAACTTGGGTATTGTAACCAATTTGAAGATTGGAGATTACTTTGATATTCGCTTTCTTCCGACGCTTTCGTTTGCGGAACGAAATATCAATTACGCTGTAACAGGTCGGCCTAATTTCAATCGGAAAATTGAATCGGTGTTTGTAGAATTGCCGTTTCACGTCCGTTATAAGTCTGAACCTTATAAGGATATGCGACTTTTTGTGATTGCGGGTGTGAAGTATTCTTTTGATGTAGCGAGTGATTCTCGGTCCCGACAGGCGGATGATTTGGTGAAAGTTGCCCCGTCAGATTTTGCCATTGAGGCTGGGGTAGGGGCACAGTTTTTCTTTCCCTATTTCATATTTTCTCCTGAGTTGAAATTTTCGTATGGCTTGAATAATGTGCTACTTTTTGACGACAGTCTAGAAGAATCCAATGTGATTGATAGCATTTTGTCTCGAGGATTTACTTTGTCGTTTCATTTTGAGGGGTAAAATTCTAAGTTTGGAATTTTCAAAAAAAAGCCTGAATTCGATTGAGTTCAGGCTTTTTTTTTATTGCTAAATTCTCCCAATCTCCTCCCCTCCAAATACTCAAACTTCTCCGACTCTGGAAAAACCTCCATTATCACTCGCGTACTCGCCAACTGCGTTTCCAAAAGCTTTTTCGTATCATTTCCAATCTTCTGTGTCCAATAAAAATGCGCCAATGCCCGCACTTTTGGTGAAAAGGACAATAAATCAATGTTGCTTTCCAAATTCAACAAAACACCTAAAATCTTCGCTGCATCTTCATCGTGAATTCCTTTGGTATAGCCTTCTTCATAACGGTTAGCTGCAAATGTTTTGACCATTTCTAATAAATCAGAAGGACTCAACGCTAATTTTTTACAATCATCTTTCGATAGATTTTCCAAAGTTTCTTGCATTACCAAATAGGCCAAGTATTCTGCTCGATACACTGATTTATTTTCAGAAACCAAGGCTTGATTCCAAACGTCTTTGGTCTTTAAAATACCGTCATCTTCAATTTCTTCGTAATAATTCGTTCCAGTCAAATGGTAAAACAATACGCCTTCTTTTTCCACCACCGTCAAATCCAATGGCTGCACATTTACATCAAATTTATGCTTCCCAAATTGAATGATATTCTTCCCATCAACAAACAAATCTTGCTTATCTCGCAACTGCCGAATTGCCTCTTCTTTCAGCGTTTTTAACTGTGTTTGCAGCGCATTCGCCTTATTGCTGTCTTTCAAATTCATCAACTGCACAATCAAGTCCCGCACTTTATCAATCATCAAATCTGCTGCAAAAAACGCATTGATTTCCGTAACTTCTTTAAACGATTTCGCCCGGTTTCGAATACCATTTAAAATCCGTTTTCCCACCCGATTCAGTGAAGCCATTCGATTATTTCGCGACTCAACTAAGCCTTGCTTTCGCGTTTCAAAAGCATTGTAAATCTCTTCTCGCTTCTCCGTTATCGTTTCAATAAATTCATCAAATTCCGCAAATTTTCCTTCCAATTCTTCAACTTGTACCATCAATTTGGTCAGATATTCATCACATTTTTGCGGCGTATCAGATACGTCGATGTAGTTGATAATTCCTTGGTCGAGTAGCTTTAGTTGTGCATTGAATTCCGCGATGGCTTCTGTGCCCATCAAATCTTTTCGCTTCCGTCGAATTGTTGCTTTTACCTGATTTAAGGAGGTATACATCGACGAAATATTGTCAATGATTCGCGTCGTTTGTGTCGCATCTTCAATTCTCAAATTGCTCACAATGTCAATCAGCAGTTCTAATTCCCCTTCCATACTTTCTACTTTTTCTAAAAGATTCTCGCCATCTTTTGCTGATTTGACTGTTTCTAAGGTCTTTTCTTGCGCCGCAATTTTTGACAAATAGGGCGTCAAGGCATCATCTTGCAATAAAAAACGAACGCAACCCTCTGAAAGTTGATTGGTATTTTCCTCGGCGTGTCCTTCCAATTCCAAAATTAATTCCTCATCCGTGTAGCGCAAATCTTTCAACGAAATAATCTCTCCACGCAATTGCCGCAACTCCGCCAAAGCGGTGACATATTCATCAACTGTTTGAAAAGATTCGCGCTTGATTTTTTGAAATAAATCCTCCGACCGCGTCCGTACTCTTGAAATTTCTTCTCCAGTATTGCGCTGAATTCGCACCTTTTTTTGATACTCTTCAATCGCCGAAGTTGCCGTTTCCCGAATTTCCGCTAAGGGGTCATTCAAAAAATAAGTCAGCTCTTTGTTTATCCAATAATAGCTGTCAATTACGTCGGTACAGCGTTTTGCCAAATCCGCATATAAATCAGAATAGCTGTCATCTTTATTCGCTAAGGTCAAAATTTCGGTACACTCCGCCATCGCTTTCACAATGTCTTTGTTACCGACTTTGTATAAATAACTATCCGTATGTTCCGACGGCACCTCTTCGCTACTGACGAAGGGCATTTGCCAAATTTGCACCACATGATGCTTCGTTTGCTCATCTTCTGACTTAAAATATGCCAACTCACCCTCATTAAATAGTGTAAAACCATGACATATAATAGGTGTCTGCACTTGCTGCGAAATCAAATTCTAATGCAGTAAGACATACGTTCCATAATTATAATTATGAAAAACGTAGAAAAAATCCTCTCCATTGGGCGCGGGAATTCGTTGCTCGAAACGCATGTTGCGCAAGTCTTGGTCGAAAATTTTGAACTCGCCGGTCTGTAAATAATATCCATTTGGAAATATCAAACCTTGTCCATCAGGCAATAAAACACCGCTTATCCGCCAAGGCATCTACCCGTTTTACTTGCTGCAATTTTTCATTAAAAACAAAGTAACGATAGTCTTCTTGATACGGTTTAATTTTCAAAACAATCAAATTCTCTAAATTTGCAAATAAGTACTCTGCATCATCCAAGGTCTGGTCAGAATGCACCACATCTTCTCGATAAATACCCAATCCATCGTCGGTATTGTCTTCTATTTTTATGGTCAAATCACCGCCGACTGTCTCTACAAAAACGCGGTCTAAAATCGAAATATGTGGATGTTGTCCCTTACGGTGATGGTCTCGATGCGCCCGTTTCCATTTAAATTCATGTTGCTTTGGTTTGCTAATTTCTTGCTCACTTCGATTGTCCACATACACCAATCCATCGTCATTCACCAATCATTTAAACGCTTTATAATCACTAGCAATTCCCTCTGTCAATTGAAAAACCATATACAGAAATGAGCCTTGGCGCACAAATTTTGCAAAAAAGGCATCTTTATAATAACGATATAAATTTTGAAAATCTGTTCCAAACTTCTCACCTCCTTTTGCATTTTCTAAAATGCCTAAACTGACTTTCTGAAAGCGGTTATTTTTAAAATCATAAACGGCAAAAACGTCCTTCAAGGTAATGCCCGACCGCAGCCCAATATGCACATTATAGCCAAAAATACAATGTTCTCCAATCGAAATAATATCACGAGTGATGCAGTAATTCGGCGTATTTATACGGTCATTGGAAATCAGTGCGGTCTCTATTGCACCAAAGACTTCTTTTCGGTCAACGTTCAGAGAATCAAGGCGTTGGCGGAGGTCGTCCGCTTGTTTTTGAAGGTGATTGCGGATAATTTCGTATGTGCCGCCTTCTAGGTTGTTGTTGGGTTGGTTGTCTGATTTAGATTGAGTAGCTGCCATTTTTTAGGTTGTTTCTTGGTTTTTAAATGTGCTTTAGTATACCGTAAATGCTCAGTTTGCGAACACCCTCCAAAGAAGAATTTGACTCCACATAACAAATAAGGCACTACGTAAACTACAAGTTTGCGGTACACGGTCTCAAACAAAGTTCATTTCTATTCATTTTCCGAAAAATCCAGACTGAAACAAGGAAAGTTCGGATGAATTCCTTTTTTATAGTTGATTAGCACACCGTATGTGGGTTCGGGAAGTTATCCCCTTCATCTTCTCCTGCTCGAACGGTCAAACATTTAAAATCTTTCTCTATTAAAATAGAAAGGCTTTCCTCATTTTCTAAGGGCATTTGTGCCGAGAGACCGACCAAATCAGTTGCAGTCCAATTCGTAGCCATATCTTCAGGCACTAGCACCCGAATTTCATTATTTTGAAAAGCAGCAGTCATTTTTTCAGCATCCTCCTGATTTACTAATGCGTATAAAAATTGCGCTTGGCCATTGCCAAAATTCGTTTCTTCTTTTATGATGCCTTCTTTGTTAAATAATTCTATATCGGATTGGCTGAGGCGGAAGCGGATGGAATTGCCTTTGATTCTTATTTTCATAGAATTTGATTGGATAGCGGATATTAGGTTGATTATTAATTCACAACTGTTGGATGAGTTAGTGTTTTAAACAGAAAGTGACACAAATTTTTAAACAGTTTAGTACCAGATAACAAAAAACTTATTTTTTCACCGTTACTAAGTTTTCAACTCTTTAAAAAAATTGCACAAGGAGTTCAAACTTTTGTTACAGCATATTTAGCAGTTATTCACTTCACTAAACGACTTACTTAAAATTCAAAAAGCGCATTTGCCAATTAAGGCAAACACGCTTCTCGGTGTTTTTTAACGAAATCAACACGGCAATTATATGCTGAAATTACTCAGCTGCTTTTGCTGCTTCTGCATTTGCCTGTTGTTCTTTTGGCGTGATGGCTTTATTCGTTTTTTTATTTCGAGTTTTACCGTAAGACTTAATCGTAATTTTGCCTTTGTTGGTTCTCTTATCTCCTTTACCCATAATGGTATATTATTTTTTATTAATTAATTTTAATTTGAATCACAAAGATAGTATAATTATAATTAGGTGCAATCTTTTGAATAAAAATTCTCTAAAAGAACCCATCATAGCCCCACAAAATACGTTTATAGTTTCGATGTTGAACCATTAGGAAGTCCTCAAATTCTCCTCTTTTGACGTTTGCTAAGTACCGTTCCACCATATTCGTTTTGACATTGCCTTGCGCGGATAAACTACCTTTTGAATATAAAGTTGCAGATTTTTCATTACCAGATCTATTGCGCATGGTGATGATGGCAAATGGAATCGTAGTTAAATAAGCCGCTTTTTTAGGGTTTTGATTGTCGTAACTTTCCGCAATTTGCTTGCGAAAACCCAATAAAAAAGCTTCTACATTTCCCTGCTGAACAGGTTTATTAATAGGCTGCGTAATTTCATAAAATGGCTTCACTTCAAAGCCATTCGATTTGCGTTCCATAATAAACGATTTGCTCTTCTGTTTAGGATATTCGATACTCACAAAGTCTATATCTTCGACTTCTTCATCAAACACCGTTTTGTCTCGCCAAGCATCACCTTCCATATCAAAGCGAACGCGAAAAGCTCCTTCCATCATTGACAATTCCGTAATAAAAGGTCGTTCTGCGCCTTCCAGAATCATGTATGTTCCGCGTTCATCATTCGTAGAACCACCGACATAGAAAGCCTTGATAATGTCGTTGCTTTTATCGTATAACTCAACTTTGATTCCCTGTGTAGCCAAGTTGTCCACGATGCCTTTGACTGCTGCTTTTGGTGGTACAGATTGCATTCTTACACCTCGAAAAACATCCATTAAACTTTTAATCGCTGTCATTCGCGCAGGATATTTTCCATCTATCAACCATTGATTGCCCTTGCGTTCCAAAGTCGTGGTTTTACCTGTTCGCTTGGCAATGAAAATTTTATAAATGTCTTCCGTATTTTTTACTGCAAAATCTCTATCCCATCCCATCGCGTGCATTTTTGCCGCCTCTTTTGATTTGGTAAAATACCAGGCGGACCCGCCAGCCACGATTAATAGTAATAATAGTATTAGTGTCTTTTTCATAACTTTAAATTTTTCTTCTCAATAAAAACATCTACACGCTGCCGCAGGCAGCGTGAGTGAGGAATTGAGGGATAAGAACAGTTTTTTGCAAACCTATTTTTAGGGAATTTGTAAAAAATAACCTACCCATCTGACTTGCTATTTTCCCTTTTAAAAATGCTAAAAAAAGTCTCAAATAACCAGTTATACTCGCTTTTTTTAACATCTTTAAAAGAAAAAATAGCTGCGTCATCTTGGGTAGCTTATTCATTACAAACTCCCTTAGTAAAAACGATTTAATAAGTTGGACCATAATGCGCCGTAATTTTTTCTTCTAAAGAATTCAAAAAATCGTTGCATAGCCTTCGTTACGGAACTATTTTTTGT
>JBLHWU010000043.1:0-34267 GCA_047629355.1 Saprospiraceae bacterium | reverse complement strand
ACTGCTTTATCCCGTCCCAAATGTTCTTTTGCGAATTCATCAGATGCTAAAGCAGTCAAATTCGCTAAAATTTGTCCAGCAAAAGCTTCGTGAAATTCGATAACATCCATGTCGTCGAAAGTCATATTGTTGCGCTTCAAAACTTCCGAAACGGCGTAGGTTGGTCCTAACAATAATTCATCTTCCAAGCTTTGTCCAGTGAATACAAAATCCACAATTTCTACCGTTGGCGTCAAGCCCAGTTCCTTTGCTTTATCTTCTGACATTAACAAACACGCAGATGCACCGTCGGTTAAAAATGAAGAATTCGCAGCGGTCAACGTTCCAAATTTTCGGTCAAAAGCGGGGCGTAGTTTTGCTACTTTTTCATAAGTACTATTGCCACGCACACCATTATCTTTAGTGATTGGTGCAAATTTTGGTGGCAAACTTACCTCCGTTATTTCTTTTGGTAAATGTCCTGCTTCGTAGGCTTCGTGTGCCAATTTGTGTGACCGCACTGCAAATTTATCCTGCGCTTCCCGACTCACTTCAAACCGCGCCGCCATAATATCACAATCTACACCCATCACTCGATTGGTCGTATATTCCGCTACTTTCGGTTGTTCTGGCACAAAATCTGACGGGCGTAACCCCATCGCAAATTTCAAATAATCGCCCACACCTCGTAGCTTTTGCGCTAAAAATAACTTCTTCCGCATCTTCCGTGGATATTGAATTGGCGCATCCGAAGTATGGTCAATTCCTCCAGCAATCACAACTTCCGATTGTCCCGTCATAATTTCCAAAGCTGCATCTGCAATCGCTCGATTGGCCGAAATACAAGCTTGCGAAACTGTACGACAAGTCGCTTTCACAGGAACGCCTGCGGTAATAGCTGCTTCCCGTGCCACATTCGGCGTTTGGACATTAGAAATAACATTGCCCATGATGACCTTGTCGATTTCATTCGGGTCAATACCCGTTTTGACCAATAAACCTTTGATGGCAAATTGTCCGAGTTGGTAAGACATTAAGTCCATATAATCCGTGCCTGAACGGAGAAAAGGGGTGCGAGTGCCGGCGATGAAGACTACTTTTTTCATAAGATGAATTCTATTTTTTTGCGAAAATACAAAAATCTTGGGGACTTCCTTATTTTTTAAAAACTGGTTAAATGTAGGAAAGGTTTTCAGAAAGGAGTTTTCTATTATAAATTTAAAAAATAAGCGCATAAAATTCACAAAATAATTCAGACATTTATACTTTTAATCAAAAACTACCCAAGCATGCAAAAGCACGCAATTACGCTAATACTCTTATTTTTCACATTAATTACCATTCCGCAAGAAAAATCAGATGCTCAAAATCCATATACACAAAGGGACTACACCATTGGTCTTGACATTCAAGCATTAATTCGTAGTCCCATTATTGATCCGATTGGCACGAATATTCTTTTCAAAAAACGGTTGAAAAATCAGAATCTTTTCGGTCCCAACACTACGCGACATTTACGTTTTCAAGCAGGTGTATTTATTCAATTGGAAAGAACATTGGACAATTCTAATCTGGAACAAAAATCTAAATTTTATACATTTCAAGGCGGCATAGAATGGTAATTTCCTATAAAAAGATGGCAAATATTTTACGGCGTAGATACTGGTGTGGAATATTATGACAAGACCGTTATCTCAACTTCTGTAAGAGAAACCAAAACTATTGGCATTCCAGTGACGCTGTTTTTAGGCTTAAAATTCTTTGTTGCGCCACAATTTAGCATCTCTATCGAAAGCGATGCTACTGAAATTTATCAATCACAAAAAGTAGAAATAAGAAACTTCGAATCAAGTATGGCGACGGCTAAACGTCCAAAAATAAGCGCGACCAACATGTACATGACTTTTATGCGGTATTTGAGTTTGAATTATCAT
This sequence comes from Saprospiraceae bacterium, assembly GCA_047629355.1. Lineage (GTDB taxonomy): Bacteria > Bacteroidota > Bacteroidia > Chitinophagales > Saprospiraceae > CAYUNA01. Next base: position 32,354 of record JBLHWU010000043.1, on the reverse strand, counting down.
TTTTAAAAAGATAAAATAAGTTCAACTGATTTCAGAACCACACTTAGCCCGTCGCCTGCGGCAACGGGGGGAGGACTTTTGAGGGAGAAAAATGGGTTTAGACCCATTTTTCTCCCTCAAACTCCCCATATTTAAATAACTTTTGAAATCAGTTTGAATTTACAAGATAAAATTGTTCAAAAAAAAATACCAAAGCCTCAACAACTTTGGTATTTTTTCTTTTAAAAACCACACAACTACACTTTCTTCTTCTTCTCCCACCGCCGAAATTGCGCCGTCTCTTCCGACACTTTCAACATAATCACCCTATCCATCGCCGTCAATTCTTGCTTCCGTCGAGCCATCACTTTTTCTGCAGTCTCAAATGCTTTATCCGTTCGATAAGTTGAATATCCACTCGCCCCACCCCAAGAAAACGATGGAATGAAATTGCGTGGAAAGCCATCGCCAAATACATTTGCAGAAATGCCGACGACCGTGCCGGTATTAAACATGGTGTTAATGCCACATTTGGAATGGTCGCCCATGATGAGTCCGCAAAATTGCTGACCCGTTTTAACAAAACCTTCTTTTTGATAACTCCACAGTTTAACTTCTTCGTAGTTGTTTTTGAGATTAGAAGTATTGGTATCTGCACCGAGATTGCACCATTCACCGAGGACAGAATTACCAAGATAGCCATCGTGTCCTTTATTAGAATAGCCTAACAATACGGAATTGCCAACCTCACCACCAAGTTTGCAATATGGTCCGGTACTAGTTGCACCGTAGATTTTCGCGCCCATTTTCACCACCGAATTATCACCCAATGCGAATGCGCCGCGAATCATTGCGCCTTCCATTATTTCTGCATCTTTTCCAACGTAAATCGGACCTTTAGAAGCATTTAAGATGGCAAATTCAACGGTTGCGCCTTTTTCTAAAAAGATGTTTTCTGGATTTAAAACTTGGTTCGTTTTAGAAATAGGTTGTGATTTTCGACCTTTTGTTAATAAGTCAAAATCGGCTTTTATCGCTGCTTCATTGTGAACAAAAATATCGGGCAAGCTATCTATTTTTAAAAAGGGAATATCGCCCAATTCAAAGCCTGCCAATTCCTCCAAATCATCCTCGGTCATCAGGCGTTCGAACTGCTTTTTATCCACTTTCGCGACAATCAGCTCTCCGTGGTGCAACAAAGCTTCGTTGTCTTCCATTTGATTTATCAAAATACACAACTCTTTGGAAGGCATTACTGCCCCATTGATAATCAGGTTGTTTTCCGAAACTACGATGTCGTATTTCTCTGATAAATAATCTTGGGTAATAAAAGAAGCAGTGCCTTTTAACCATTTTTCCCACTTTTCGCGAATGGTCAGAATCCCCACGCGCAATTCACAGATTGGGCGGGTAAAAGTCAAGGGAAGTAATCGTTCGCGTGCGTCGTTGTCGAAGAGAATGATGTTTTCCATAGGATGAGACAAGTCATGTTGAATTGCTGGATTGTCAAATTGTTATGCTTTTAAGGCAATGCAATCGTTAAGCAATAGAGCAATTTATCAGAATTTATAAAAAATAAAAAAGTCTCAACAGATACCTGCTGAGACTTTTTTTATTCGGAATCCGTTTACCGTGGGCAGTTTACCGTCCACTGTCAAATTATTGCGCTTTTTCTTTATTAGCGAAACGAGAAGTTCCAAATTTCTTGTTAAATTTATCAATACGTCCAGCAGTATCGACAAATTTCATTTTTCCAGTGAAAAATGGGTGAGATTTACTTGAAATCTCCAATTTGATTAATGGATATTCGTTGCCATCTTCCCAAGTAATTTTATCCTTAGAAGGTGCGCAAGAACGGCTCATAAAAGTATATTCGCTAGAGTAATCTTTGAAAATCACTTTTCTATACTCTTTTGGATGGATATCTTTCTTCATCTTATTTAAAATTTATCTTAAATTTCTATTTTTTTTTGCAATTCCATTTTTGAAAATGGAGCGCAAAAGTAGGCTTTTTTTTACAGTGAAACAATTTTTAGAATAAATATTTTCCAATCTTCAAATAAAACCTCCATTTTTAGACCATTTCAAATTCAATCTGGCGGCAAGTCTATAAAAATAACCACTTACCGCCAAATCAAAATTAGCTTTAGTAAAAAGAATGGTTCTTTGACAAATCCCATAAAAAGGAGGTATTCCTTGAATTTTAAGAAGCTCGAAAATCTTACGATTTTCGAGCTTCTTAAAACCCCGTCCGCCTTGCCTACGGCAACGCGGACGGGGACTTGAGGATGAAAAATGATTTTTGCAAATCATTTTTCATCCTCAAACTCCTCTTGTTTAAATGCAAATAGACCTACGTTAAAGTGTATTATGGCTTTTTAACTTCCATTTTCTTCTCCTTCACCTCCGCATTTTTCACATACTTGTCCAACCAAGTATCCATTTCCCAAGCCATGTGCATTACCGATTCCTTTGCTCGATACCCATGACTTTCGTGTGGCAACATCACCATTCGACAAGTTGCGCCGTGCCCTTTCAAAGCGGCATAAAAACGCTCGGTTTGCATCGGATAAGTTCCCGAGTTGTTGTCTGCTTCGCCATGAATCAACAACAACGGTTCTTTAATATTATCTGCGTGCATAAATGGAGACATTTTAAAATAAGTCTCTGGAGCTTCCCAAAAGGTACGTTCTTCCGATTGAAAACCAAAGGGCGTCAATGTTCGATTGTACGCACCACTTCGTGCAATTCCTGCCGCAAAAAGGTCAGTATGTGCCAACAAGTTTGCTGTCATAAATGCACCGTAAGAATGCCCGCCGACACCGACTCGCTTCGGGTCAACAACACCCATTCTAGCCAATTCATTGATGGCAGCTTCTGCGCCCGAAGTCAATTGTTTTACGAACGTCTCATTTGGTTCTTCCTTACCTTCTCCAATAATCGGCATTCCAAAATCATCAAAAACTGCATAGCCCTGCGTCACCCACAAAATCGGCGAGCCCCACCAAACGCGCGTAAATTCATACGGCGAGTCTTTCACTTGTCCAGCTGCTTTTTTCGACTTAAATTCTCGTGGATATGCCCACATAAAACACGGTAACGGTCCATCTTTTTCTTTATCATAATTAGGTGGCAAATACAACGTCCCCGTCAACTCTACGCCATCGTCCCGCTTATATTGTACCAATTCTTTTTGCAAACCTTTCAAGGCCTCGTAAGGATTTGGAAAATAGGTAATTTGCTGAGAATCGCCTGTTTTTAAATTACGAACATAAAAATTAGGTTGTACTTCATTCGATTCTTTTACCGTCAAAATCAAGCCTTGTTCTGCATCAAAAATTGACAATGGACGCTCATAGAATGGTGCTTCTGACCGCCACAACCGCGTCGTTGCCCTCGTTTCAATATTGTATTTATCCACAAATGGACGATTGCCTTCTGGTGATGCCCCCGTGCCTGTTAAGAACAAGGATTTGCCCTCGTCCGTTGTCATTAAAATGGAACGACCGAATTCATTTCTCGTCATTTCAAAGCCTCCTGGGTCATTGTAAGTATCTTCCCAGCTTCTATCCCAAATCACATTTTTACCCGATTTCGGATTGGCTGGATTCCATTGGCTGGTAATTATTTGTCGATTTTGCCACCACCATTCATCTGCTATTGCCAAGCCATCGTTCCCCCAAGTGACACCGCCATACCGCAATTTAAAATCAATTACTGGCATCGTTTTTCCTGTAAATGGCGCTTTCAAAACAAACAATCGATCGCGAATTTCCGCCTCTTGTTTCGGGTCACCGCCATCCTGTGCTTCTACCCAATAGAGCATCGCCGGTTGGTCTGAACGCCAAGTGAAACTACGTGCGCCTTCACGAGTTGCGCCAAAGCCTTTCGGTATATTTTCTGCTGCTGGAATTTCTGTTACTTCCTTAACAATTTTGCCAACCTTTGATAAAATGGACACCGAAAACGGAAAACGACTATAAGGTACAATGTATGAGAATGGAGTTTTTACTCTTGAAACCATCACATATTCTCCATCAGGCGACGGGCTAAATGTTCCGATGATGCCTGGCGTCGAAAACGCAATACTTTTCCCCGTTTCCAAATCCATTTTCATCAATTGCGAAGAAGTATAATAAGTAAAAAGTGCCTCGTCGTGTTTATTTTTCAATAAATCTTGGTACGTTCTCACTGGTGCAGCATCGCCTTCGTTATTTTGAATGGTCGGACCAAATGGCTTAGCATTTTCAATGGGTACGGGTCCACGATTGGCAAGATTGCTTTTATATAAAATTGTTTTCCCATCTCTAAAAAAACGGTATGGACTGCCTGACATTGCATCATTGATGATGGCTTTTGTCAGTTTTTTAGCTTGTGCAGTTGCCGCATCTACCGTCCATAATTCAATTCCGTTTTCCAGAGTATTGGTAAATAAAACGCGCTTGTTGTCGGGTGACCACGATACATTTTCGATGCACAATTCGGCAGGTAAACCCTGCACTTTTCGTTCGGGCGCACGTACGCCTTGCATCGCCCGCAAAGTCATTCCGTTATAATAGTAAGCTCGACTCGAACCGTTGGTTTTTGGATTGATACGGATGCCTGCTAGCCGCAATTCCTCTTGTCCAACTTCTTCAATGCCAGGCAAACTCGGTCGGTCGAGCCACAGCATCATACTGTAATCCGGACTGATTCGCGTTGAAGGCGTCAGCGGCGCATCTATCAAATCCGCAATAGCTTTGGGTGGTGTTTGATAGCTTAAATCTTGTTGAGCTTGGAGCATAATTGTTGAGATTAAAAATAAGAACGCGAAGGTAATTTTTTTCCTTGTCATAATTTGGTGAATTTGAATTGAAAATGATTGGACTGCTTAAATGCTTTGAAATGAAGGTGGTTTCAAAGCATTATTCATTCTCAAAGGTAAGGTAACGTAGTAACAAAATAGCTAATTTGATTAAAAACCTTGTCAATTGAACTTTTTCTCTTTCTGTAGCGTAGGCTTCAGCTACCAAGCTGCCTACCCCAAATTATTTCAGTAGTTTGGGGACTAAATACCGTAAATTCTATGATTAAATTTTGAGAACCGAGAAAATCCTAAGGAACGCGAATTAAATAAAGTTACTTTTTTGAGAAAGCGTTTTCGTTCCTAGCTTTTGCTTTAAAAGTGCGATTTATGTTCATATAATGAGCATTTTTAAAGTGAAAAACAGGAACTAAATATCCGCTCAAAAATGTAAGATTATTTATTTCGCTTTCGAAATTCATAAAAAACACATTACGCACTACCTGCGGCAGCGCGGGTGAAATTATTAAGGGTCAAAAACGGCTTTTATAAAACTATTTTACCCCTCAAACTCCCTTTTTTTTTTAAAAAAAAGTTATTTCTGATTCATTGTAGTAGAAAGGAATTCAATATAAAAATTTATTTTCCGCTTTTTTTCAGAAAAGAGTAAAAAAAACGCTGATTAAAAGCAGTCAAAAACTTTTTATCCTGCCTTTTTGTTTACTTTGCAAATCTCAAAACAACAAATGTGGAAAATCATTCCTTTAATTGGAAATTTTCCCTAACTTTGTAAAAGTTTCAAATTAAAAATAAAGATGACAGCAACAGCAGAAAATACGACGACATTAGCACCAGTTACCTTAACTCAGGGTGCAACTACTGCGTTAACACGCATTATGGGTAACCAAGATATTCCAGACGACCACGGCTTACGCATTGGCGTTAAAGGGGGTGGATGTTCTGGTTTTTCTTACATTTTAGGTTTCGATGTGAAGAAAGACAACGACGAACAATTTGAAATCAATGGGCTAAAAGTGCTCATGCAAAAATCTCATGCGATTTATTTGCTTGGGATGGAAATTGATTGGGTAGAAGGGTTGAACAACCGTGGATTTTCATTTAATAATCCAAATGCGACCTCTTCGTGTGGTTGTGGTTCTTCTTTTTCAGCATAAACTTTAGACGGCGCACGGTTATCGGCTTAAGATACACGGCGCGCTATGTTCCAATAACCAACATCTTAATTTTCATTAATTTTGGTTTTTAAAGGTTAAGAAATTAATTTTGAAGTGTTCGTCAGTCTTATGATGAACACTTTTTTTCAATGGACTTGTTACCCTTTAAAAATGCTTGTATGAAATTTAGATTTTTTTGCTAGTTTTCTTTAAAGGGTAACAAATCTAATACTAAATTAGCTAGTGGTGTAGTCCGAAAATAACTACCTATCTAAAACAAAGGGAGTTTGAGGGATGAAAGTGGTTTTATAAAAACCGTTTTCACCCCTCAATAACCTCACCAGCCTCGCCGAAGGCGAGGTGCACTATGTTTTAGGAAACTCGAAAATCTTAGGATTTTCTCACTTCTCAAATTAAGTAGGCAGGTATTTAAGGGTTGTTGCACTAGGATGATTACGCAGATTTAACGGATGGAACGGATTTTTTTATAGGTCTTCTGCGGCGTTTTATGATACATTAGACCTCATAAAATCCGTTGGAATCCGCGTCACCATCCTAGACAATATAGTCTACAAAGGTTAATCTTTTGCAAAATCACCCAATATTTTCCAATTCCAACCATATTTACCGATATTTGTCCAACACATTTCTTTTTGAGAATTTTCAACAAATTTTTCCCACCATTTTTGAGTTTACCCACAATTAGTTATTCCTTATTAGTTGATTTATTATTCATATTGTAATCAACTGATTTTGAATCATTTCATTAATTACTTTTAGAACAATGGTAATTAGCTTAGTTATCCATGCTTGCCGCCATCAACCACCTACTGTTGACCGTCAACCATTATGTAACTCCTTAATTATCAAAACATTGAAATCATTGACAATGAAGCAATTTAACTTTCTATTCCTCTTTACATTTTTAATTCTCAACCAAATCAACGCACAAACCGGATGCCCGGGCTGCGTGACGGACCTCCCAATTTTGCCGGAAGACACCATTTTTTTAGCCAATACAATTGATGGCGAAGTGGGCGTTTATTACGATGGGAATTTAAGTTTTAGAATGCCTAAAACGACCGACCCCGTGAATGCGAACGACCCAAGTACGCCCGCAGGTTTGAATATTAGTGAAATCACGATTATATCCTTAGTCAATGTTCCTCCGGGTTTATCATGGGAACCCAATCAAACGGTTTTTGATACTAGTGAGGAAACGGACGGTTGTTTAAAATTTTGTGGTACTCCACTGGTTTCTGATACCTTTGAAATTGGGGTAGTGGTCGAAGCGCAAATCGCCATAATTACTCAACCGGCTTCGTTTACTTTCAAAATGTACATCGCGCCAGCATCCAGTTCCAATGATGGTTTTTCAGCTACAAATACGCAAGGTTGCGGTGAAATTGAGGTAGATTTCACAAATAATGTACCGAGTAATGGACAGGATGGATTCACCTATGTTTGGGATTTTGGCAATGGGATGACTTCGACTTCCGAACAGCCGACGACGCAGATTTATGACGAACCTGGCGAATATTTTGTAAATTATGAAGCCTCGATTGACACAACTGGTTTTCTATTGACTTCTGTTGATATTTTGGCAGATGACTGCGGTGATTTGATTGGCAGTGCCGACCTTTTTATTCGCTTACGAAATCCAGTAGGAGATATTATTTTTTCTACCAATCCTACCAATAACACGCAATTACCGACCAATATTCCAGTTAATATTATTCTATCAGGCAACGGTGATTATAAACTTGAAGTTCGGGATGAAGACCCCTTTTCGACGGAAGAATGTGGCGATATTTATTTTACTATGTTTGAAGGTGGTATACAAACGGACGGTGGTTTGGAAGTGAATTTAAATATTTTCAATCCGATTTTTACGGTTACTTCTACCGATACAATTGTTGTTTTGGAAGAACCCGATTTGCCGACAATTCAGCAGAGTTTATCCGACCCCTTGTGCAGTGGGACGGCAGTTGAATTAATGACCGATTATCTCGAAAACATCCAATGGTACAAAGATACGACCTTGATTTTTAGTGGAAACGACCCAACTTTCACAGTTACTGAATCTGGAATTTATTGGGTTCAATATACCGCAGACAATGGCTGTCAAGTGCTTTCTGAAGTTACAGAAATCGAGTATTATCCATCGCCTGCCACGCCTACACATAGCTATTTTGAAAACTTGTTATCCATCAATAATGAGGATAATTTACCTGAAAATTACGCTGCACAATGGTCTTTTGATGGCGTAGAAATTCCTTTTGCCGATGAATTATTTTGGTGTATGCAGGAAGATGGAAATTACACTTTGACAATCGTAAATGAAGACAATGGCTGCGTATCTTCGTACAGTTTTTCTTATATTTACAATCCAGAACTTGACTGTATTGAAACGGGTACGCAAGAAACGTTGGCAGCACAAATTGGCTTGGCTATTTTTCCAAATCCATCTGATGGTTTATTTAATTTGAATTTTAATTTGGATAAAACAATGCCCGTTTCGATGGCTATTTATAATATGCAAGGGCGAGTTATTTGGTCAAAAAATGAAGTGATTGCTAATGAATTTTCGGAAGCGTTGGATTTATTGAATAGACCTTCTGGTGTTTACTTTTTGAGAATGATTGTTGGAGAAGAGTTGGTGACGGAACGGTTGGTGATTCAATAAATCTATTATTTTTCAAACAAAGAAGCCGCTGGTTTAAGTTAAATCAGCGGCTTCTTTGTTTGAAAAATAATAGATAATTACGGTAACCTACTTAAGCATTACACCATAAATAAATAAGAAACAATAAACGAAATCACCGTCAACGTCATTCCTACCATAAAAATACTGTAACAGATTCTTAATCGTCGAAACTTATGGCCTAAAGCACGCCCTAAAAAGTACAAATCGTTGACTACTGTATCGTCAAGAATTGCATCGTTAGTCGCTACTTTTTCGATACCAATTTTATATTTATCGAGTGGCATCTGCCAAAAATTTCCATAGAAAAATAAGTTGGTTACACTTTTCCCGACGTTATCTATATTGGTTTTTCCACCCGTTGGAACGGGACGAGTAGCTAAGGTTGCAAAAATGATGGAGAAAGTACAAGTCAACAACAAAACGGCTATTGGAACGAGCATATATTTATTTCCGTCAATTTTGGAAGCTAATAAAGGCATCGCTACGGTAATAATTAACGCATTGATAGTCAGCATAATATTCGCCTTATTATCGGCAATAGAAGTTAAGTCGATATGATTTCGAAGCGTTGTTTTAAACATCATCTGGGAGCTTTTCGTTGCCAAGATGCCGTTACTTTCTTGAACTTCACGCTTCTTTTCCTTTTTCTTCTTATCTTTCTTCTTTGTTTCTTCTTTCATTTGTTTTTGTAGTTTTTCCAAATTTTTGTCTTTGGCAGTGCCAAATAGCAATTCGCCTCCTGGGGTATAAAATTGATGGTCTGACCAAAATTCAATATTTGTTTTCAACCACTTCTTGTTGGTATATTTTTCATCAAAAAAAACGAGCCATTCATGCCGTAAAGCCGCTGCTTTTTTCTTGTAAGACTGCCCACGTAGATTGTTAAAATCAGCGTCTTTCAAGATTTTTTGCAACAATGTTTTTGGATCATAGCCCATCAATGTGGCGTCAATACAGTGCAGAATTAGTTGAATCTTTTCGGTGGGATAACTTTGCTTTTGTAAAAATTCTTGCGCAATACATTTACTGACTTCTTCATGCCCTGTATATGTTTCAACAAAACCAGTGTCATGAAATAATCCAGCTAGTTCTAAAACTTCGCGTTCTTCCTCTGGTAAATCCATTTCCGAAGACAACAAACGCGTTGCCTTTGCTACCATCAGTGTATGCTGCAAGTCGTGATATAAATGATCGTCCGTCAAACCGTTTTCCAATAGATTAACGACATACGCTTCGGCCGCTTTTGTGATAGGAGCTTTCATGCGGCAAATTTAGCAAAAAATCATTGTTCCATAGATTTATTACTAAATTGTTATTTTAAAATAACAAAGTTTTAATCATTTTTATGTGGTCTTACTCTTGCGATAGTCTTAATTTCGACCAAAATCATCTTGCAAACGTACAATATCATCCTCATCTGATGGATTTTCGGGATTCGTATGTTGCCAAATTTCCGCGACTTTTCCCCATTCCTTTAAACCAACCAAACGATGTCGTTCGCCCTTTGCCAAGGTAATCATTTCGCCCTTTGTATATTCGCACAATTCGCCCTCTTCATCCGTATCTGACCGCATAACCCCAACTTTACCTTCGACTACTCGCCAAACTTCCGACCGCCGATGATGATACTGCCACGACAACCGTTTTTGCGGCGCGACGAGCAATATTTTCGGACTCACTTTTCGACCATCTATCAAATCTGCATTATCCATTCCCGCAAAATATTGAGCAGTAAATGCGTTTGCCTGACATTCATTAATGACAAAAAAACCACCCCAAGGACGATTAAAATCTTTACGTTCTATTTGAAAACCTGCAGCGGCTAATTCTGTTTGCGTGTTTTTAAAAATGGAATTCACTTTATTGAAATTGAGACTAAGTTTGAAAATTTAAGTAGCAGGGAGGAACGAAATTACGCCTTTTTTATGAAAATTAAAAATCGCGTTTTTTTACTACTCAAAATTCAGACAATAACAATCAAGTTAGTAAGTACCTGGACATAAATAATCGAACAATCAAAGGAGTAAAATTTTTTTGTTAGTTTTCTCAATAAAATTCTTAATTAAGAATTTTATTGAAGTATTTTTTAGAGAAAAATAACGGAAAAAGATACTTTTTAAATGTTTGATTAATTGTGTCCAGATACTTAACCTTAAAATTTTAACCAACTTCTTTTCGCAATACTTCTAACGGCGGCTTCGACAACACTTCCCGACTGTTAAACATTCCAATAAAAACAGTTAAACCCGTAATCGCAAAAAAGACGGTTAATGTTGGTATCCAGCTAAAAACAAATGGCGTATCCAGCATAAATTTCGCTTGCAACCAACCTGCAATCACTGCCAAACCGATGCCCGTCAACGTCGCTAAAGAACCAAGGAAAAAATATTCCAAGGCATTAATCCAAAGAATTTGACTACGGCTTGCACCCAATGTTCTAAGCAAGACACTTTCTTGAATTCGCTGAAATTTACTCAAAACTACCGAGCTAATCAATACCAATAAGCCAGTTAGAATACTAAACAAAGCCATAAATCGAATCACAAAAGTCACCTTCCCCAAAATATCCTCTACGGCTTGCAAAATTTGCGTTAAATCAATCACCGAAGCATTTGGAAAACCTTTGACCAATGCCTGTTGGAAACCTGCAGATTGCTCCTCCGAAACCGTTCGCGAAACCATGACATGGAACTGTGGCGCTTGTTCTAAAACCCCTTTTGGAAAGACGACAAAAAAGTTCGTTTGTAATTTTCCAAATTCAATTTCTCTAATACTCCCAACCTCTGTTTCAATCAAAGCACCTTGTACGTTGAAGGTTACGTTTGTTCCAATTTCGGCATTCAAACCATCCGCTACATTATCAGAAATAGAAATGTAAATAATACCATCCGCTCCTACTTCTGGCACAAATTCGCCTTCCATAATCGTCTCCGATTCGGTTAAAGTGTCTCGATATGTACAACGCCACTCTCTTCGAAAAACCCAACCTTCAACTTCGGAAGTTGAATCAGCCTGAACTACATCTTTCGTTTTTCCATCTATATTATCTAACCGCATGGTCACGACAGGAACGTCCTGAATGACAGGCATATCATTCGCTTTAGCTAAATCTAAAATGGCTTCACGCTGTGGTGTTTGAATGTCAAAAACAATCATATTCGGCTGTCCTCCTGTACCCGTCATTTGTACTTGGTTGAGCAAAGTGTCGCGCATAAAAAACAACAAAGTAATCAGCAATGCACCTAAACCAATTGTGACAACTAAAATTACCGTTTGGTTATTTGGACGGTATAAATTAGCAACACTTTGCCGCAAAACATAACTCGCTTTTGTTGGAAAAAATCGGCGTACCGACCACGTCAACAACTTCGCAATACCCCACAAAACACCAAAACCGACGCCTATCGCAATCGGAAAAACAAAGGACTTCCAATCGCCAGTCTGCCAATACGCAAAGCCGAACATGAACAGAAAAATAGCCAAATAAACCAGCCATTGTAGTGGGTCGCGCCCAGAAGTATCATCATCATAAGAAGCACGCAAAGTTCGCAATGGTGAAATATTCCGTACCGCCAATAATGGCAGCATTGCAAATAAAACAGTAATGCCCAAGCCTGTTACAATACCACCCGCAATCGCTGACGGGGAAATATCATTACTCACATTTTCTAAGGGCAAAAATTCTCCAATTACTAACGGCAAAACGACTTGAATCACGCTTCCCAATGCCGCCCCAATCACACCACCAATCAATCCCAACATCAAAACCTGAATCATATAAATCCAAAATGAAGTAGTTCCTTTCGCACCGAGACAACGCATGATAGCAATCGTTGAAATTTTATCTTTAATATAAATATGCACCGAACTCGCCACCCCAATACAACCCAAAAGCAATGCAATAAAGCCAATTAAATTTAAGAAAACCGCCATTTGAGAAAATGCCTTTCCCATCTCTTCCTTCCGTTCTTCTACAGTATCGATGCCAAAAGACGCAGCGCTCATACGAGGTTTTACCGTTTCTTTTGCCAGCTTTTCAACGTCTGTTTCCTCAGAAAATTTAAAATAATATTGATAAAAAATGCGGCTACCTTCCTGCACCAATCCCGTTTCTTTCAAATACTGCATCGGCATATACACGACAGGCGCGATTGTCCCTGCAATACCTGCTCGTCCAGGTGCCCCAACAAGTTGTCCTTCAATTTTAAACATCTGCCCGCCGATTTGGATGGAATCACCAGGTTCTAAACCAAATTGAAACATCAGCGTCTTATCCACCAATGCGGTTTTGCCGTCTTGGTAAGTATCTTTCGCAGTTAGCGGATCGGTTAATAGTTTTCCATAAAAAGGAAAATCCCCTTCCATTGCTTTGACTTGCGCCAAACGTGTTCCTCCATTTTTTGGAAAATAAACCATGGAGACAAAGTTCATCGCTCGTGCTCGTGCTTCGCTATCCAAAGAATCCAAAAAAGGCATCAGGGAATCCGGCACTGCTTGATTTCCATCGACTAATAAATCTGTACCAAGCAATGATTTTGCTTCGTTATTGATGTCTTTTTGCAGGTTTTCACTAAAAGAATTAATGGCGACCAATGCTGCTATTCCCAATACAATAGAGGAAATAAATAGACTCAATCGTCCACGATTTCGGCGACTATCGCGCCATGCCATTTTTAGTAGCCAAGAGAAGGATGTATTTTGCAAAATTGTCAGATATGTTTATTTAATAAGTCAAGCCTATTTAACAATGAAAAAGACAACCGTAGGCAGGAGAATGTTTAAAAAAGGTAAGACTTTTCTGAAAAATGGAGATTTTTTAGATGAATAGTAACTTTCAAGGGATGAAGCAAGTACGCTATAACAACGTTTTTTAGAAATTTGAAAAGCGAGAAAATCGTAAAATTTTCGAGCTTCAAAAAACACAGTGCGCGTTGCCTGCGGCAACGCGGGATGGGTATTAAGAGACAAAAATCCCTTTGATAAAAAAAAGCACCTAAACTGTAAAAGTGCATATTTGTGGCACTACCAATTTTGTTACCCGACAATAAGGTTTACAATAAAAAGTGTAAGAATTAATTTTCACATTATGTACCCCGACATAAATAATCGAACAATCAGAGGAATAAGATTCCTTTGTTACCAAGAGGGTCGGCATCCTGTACCTGCATTTCTAAACAAGTACATACCACACAAGAAACTGTTGACGTGTGCGTGCCCTTTTTCGTACACCCGATTAATGGTGTCAGGTTACTTAAGTAGTAAACCATAATTATTGATAGTTTTTAAGCGTATTTTTTTTCGCTATTTCCCCTTTAAAAATCATTCTATAACGTAGGCTATACAAGGATTTTTAAAGAAAAACTATCAAAAAATTCTTAGCCCTAAAATTCTATCAATAAATATGGTTTACTAATTATGTGTGAAAGAAAAATACAAACAGTATTTCTACGATGTTTTTTTAAGCATAAAATACACCGACCCCATAAACAATACCAAGTGTAAAATAGAAATAGCCAAAAAATCTGGAATCCCCGAACTATACCCCCAAAATGCTGCATTTGCAACGCCGATATGAAAAATAGATAATACACTAAAAAAGGATTTGATAGCTAACGGATTGGGCATTGCTTTCCACCTTTTGTAGGCATAAAAACCAATGGCGATTGCTGCTGCGCCGTACATTCGAGCCAAGGTTATTGCCATTGGGTCACTGGCATCCATACCTGGAATTAACTCAGGGGCAAGTACCATCAGGATGCCAACGGTGATTTCTAAAATAGCGTTGAGGAGGATGAAATTTCTCATGTTTTGGTGTGTTTTTGTTTGTTGTTAAAGACCAAATTTTTCAAAAAAAAGCATTTTTCTTAAAAAATTCACTTAATCTACTGAAAACTCAACAGATTTTAGAGATATTTAAATTTTATGAAAAATTGCACCTATTTTTATCTGTGTTTTGATTTTCTAAGGGGTTTTAGGGGGAGAGAAGAATTGAATTTTTTATAAAAACCCAATTCTTCTCTCCCCTAAATATACTCCCCGCGCCGCCGGCGCGCTTGGTCTCTTGAGGGTAAAAAGTGGTTGTACAACCACTTTTTACCCTCAAACTCCCTTAGATATAGGTACTTGTTATTTTACGAAAAATCAAGATTAAAAATCTGTTGAGTTTTCAGTAATCTACTTAAAATTTATGCTAGACTTGTTACTCTTTAAAAATGCTTGCATGATCAGAAGTCAGATTTTACACTTGTAAACTTCTGACTTCTGACAGCAAAGCGGTCTATCTTCTGACTTTTTTTTTTAAAACCACTTAATCGTCAAATCCACCAACGTCTGCTTAAAATTATTATATGGTGGCATCAATAACTCCAGCGCATTCGGAATGTGTTGCTTCAAAATACCTCGTGCATTGCTAAAGGATAAGAAGCCAAAATGTCCGCCCGTTTTACCAATTCCGCTATTATTTGAACCACCAAATGGTAAATTGTGATTGAAAAAATGTACTGCATTGTGATTGATACACGTTCCGCCTGCGCGGGTATTGTCAACCATATAATTGATGTTTTTCGATTTTTTACTATAGATATAAAGCGCCAATGGTTTCTCTCGTGAATTGATTTCTTTCGCTACCTCTTTCAAATCTGTGAAACCAAAAACGGGCATCACTGGACCAAAAATTTCCTTCGTCATCAAATCGGAATCCATCGAAACGTTCGACATAATGGTTGGTGAAATATAGTCTTGGCTGTCATCAAATTGACCGCCCAATTCCATTGTCGCGCCCTTGTGCATTGCATCTTGAATATAGCCTTTTACTCGATTATAGTGCTTATTATTGACCATTCGAGCGTAGGAATCTTCTTTTGCTGCGTCTTCTTTATAAAACGTTTTGACGTACTCTTTTACTTTTTGAATAAATTCCGTCTTCACTTTTTCATGGACAAAAACGTAATCTGGCGCAATACAAATTTGACCGTTGTTCATGTATTTTCCCCAAGCAATTCGTCGAGCTGCAGCATCCAAATTAGCCGTTTCATCCACAATCGTCGGAGATTTTCCGCCCAATTCCAGCGTCACCGAAGTCAAATGCTTTGCTGCTGCTTTCATCACAATTTTACCGATACTCGGCGCACCTGTGAAGAAAATATGATTGAATGGCAATTCCAATAATGCCGACGAAGTATCAATCCCACCTTCTACTAATGCGACTTCATTTTCATCAAAAACTTCATTAATAATTTTCTTCATTATCGCGGAAGCATGTGGCGTCATTTCCGATGGTTTCAAAATCACCGTGTTGCCTGCTGAAATCGCAGAGACCAATGGACAAAAAGTCAAATTGACTGGAAAATTCCACGGCGCAATGATTAAAACTACGCCTTTCGCCTCGTATTTAATATATGAACTCGACCCCATCAAAGCCAAAGGAGTATCCACTGATTGTTTACTCATCCAGCGGCGAACATTGCTTTTTGCTGCCTTAATTTCACTCGTTATGGCATAAATTTCCGTCAAATCCACCTCCGTCGGGTGCTTCCGAAAATCTTTGTACAGCGCTTCCTTTATCTCAAGTCGATATTTCAAAACCGCTTTGTGCAGTTTTTTCAACTTGGCAATTCGCTCCGAAGCCGTCGAGTTACCAACGTTGAACTGATTGTCTTTTTGCAAATTAAAAATTCGCTGAATCTCTCTGGTTGCCGTTTCGACCGGCACGGTTAGTGTTGCACCCATTTTTTTTTAAATTAAGAATTAACAATGTGCAATGAGCAATTACTACAAATTGCACATTTTTACACATCTTAAATATTTGGTTCACATTGCACATTGTACATTGCTCATTGTGTCCTAAGTTCCTTTTTCAAAATCTTGCCCGTCGCACTCGTCGGCAATGAAGCCATCAATTCGATAATACGCGGATATTTGTAAGCAGCAATGTGCTCTTTTGTCCATTGTTTTAAATCGCTTTCCGAAACGCTTTTTCCTTCTTTTAAAACAACGCAGGCTTTAATCTCTTCGCCCATTTTTTCGTCTTTCACCCCAATAACTGCGACCATAGAAACGGCTTCATGCTTCATCATCACCTCCTCTACTTCTCGCGGATAAACGTTCAAACCACCGCGAATAATCATGTCTTTGGTTCGGTCAACAATGAAGTAAAAACCATCTTCGTCTTTAATCGCCACATCCCCTGAATGTAGCCAACCGCCACGCAAAACTTCCTTGTTCACCTCTGGACGTTGATAATAACCTTTCATAACGTTGTGACCGCGATAAACGAGTTCCCCTTTTTCACCTTGTGGAACTTCATTATCATTATCATCGACCAATTTCACTTCTACACCCCAAGCTGGCGTGCCCACACTACCGGGTTTTCGCCCCGTTTCAATATGATTAAAAGTGACCACTGGCGAACCTTCCGACATGCCGTAGCCTTCTAAAATTGGGACTTTAAATTTTGCTTCAAAATCTTCTAAAACCTTCACTGGCAAAGCTGCACCTCCTGATGCACAAGTTCTTAATTTTGCGGAAATCGCCTCTAAATCAAAAGTCTTATTTTCATAATTCAACAAGCCCCAATACATCGTTGGGACGCCTGCAAAAATCGTTATTTCGTGTTTTTGCATTAATCCTAAGACCGCTTCGGCATCAAAACGAGGTAGTAAAACATTGGTTGCACCTCGATAAATCCCAGCATTCATTAGGACTGTCATCGCAAAAATGTGAAACAATGGCAACACCGTCAAAATTTTATCCTCGTTAGCAATATTGATAATATCCTTTGACACAATCGCATTCAACATCAAATTGGAATGCGTCAATTCCGCACCTTTTGGCTTACCAGTCGTTCCAGAAGTATAGATAATGACGGCGGTATCATCAGCACCTGTTGGAACGGTTTCGCAAACAGGTGATTGTACAGCCATTAGCATCCCCATCGTTTTTACGCCTTCAATCGGTGATGGGTCAGTTGGTTTTGGTGTAATAACAAAGAAGTGTTCGCAATTTTCTGCCTTTTGAAAACCTGCATAATTTTCCTGCGCCATCGGCAAATCCGGTGTGCCCACAAACGCAAAGCAAGCCTTCGCATCCGAGTCATTTAAGTGGTATTCGACCTCGTCTCTTTTTAATAAAACGCTTAAGGGGACAATCGTCGCACCTACTTTTAGAATACCAAAATAGACCATTGGGAAATAAGGTAAATTCAAGCAATTCAAGGCAACTTTATCACCTTTTTCAATACCAATTGCTTTCAATCCGTTGGCAATTTGGTTGGCGGCGCCATTGATTTGCGCAAAATTCAAGTGCGTGTCCATGAAAATGAACGCGTCTTTAGTTGGGTAGCGACGCGCGCTATCTTCAAGAATAGTGGCTAAGTTTAACATAAAATATTTTTGGATAGTGGACGAAGATGGTGAACGGTGGACGGAACGCACAAGATTGAAAATGCATCTTAGTAGTTTTTCGCATTCCGGGTGCCGTTAACCGTTCACCGTTAAGTGAGAATCATCGCAAAATGGACTTGCTTTTGTCTTTTTACAATTACACAATCGCACTTCGCCCGTTCGTTTGACTTCAAAAAGCACGGGTGTTTTTTTCGAACCATGGTGCGAGCTATCGCAAAATGGTTGATTTTTACTCCTTCCGCAGGCACAATATAGGTATTTTTTTCCTTTTTCTAAATGAACGGTTGCCGGCTCGTTAGTCGTTGTATCATGTTTGACATAACCTTTTGACAATTCACTATTTGGATTCTTTGCTTTGATAAAAGGATGAAAATAGGCTTCTGACCAATGTTCTTTCGGGTCATTTTGCAAACCTAATTCTAATGGAAATTGGCGCGTAAAAGTGGCTGTTCCAAACATCTGATCCCATAAAGAAAACATATTTCCAAAATTGCCATTCGGGTTACTGATACCATCCCGTTTCGTTTTTCCATGATGGGCATAATGAAAGGCTGGAGTGACAAAAACGTGTTCTAAAACCCAAGTAATTGGATTTAAAAACTCACGTTTATAGAAGAATTTATCCCAAGCAATGGTACTGTGCGCCCCAATGACAATGACTTGTTTTACAATCAATCCCAAAGCAACGGCTTTCGCACCTCCCAAAAAAACGAAAATACCACCGAGCCATAGATTCGGCATTAAAACGTAATAAAGACCAGCATTCCGATAAGCAGCGAAAAACCCTAATTCTTCTGCTTGGTGATGTGTTCGGTGAAGTTTCCACAAAAACTGATACTCATGGGCAGACCGATGATACCAATATTGCATAAGATCATCGCCTAATAGGTAGCCAATGGTTACCAAGGCTAAACTTGAACCGTATAAAACCAAATTGAACTGAGGAATTAAGAAATGACACAAAGCAATCGAAGAAATAACTATTACCGTTTTTATCGGGATAGATAGCATTAAAAAACCGCCTAATTCCTGAATCCAATCGCCTTTCTTTTTCTTGCTACGCTTTAAATAACCTGCGATTACTTCTATTAATGCAAAAAAGATGAGAATACCCATAACCAAATAAACATCCACATTAGGGATTCCAAACAAATGACCTTCCATAACCAAATTAAATTTTACTAATAAAAAAATAATGCGTAAATATAGGGAGAGAATTTTAGATAAAAATATACTTAAGTTAATTTTTAGGGAAAAAGCAATTAATAAACTCCGCAATTTTATAAATGATATTTTTGTCTGAGGAATTTTAAAAACCCTTTAGAAATCCTTTAATTGAATGATTTTTCAAATTTCTTAAACGGAAAATAGTCTAGTCAACGGTGTAGGCTATTATTTGTCTTTTCCCTTACCTTCTTTCTTACGTTTTATTATTCTGGACAATGAATTTGGAGTGATTCCGAGATAGTTCGCGATATACTTATTATAAGCTTTTTGAAAAAACTGTGGATATTGTTTTAACAGCGCGTCATAGCGTTCTTCAGGCGTTTTTCCTGCCAGCATTTCTACTCTAAAAACGAGAGTCAACACCGTTTCTTTCAACCCTTCTGTAAATAATCGGGCGATGGCTAAATTGGTAAACGTCAATTGCTCAAATGCTGAAAAAGAGAATTCTAAAACCACTGCTTCGCCAATCGCTTCGTAAGCATATTTAGATGGTTGCATGCCTTGAATCGTTTCGGGTGTGCTAAAAAAAGTGTGCGTTGGACGGAGAAAAACGGTTTTTTCCTCTCCTTCGCCGTCAATATGATAGCCCCGAATCATGCCGGTGAAAATGAAGCCGATGATGTTGGGAATTTGCCCAACGCGGAGAATGCTTTGTTTGTTTTTGTAGGATTTTAGGGTGGCGATTTTTAAAAGAATTTCGATGTCAGTTTGCAAGAGAAAAGGGAATTGGCTTTGTAGTAGGTTTTGTATTTGTTCCCTTTTTATCATAAAATTCAGCTACTTTGTTTAAAAAAACTTCTTACTCAGATAGAAACGTGAAGATAAAAGAATTCTCCGTCCATTTTCTGTACTCCCCCGACATTTTTGCTTTTCTAAAAAAGGAACCTTAAAAAAAACGCTAATTTGCATCAATTATTTCAAATAAAAACACAACCATGCTAAAAAAATATTCCTTTGCTTTTTTGATAGCCACCCTTTTTACAATTAATATCACAACCGCCCAAACGACGATTACCGTTGGCAATACGACACTTACCGAACGCGAAGTGGCCATCGGCGTACAAGTCCCGTGGGAAATTCTTTGGGGACCTGACGACCACATTTGGGCAACGGAACGTCGTGGTCAAGTTCTCCGTATTGACCCTGAGAATGGCAATACAGAAACCGTTTTGAACATCCAAAGTCAAGTCGATTCAGGAGGCGAGCCAGGGCTATTGGGGATGGCTTTACATCCTGATTTTGAGAATACCCCAAAAGTTTATTTAGCTTATAACTACAGTCAAGGTTTTAGTACGAAAGAACGGCTCGTCAGTTTTGATTGGGATGGAACAGAATTGAGTAATGAATTGATTTTACTGGACAATATTAATGGCGGCGGTATTCACAATGGGTCGCGTTTATTAATTTCTACCGATGAAAAAATTTTGATGACGACTGGCGACCGAGGAAATAGCGACCTTTCGCAAAATTTGGAGGAGTTGAATGGAAAATTACTAAGAATCAACCTCGACGGCTCAATTCCAGCCGATAATCCAATTGCAGATAGTTACATTTATTCTTATGGTCACCGAAACGCACAAGGTTTGGCGTATGGACCAAATGGACAATTGTATTCCTCCGAACACGGCGCGCAACAATCTGATGAATTTAACCTTATCGAAGAAAATCGCAACTATGGCTGGCCCAACGTGCAAGGCGAATGCAATACCAGTTCTGAAATCAATTTTTGCAACACCTTCAACGTTCGCGAACCGCTGGCAGAATGGTCGCCCTGCATCGCGGTGAATGGCATTGAGTACTACAATCACCCTGCGATTCCAGAATGGGAAGGCAAAATGATGATGGCCGTTTTAGGTGGTTTGGGCGGGCAATACAACCGTTTGACTGTGATGGAATTCAATGCAGATGGGACGGAAATCATTGGTCAGGAAGATTATTTTGATGACTATGGGCGTATTCGTGACGTATGTATCAATCCGGATAATGGAGCCTTGTTTTTTGCTACAAATGGGGGAAGTTATCCAGGAAGCGGGCCGAATCGGATTATTGAATATCGAAATTTAGACTTTATCATTGATAATGTCAATGAGGAAAATGCGACACAGTTTATCAACGTTTTTCCTAATCCTGCTTCGCAAACAGTTGGTTGTTTTGCAAGATTTTCTGATAATTTTATTGGTCAAAAAATGGAATTGATTGCTTATAATGGTCAATCTGTTGAGACTTTTGAAATTACCAACAATCAAATGGAGTTACCGATTCAAAAATTAGCAAAAGGCAATTATTATGTAAAAGCGACGAATGCAAAAGGGACAATTACTAAGAAAGTGGTGATACAGTAATCTTTTGTCATGCCAACCTCTTTTTGTCATTCCGACCGAAGTGGAGGAATCTGAAGCAATGTTGCCCCCAGATTCCTCCACTTCGGTCGGAATAACAAAAAATAAAAATAAAAATAAACATAAACATAAACATTTTAACCATCCAAAACGTTCCTACTCCATCTGGGCTATCTTTCAAAAATTCGCCCTTAGTAAAAACAAGTAGCTCATTTTTTAAAACAACCACAGTAAATACATTAAATATCAACCAACATATCGACCAATAGCTGCGTTTTTGCTGGCATTTTTGGTTTTTGGCGCCGTCCTACTTAAAGAGGCGCATCACTTGTTGGGACACAACCACGAAGAGCATTTGCACTGTACAGCAGCAAACGATGAGGTGCATTTTCACAGTGCAGATTATTTGCACAACGATTGTTTGCTTTGTTTTTTCAATTTTTCTCCTTCTGAAGAAACAGTTACCCATTTTAAAGTAAAAGAGATAATTCCGCAGCCCTTTGTTGCGATTTTTTTATATGAAAATAATTTTTCCACTTCTTCTAATCTCACTATTCGATTGCGGGGGCCGCCTTCGGTTTAAGCATTTCCTTTTTATTTTTCAAAAAAAAATCTGGTGGTTAGAGACAAGAACCCCCAACTTCCTAAAAGGGAAGAGATTCGTTCATTAATTTGAAGATTCCACAAAACCTTGGATGTACTCCCCCTTAAAAGTCGAGGGTTCTTCTCTCTAAACTATTTTACAAAAAAAAAAATGCACCAACTAAGGAACTTACTCTCCTTACTGCTTTTGGCGGCGTTTCCTTTTCTAAGTTTTGGTCAAAAATGCGACGCAACCCTCTGCGGTACGGTTCTAGATGCTGATACCAAAGAGCCTATCGCATTTGCCGAGGTTTTTATTCAGGAAACAGCCAAAGGAGTCACGACCGATGATGCGGGTAAATTTCATTTTCACAACTTATGTGAAGGGAATTATACGGTCGAAAGTCGGCACATTGGCTGCCCTCATGTCGCTAAAGAAATCGTTATTCAAGGAAATGTCGAAGTAGATTTTCGCTTGCGACATGGACTGGATTTGGATGAAATTGTGGTAAAGGCGCAATCTCTCTCGCCTGTTTCTACGCAGTCTGAACAACAATTAATCGGTTTAAAATTAGATGCCTTGAAAGGACAAACGCTTGGCGATGCTTTGGCTAACTTACAAGGAGTCAGTACGTTAAATACCGGTTCGTCGATTTCAAAACCCGTCATTCGTGGCTTGCATTCCAATCGAGTACTCCTCTTAACGGACGGCGTGCGACAAGAAGGACAACAGTGGGGACTTGACCACGGTCCGGAAATTGACCCGTATTTGGCAGGTGAAATGACGGTTGTGATGGGCGCAAATAGCGTTCGTTATGGTGCGGATGCGCTTGGTGGTGTAATTTTGATAAAACCGAAGCCTTTGCGCGACATGGTAGGCATTGGTGGAGAAGTCAATTTAGCAGGTTTTTCTAACGGGCAAACGGGCGTTATTTCTGCGGCAATTGATGGAAAATTAAAAGGAAATCTGCCGCTAAGTGGACGCTTGCAAGGGACGTTTAAAAGAGGTGGCAATACACAGACACCTGATTATTTTTTGGAAAATACGGGTGTAAAAGAACAGAACTTTTCCGGAACGGTTGGCTTAAAAAAAGGTGCATTTGATTCTGAAATTTTCTATAGCTTATTTCAAACTGATTTGGGCATTTTTGAAGGCGCACATATTGGAAACACAACCGATTTACAAACGGCAATTGGGCGTGGACGACCAATTGATGATGGTAAATTTACTTATGAAATCGGGCGACCGATGCAGCGAGTAGCGCACCATTTATTAAAAGCAAAAACGGCTTGGTCAATGCCTGATTTTGGAAAATTATCGCTGCAATACGCACGGCAATTTAACCGCCGTCAGGAATTTGATGCACACAAGTCTTTTGGGACATTGCCTGAAGGTTTGGAGAATCCGGAAATTGAGTTTGAAATCACGACACATACATTGGATATGACCTTGGAACATAAGCCGATTCAGCATTTTTCGGGCAGTTTTGGCGCGCAATTGATGCAGCAAAAAAACACGACTGACCGAGGTGGTTTAATTCCAAATTATGACACCCAAACATTCGGTGTTTTTTGGATAGAACGCTGGCGAAAATATCCGTTTCCGTTAGAATTAGAGGCAGGACTTCGCTACGATATTCGACAAATGAATATTAAAAACCAAGGCAACGAAATCATTGACAAGCAGCTGTCTTTCAACAATCTATCAGGTACATTTGGCGCAATTTATAAGTTGCCAAAATACTTGAACATCAAACTGCATTTCGGGACTGCTTGGCGCGCGCCAAGTGTCAGTGAATTGTATAGTGACGGTGTGCATCATGGTTCTGCTTCCTATGAATTGGGGAATGTAAATTTGATTTCCGAACGCGCATTTTCGACCAATTTAGCCTTTGATTTAACTATCCCAAATCAGCATTCCGAAACAGGATTTCGGGCAAGCCTGGCTTTGTATCAAAATGAGGTCAATGACTTCATTTATTTGCA
This sequence comes from Saprospiraceae bacterium, assembly GCA_047629355.1. Taxonomy (GTDB): domain Bacteria; phylum Bacteroidota; class Bacteroidia; order Chitinophagales; family Saprospiraceae; genus CAYUNA01. Next base: position 8,175 of record JBLHWU010000043.1, on the reverse strand, counting down.
ACCACAAGCACAGCCTGTTTTGACGATTCGGGGTGCATTTCCAGCTTTTGAATATCAACAAACGGATGCGCAATTGCGAGGATTGGATTGGACGGCGAATTGGCAGTTTTCACCACAATGGGAATTAGAATCAGGTGCGTCTATTTTGCGAGCTATTGATAAAAAAACGGAGGAGTTTTTGATTTTTATGCCAGCAGATAACTTTAGTCATAGTTTGACTTGGTTTCCTGCTTTTTTAAAAAATCAAGCAGCAAAAACGACGAATTTAAAAATGACAATGCGCAATGTTTTACAACAAACGCATTTGCCAGAAGGTCAGGATTTTGCGGCAGCACCGAATGGTTATACACTATTTGATGTCGCTTTTTCGACCAGTTTTAACATTAACAATCAGCCGCTGAATATTGGTTTGGCGGTACAAAATTTATTTAATACGGCTTACCGAAGCTACCTCAATCGTCTGCGTTATTTCTCGGATGAGATGGGGCGGAATATTTCGGTAAGGTTGAAGTATTCCTTTTAAAAAAGAAGTCAGAAGTCTGACTTCTCTAAAAAAACAATTTATGAAAAATTCAAAATATTTATTTTTAGCAATCTTGGCTTCGAGCCTATTTTTTACCGCCTGCGATGACGATGACAATGTGCAAATGAATGAGGAGGAATTGATTACAACCGTGGAGTTAACCTTTACGGAAAATGGAAATGTCACTACTTTTGCCTTTCGTGATACGGATGGAGATGGTGGAAATCCGCCTGTAATTGACCCAATTCAATTAACGAGTGGGACAGCTTACAGTATCGCTGTTCGTTTTTTAGATGAAAGCAATTCGAGTGATATAGAAGATATTACCGTAGAAGTTCAGGAGGAATCTGACGAACATTTAGTTTGTTTTTCGACGACTGGAAATCTGGAAGATGTAACCATTAATGATACGGATTCGGCTGGAAATCCTTTGGGATTAATTGCAGATTTGACAGCTGGACAAGCGGGAAATGGAACATTGACCGTCGTTTTGAAACATCAGCCAGATAAAGCTTTGACGAATCCTTGTTCTACGGGCGAGACGGATGTGGAGGTTACTTTTGAAGTAGAAATTCAATAATATATTCGATAGGATGGTTACGCGGATTGAACGGATTCGACGGATTCAAACAGATTTTCAATATAGGTCAGGTGCAGTTTTTTTTTCAAAAAAAGCATTAGACCTACTTTTTAAAATCCGTTTAAATCCGTCCAATCCGTGTAACCATCCTGTCTATTTTGAAAATTATTTTGCAATCACAATTGTCCGAACCGTCCCTTCCTTCCTATTATTTATTTGTAAAAAATAAATCCCCTCTCCTATCTGTTCCACATTCAAAATAGCATTATTCGCGTGTACTTTTTTACGCAAAACAACCTGTCCAATACTATTATAAATCACAATCTCACTGTTTTCTAAATTTCCAGTAATCGTCAGAAAGTCCTTAGCTGGATTGGGCGAAACAACATATTTTTCTTTAAAATCACGCATTTCCTCCGTCGAAACATTCAAATCACAAGCCAAGATGTTTTCTAAAAGCGCAGAATATTTAGGTGCAGGAATCTCTGTCGTATCTTGGTTCATCGTTTCCAACATTCCCCAACTGCCATACCGTGCGCTAAGTCCCGCGACAAAAGAAAAATGCATCAATTTCAAGGGTTCCTCTCCCACTTGCAGCGTCCGTAAAAAATCAAACCATTCGTTGTACATATTGTACATGGAAGTGTCCCGCTGAATGTCCAACAAGGCTTGGGCATACGTCGGTTCTACTCCAAATGGACTAGGTGTGATATGCTGTCCGCCCTCGTAAAATATCATCGGAACACCAAGTGGGTCAGCCAATTCATTCTTTTGCGACTGTAGCCAAACCTTGGTTGCTTCCATGCTTTGTCGCGCATAAAATGCCACATCTTCCACCGTTGCATCCGTTCCTAAAACGTCTAAAACTTCGTCACCTCCAGCACCCAAACCAAAATAGAACGTCGGCGTAATCGCGTCAAAACTCCCTTCCGTCAAGTTGTTCACAATTCGATTACTCACATCTTGCCACGAGACTTGAACACCCGCTACCCGAGTAATTCTATCCATATCGTCCGCAAAAACGTTCGACCAAATATCCAAGCAATTTTGAATATACGGCACGATGCCTTCTGGCCAGGAAACACCTTGCATTTCACAGCCATATTTATTCAACCATTGTGCTTGTCCAAAAATCCAATTCCAAAGTTCATTACTATACTCGACAGTCAAATGGCGGTCTACTTCCAAATTTTGTTCAAACAATTCCGCCATCTTTTCAATATAATCATCACTCGCACGATGCGGTACACAAAGCCAACCATCAAGGTCGTAATCGTTCAATAATTTAATCATCATTTCATAAGGAATACCGTTTTTATTCGCCCAAGTGTAGTGATTTAGCTGCGCGCGGTCTTCCCATTCAAATAAAGAGGGGTCGTCCCAATCCCAATTAGTTGCTTGTCCCCAATTGTTGGTTTGCCCCCAATCCATGAAACGAACGGATGGAAAAATCGACATTTTTTCGAGCCAAACCGAGTAGAACGGTTCCGTTTCATAAGTCGCTTCCGTACCAGGCATGAGTAGGCGAACGTTGCGAATCGGGTCGTTGAGGTCAGACGCTTCAATCGTCATTTCGAGAATACTGCCGATAGGATTTAAAAAGTCAAAAGTGATTCGATGCGGGTTTGTTTCTTGAACGTTTTCGCAACCACCCCAGAAGCTGAGTTCGCCAGTTCCTTCCCATAATACCGTGTATTCGCCAGCGGGCCAACCATCAGTAATTCCCCAAATGGTCGCGACTCTTTGTTCGTATTCTGAATTAGAAATTACTTGTGGAACGTGCGTTGGATAACCGTCAGGACGATAGGTCAAGTCGTCGGCATGTTCAGAGTTAAAAGGGGCATTGGGATTGCCAATATCTCTGGTATACCACGTGCGCGCACTGTGCATAAGGTCAACGAACGGAAGTTCCGTACCGTAATCAGAAACGCCTCCCAGGTTGGTACCGAACGCTAATTTGCATTCGTCAGAGAGTTGGGCTTGAAGGTTAAGAATGGTAAAAAGGCTGATGATGGTAAAGATGAATCTCATATTTTCTTTTTTAGAAATTTTTGACATTTTAGAACGGTACAAAATTAGAGGGAATTTATTTAGGAATACGAAATAAATAAAGTTAGATTCTTGAGAGAGCGGTTTTGTTATCCCTTTTTGCTTTGAAAGTGCGATTTATGTTGATATAAGGAGCATTTTTAAAGTGAAAAATGAGGGCAAAATATCCTCTCAGAAGTCTGAGTTTATTTAATTCGCATTCCTTAGCATCTGTGTTTAAAAATTACCTAATTAATTAGTACGTGTTACTTAATTATCAACAAAACCATTTCAATTATAAACTTTTCAAAAGTATTTAAAATCATTACTATTTTATTAATTACTTTTAGCTTTAATTTGTCAGCCGCGATAAATTCTAATCCAGTAATACCTTCAGAAAGCACTTGTATCGGAGACAAGTGGGAAGCCATAGGCTTGGTCACCCTCAAACCATCAGATGCAAAAGTCGAAAAAGTAGGTCGCAAATAAATGGATGTAGGCGTAGGTAAAATTTTTGGTTCCAGACAAATCTGCGAAATTCCGGAAAGTAAAATTGGAAGTTAGAAGTTCCGATATTTTTATGGTTAAAATCACCTTGACTTTTACGGATGGTTCAGCACAAAATATAGTGCTTCGTAAAAAAATGTCTTCCAATACGATGACCGCAAAATTTAACTTGAATGGTAAAAAACGCAACCTTGCTAAAGTTGAATTTAAGTTTAGCAAAGATGATTAAGTAACGCGTAGCAATTAATCCGGTAATTTTATAAACATCTTTTGCCGCTATTTTCCCTTTAAAAATTCTTCAATAACACAGGCTATTAAAGATTTTTTAAAGGAAAATATCGGAAAAAGATATTTTCAGGCTAGTATTTATTAAAGGGTAACAAATCTATTGGAAAGGCGCGCCTCCAGTAGTTGCACTTTGGGGTGCGAGCTAAACTTTAAAGGACTGTGCACTTCCGTCCTATAAAATCCTAATACGCTACAAAAAAACGTTGTTGAGTTGTTGATGCAATTAAGGAGATTACTTGAAGTAAGTACCTGAACATAAATAATCGAACAATCAAAGGAGTAAGATTTTTTCGTTAGTTTTCTCTAAAAAATTCTTAAACAATCCCTTTATTGAAGTATTTTTTAGAGGAAAATAACGGAAAAAGATACTTTTTAGATGTTCGATTAATTGGGGTAAGTAGGTGACCTTAAATAATCGACACTTTTGACAGAGGATATTTTTTGTTTAAAAAATTTAAAAAATCCTTTAATAGTCCTTCTATTAAAGGCGTTTTTAAGTTTTTTAAACGGAAAATAGTCCTGTCGACAAGTGTCGATTATTTAGAGGCACTTACTTAAGTACACTTAACCTCCTTAATTCAACAATACTTCAACAATACTTCAACAATACGCAAATACATTAAACAAGAAAAAATGTCGAAATTACTAACGAGTCTCTTACTCCTTTTCTTCGCTGCGTTTTCAGCCGACGCACAAAATCTGAAGTCTTTAAACATCACCATCATTTCGGAGATGGATGTGCCAAACGGAGTTTTAACCCAGTTTGAAGCACAAACAAAAACCGAAATCAACAGCCTGCTGCTCAATCGGCGCAAGGTTGTTTATGACACCAAAAAATGCACCTGCGAACCTTCTGAAATACAAAATCTATTCACTGCCGCCTTTGCTGACAATAATGTGGATATGATTATTGCCATTGGTACACAACCTTCGGCCGCCTTGTCACAACTAAAAAATTATTCAAAACCAGCGATTGCTTCGTTGATTATTGACCATGAATTACAGAATGTCCCAATGACCAATGCGGGGACTTCGGGCGTTAATAATTTTTCTTATATAGAATCTCCCTTTTCTTTTGCTAAAGATTTGAAGTTGCTGCACAGCATTTTCCCCTTTAAAAATATTGGCGTCATCGCTGAATCTGATGCGGATACTTTCTTTCCAAATATCAATGATTTATTTGGAGATGCCGCCAAAGATTTAGACGCAGATTTCACTATCCTTTCTCCAGCATTTAATGTAAATTCACTTCCAAGCAATATTGATGCAATCTATGTCTTACCACTTACGAAAACGTTTGCTGCTAAAGATTACCTTAAATTATTTGCAGATTTGGCGGATAAAAAACTCCCTTCAGTTGCTTTAATGGGCGAAAGAATGGTCGAACAAGGTGCCTTAATCGGTTACGAATCTCAGCCAAATATTGATAAACTACCCCGCCGAATCGCCTTGAATGTTTCTAAAATAATCACCGATGGCATCAACGCTTCTGATATTCCAGTGAAAGTCGTAACCTACAGCGACAATGTGGTTATCAATATGGAAACAGCTCGAAAAACAGGTGTTTATCCACATTGGGATTTGGCTTCTGAAGCTACTCTATTAAATGCCATTGATGAAAATACAGACCGAAGCTTAAGCTTGAAAACGACGATAATGGAAGCCTTAGATAGAAACTTAAGTTTGAAAGTTGCGAGTATTGACCCAAAATTGGCACAAACAGAAGTTGCTTTGGCAAAATCAGAATACTTACCACAATTGGATGTCAATACCTCGATTATTGGCTTGGATGAAAATACAGCACAAAACTCATTTGGCACAAAAGGTCGTTTGAATTGGTTGGCATCGAGTTCCTTGTCGCAGTTGGTCTATTCAGAACCTGCTTTGGCTAATATTGCCATTCAAAAATTACTAACAAAAGGTCAAGAAGCAGGTTTGGCAGCAACACAATTGGATGTAGTTTTGGAAGCAGCGCAATCCTATTTAACGGTATTGCAAGCACGGGCGTTCATGGACATTCAAGCGTCAAATGTGAGCGTGACGAAAGATAATTTAGACATTTCAAAAGCAAAAGATGAAGTGGGTTACTCTGGTGCGACGGATTTGAATCGTTGGAAAACAGAGTTGGCATTGGATAAAATTGATTTAAATGATGCCATGGCACAACTGCAACAAGCCAAATATTCCCTCAACCAAATTTTAAATCAAGACATTAATGAAGCCTTTTTGGCAGAAGATATTTCAGAAGATGATAACTTTTTAATGGCAAACGGCGGACGCTTGATGTATTCCATCAAAAACGAAGCAGAATTGGAAAAATTAGCTGACTTCTTTGTGGAAGAAGCACTTGCCAATTTGCCTACTTTAAAAGAAATCGACTACGGTTTGGCATCACAAGAACGATTACTAAAATCAAAAGAACGTGCCTTTTATATGCCGACTGCGGGCGTATCTGGCGGCTGGGACTACACCATTAAACGTTGGGATATTTCTCCAAATGCGCTCACAGGCGTTATACCCGATGTTGAACCCGGTTGGAATCTCGGACTTGGGGTCGCTTTCCCAATCTTACAAGGTGGACAACGGAATATCAATAAGCAACAAACGGAATTGTCCATTTTGCAAACAGAAGGTCAACGCGCAGATGCGGAAAATCAGTTTGAATTGCGAGTGCGAGCGACCTTGCAACAAGTGGGCGCGTCAGCGTACAGTGTTCAGCAATTTAAAGTAGCAACAACAGCTGCCGGTGACAATTTTGACATCGTACAAGATGCATATTCACAGGGCTTGGCAAATGTGACGACCTTGATTGATGCACAAAATGCTAAAATTCAAACAGAAATTGGAGCAGCAAATGCGGGCTACCAATTTATGTTGGATTTGCTGAAATTGGAACGGTCAATCGGTTTCTATTATAATTTGGGTACGCCACAGGAACAAAATGCTTTTATGGATAGATTGGCGCAGTATATGGTTTCTTCTGAATGAAAAATTAGCACTGGTAGCGGATACCTTTAGGGTATCCGCTACCAGAAACAACTCAATATCTAAAAAATATCAACAATGAAATATCAATTTTTAATCATAAGCATCCTATTCCTTTTCACCGCTTGCAACAAGGCAGCACCTAAGGTCAAAAAGAAAATTCGTCCCGTTCGCTATGGAAAAATCATAAAATCAGGCGCAGCGACCACCAATACTTTTGCAGGTACATCGCAGTCAAGCAATGTGGCAAATATGAGTTTTAAAGTAGCGGGTAGTATCAATTATTTGAAAGTAAAAGTAGGTGATAAAGTTAGAAAAGGTGAAACGATTGCGCGCATTGACGCGACAGATTACAGCGTGACTTACGACCAATCATTGGCGAATGTAAAGCAAGCAGAATCGCAAATTACTTCTGCTCAATCCAACCAAATCACCGCGAAATCTAATTATGAAAGAGTCGAGAAATTATATGAAAACAACAGTGTTCCTTTGAGTGAATACGAACAAGCGAAAGCAACCTATAAAAGTGCGCAATCAGCTTACGAAGCGACTTTAGCACAGGTAACTGCTGCTAAAAAGCAATCGCAAGCGGCTAATAATCAAGTTCGTTATGCGAAGTTGATTGCACCTTTCACAGGTGTTATCACAGCAGTTTTTGCAGCTGAAAATGAGATGGTTAATCCCGGAAAACCCTTGGTGACCTTGAGTGCGGAAACCAAGCCAGAAGTAGCGGTCAATGTTCCTGAATCAATTATTGGTCAAATCAAGAGAAAGCAACAAGTAGAGATTGCTTTTTCGGCAATTGCTGGTAAAACCTTTAAAGGAACAGTTTCGGAAGTTGGTTATGCATCAGGCGAAGCATCGACTTATTCTGTAACGATTCAGATTGACAAACCATCCTCTCGAATGCGTCCAGGGATGGCAACAAATGTGACTTTTTCACAAGCCGTCATTAAAGCGAATGCCAGTAAATTAGTTGCACCAACAGCTTCGATTGGGCAGGTTGGAAAAAATACTTATGCGTTTGTTTTGGAAAAAGATAGTGCAAATTATAAAGTAAAAAAGACGACGGTAGAGATTGGTGATATTTTACCGGATGGATTTGTGGTAAAAAGCGGTTTGAAGGAAGGACAATTGGTTGCGACAGCAGGTTTGCGAGCGTTGTTGGACGGCATGCAGGTGAAGTTGATGACAGGGCAAGAAGGAGACCAATAGTTTTTTTAGAAGTCAGAAGTCAGACCGCTGCGCTGTCAGAAGTCAGAAG